>CAZFWN010000069.1:0-14356 GCA_964522745.1 uncultured Ktedonobacterales bacterium
CCGCCGGATTGGTCGCGTAGGGGTAGGTGGCAAAGTAGTGGTCAAAGGAGACATTCTCCTGAAAGATGACCACCAGATGCTGGATGGCCTGTCCATCTCCGTCGCTTCGGGCTGCTGGCGCCTTGCCAGCCAGGACGCCGCTCGCCATCAGGCCGGTGATGGCAATCAAGACCGCCAGGCCCCCAAAGATCACGGGTGTCCTGCGCAACAGTCGTTTCATACTACCTTCCTTTTATCTTCTTTCGTTGCGCTGGGGAACACATCAGAAGTATGAGAGAGGAGTCAAGCGAACCCAGCGCCATAAGAAAGGTAGCAGTCTTCTGTTAAAAGCAGATGAAGCGAAGGTAAAGAATAGCCTGTCACCAGGCCGGTGTCTCCACCGCCCCAGAGGAAATTGGGGATACCTCATATCCCACAAGGCTCTGGATCAACGCTGCCAACTCTTCGGCGCTGCGGGCAAATTCGACACGGGCCGGCACCCGCGCCTTGAAGTTCTCGACGGTCATGTCATCCAGGAAGCGCTCGCCGGCGTTGTCCAGCATGACACGCGGCAGCACGACCAGATCGCCGAGTTCCCCGCGTGCGGCCAGACCAGTCAAGACGTCCAGCACATCCTGGCCACAGAGCAGACCGGCGACGGTCACAAGCGGCCCCCAAAACTGATTCGCCACCGGCAGGGCGCGCGCCTCCAGATTCGTGATCTGGCTGAGGTCAGCCGCCACCGGATACAGAATGGGCGCGGCCATCGCGCTGGTGATAAGCGTCAGGCGCGTGGGCCGGGGCAGGGCCGCCGGCAGGCGGCGCTTCTGGCGACGCCAGCCATCAAGAAAGGCGCGGGTCATACCGACGCCGTTCTCAATCTGCTCAAAGGCGCCGTAGTGCCGCGCAGGCGGAAACTTCTTCCAGGTGATGAAGTACCATTCATCGGAGAGGTAGATAAACGGCTCGCCCGTTTCGGCCTCGAAGCGCTTCTGCCAACCCTGCACCTGCTTGACAACGGCCTGGGCTTCATCTATACGGTAAGACCGCATAGCAGGCAGATCGCCGACTTTGAGCATATTGTTATGCTTGGTCAGGCCGACGGGCACCGCCGCGATGCTCTGCACCACCGGGCGGAGGGCAGCCAGGTCTTCGATGCTCTTATCCAGCCAGGCGCCGTCGTTGATCTCCGGGCAGAGGACCAGTTGGGTATGCGCCTGAATGCCCATCGCGCCCAGCCGCTGTAGATGCTCCAGCACCTCGCCGGCGCGGGGGCCATCAACCATCTTGCGGCGCAGTTCCGGGTCGGTGACATGCACCGAGACATAGAGCGGACTGAGGCGCTGCTCCTCTAGCCGCTGCCAGTCTTTCTCTTTGAGGTTGGTCAGGGTGATGAAGTTGCCAAACAAGAAGGAATAACGGTAATCATCATCTTTGATATATAAGGAATCGCGCATGCCGAGCGGCAGCCCGCGCTGCGGCTGTTTGCGCTCCGGCAAGCCCTTGATAAAGCAGAAGACACATTTATTGGCGCACTGGCGGATAAATGGCGCCGGCTCCTCGCCAAAAAGCACGCCCAGGTCTTCATCCGGGTCTTTTGCTACCTGCAACTCCACCAGCGAGGTCTGCCCATGCACGGGGCGCTCCACCGCCAGCACCAGCTCCTCATCCGCCTGATAGAAGCGGTAATCCACCAGATCGCGCACCAGTTGGCCGTTAATACTGCGCAGTAAGTCGCCCGGTTGCACCCCGGCCAGATCGGCGGGACTGCCGGGGATCACCTCGCGCACCCAGCCATACAATTTGGGCATAGCCAGCCCTCCATCGAGCAAAAGATCATGTGTAGAGCCAAAAAACGTCAGTCCAACCATCGATTATAGCCCGCATCAGGCCAGGGCGTCAAACCAGGCCGCGCTCGATACGGCAGGCGAGCAGTTCTTCCAGGGTGAAGGTATCGTACTGAGTCACCGGCACATGGCGCAGCCGCTCCAGGGCGCGATAGTCAAAGTTTTCGCTGTCATACTGGTCGGCGATCCAATACCAGGCGGCAGGCGCGCCTACCTGGCGCAGCCGCTCGATGCCGGTGGTTTGAAAATACTCGCGGTGGCGCTGCCAGTGTGGATTGCGGATGGTGCGCTTCGCCCAGCGAGCAGAGGGGTGCATGAGCGGGCAGTCGATCTCATCCACCAGGAACCGCACTTCGAGCGCTGGCTCCTGCTCTGTGCCCCCGATCATTTCGACCTGGAAAACCACTGGGTAAATCTCACAGAGGACAGGCTTGACCTTGCTGCGCGCCAGGGTGCATTGATAGCAGGCATTGAGAAACGAGCAGCCTGCGCCCAGCTTGAGGACATCGACCTCGCCTCTTGGCGTGATCAGGCGATCAAGCGAGGCAGCTTCCAGGGCTGGCACAGATATACCTAGCTGGTTGGCAATAAATTCTTTCTCCCCAGGCATCAGCGTCCCAATCTTCTGCTGCTCGCAGCGCCCTCCGCACTGGAAACACACACGCCCCATCGCCTGTCCCTCGCCATCAAACGACTGATGAAATGCTAAAAACCGTTCAAACGGTACGGCCTGCAACCTACCTGATACGATCTCCACACTCATACGCTGCTACTTCTCCCGACAGGATAGAATCTTGTCTATAAAGATAGCATGTATCGGCCACTCTGATCTTCCTCCCTGTCCACTACCCACCATTCTGCCGAGATTTTAACCTGATACTCAGCTTCCTCTAAGCCTTATGCTGCATGCTACTCTTAGATGAAAAAGCGCTGAGTGGTCCTGGAAAATCGATGAACGATTGAAGGAGCATTTCTTGGGGGTCTCGAATGCAGACAAAACAGTATCCGCCCAATGAACCACCATACGACGAGCGGCCCACACAGCCGCTGACGCCGGGCAGAAGCTCTGGGCCGGCCATCACGCCTGGAAATACGATTGACTCACTGCCAACGGCGGCGTTTCAGGCGCCGCCCCCAGATTCGCTACCCTGGGAGCAATCCAGCAACGATGCCTGGCTTCGGCAGACGGGAGCGATGCCGCCGGTCTCCAGGCTGACAGGAGGAGCGCCAGCATCCTTGCCAGCAGGGGTGGGTGGCAGCGCGCCGGCAGCCCGTAAGCGCAGGGGTGGTCCGCGCGTCTCGCGGCGCACGCTGCTGGTCGGCGCGGGGGTGGCCGGGCTGGCAAGCGTGGCAGTGGCCGCCGGCTTTACTGTCCACAACCTGACGGCCTCGCACAACGCCACCCAGATTGGAAGCGATCAGCAGATCGCGCATCTGCTGCGCCGCGCCGGCTTTGGCGCGGGGCCGGGCGATGTTGCCAGCTACGGCGCGCTGGGGCTGAGCGGCGCGGTGGACCGCCTGCTCAACTTCCAGAAGATTTCTAATGCAGACCTGGACCAGCGCATCGCCTCGGCCAATTTCGACTACTCGACCGTTGTGGATATTCAACTGTGGTGGCTGACGCGCATGCTCTACTCGGCCCATCCGCTGGAAGAGAAGATGACGCTCTTCTGGGCGGGCCTCTTGACCAGCAGCTTTAGCAAAGTAGGCGGCAAAAAGGGCTATCCGCTCATCAAGCAGCAAAACGACTTCCTGCGCCAGAACGCTTTTGGCCGCTTCGATGACCTACTGGCCGGCATCACCATCGACCCGGCGATGCTCTTCTGGCTGGATGGCAACCACAGCCTCAAGGGCGCGCCAAACGAGAACTTTGCCCGCGAGGAGATGGAACTCTTCTCGATGGGCGTCGGCAACTATACGCAGACGGACATCGAGCAATCGGCGCGGGCGCTCACCGGCTGGGTGGTGGACTTCCAGACGGGCAAGGCCGTCTTCCGCCCACAGTTCCATGACACCGGCAACAAAACCTTTCTAGGGCAAACGGGCAACTTTGATTATAAAGACATCGCGCGCATCATCTGCACGCAAGCGGTGACGCCGAAGTTTCTCGCCACGCGGCTCTGGCGTTTCTTCGCCTATGAGACGCCCAGCGCTGCCGATATTCAGCCGCTGGTAGACGCCTGGCACAGCAGCAACCATAACATTGGCGCGATGATGAAGGCCATGCTCAATTCGCCGGCCTTTTATTCGCCCCAGGCGTATCGGGCGCGCATCAAGAGTCCGGCGGAGTTTGTCGTCGGTGGGCTGCGCAACCTGGGCCTGAACGTGCCGGCGCAGGGCAAGCAGGGCGCCAGAACGCTCGTGGGGGCGCTGGACATTATGGGGCAGACGCTCTTTGATCCGCCCAATGTGGCCGGCTGGCCGGGCGATCAGGTCAGCGCCAACTGGCTCAATACCGGCGCCTGGATGACGCGGGTAAATGTCATCAACGCCCTGGTGGAGTATATGAGCGCTTCGCCCGATTTTGTGCAGCGCGTGCAGGCGGATATTCAAAAGCAGCACATCGATACGGCTGACAAATTTGTGGCCTATGTCCTGAATCAGTTGATCGACGGCCAGATCGATAGCCCGCGCCGCCAGATGCTGGTTGACTACGTGAACTCCAGCCCCGCCGGCAGCGGCTCGGATAGCCTGGCGCTGGCGGGGGGCAAGCGGCTCTCCGGCGAGAGCGTGCGCGGCCTGTACTATCTGGTGATGTCCATGCCGGAGTATCAACTGAACTGAGGAGGTTCCTTCATGTTTAACATTTCGCGCCGGGCCATGATGAAAGACGGCCTGCTGGTCGTGACTGCCGGCATGATTATGCCCTCGATCTTTGGGCGAGCGGTACGCGCCGCGCATAACGCCGCGCAGGATGGTGATCGCTACGCCTTTGACGCGCAGGGCCGCACGCTGATCGTCGTTCAGATGGCCGGCGGCAATGATGGCCTGAATACGATTGTGCCTTACACCGACAGCCTGTATTATCAGGCGCGCCCGACACTGGCGATCCAGCAGAAAGATGTGATTACGCTCAATGACCGCCTGGGGCTGAATCCGGCGTTGCAGGCGCTCAAGCCCTTCTGGGATCAGCAGAAATTTGCTATCGTGGAGGGCGTAGGCTATCCCAACCCCAGCCTCTCGCACTTCCAGGCGATGGACATCTGGCAGACGCTCGACATGAACGGCCAGGGCGGCGACGGCTGGCTGGGCAAGTATGTGGCGGGGCTGGTGGATAAAGACGGCCACCCCTTCCAGGCGCTCGATGTTGGCGTGCAACTGCCCACCGCGCTGCGGGCGATCAACGCGCAGGTGCCAACCGTCGTCCAGCCCAAAACCTATCAACTGGCGCCCGACCCGAAGAACCCATCGGGCGTGAACGCGCGCACCCAGGCATTGATGCGCCTGTACGATTCGTATCCTAAAACGGCGCCCTATGCCGCGCTGCTGGACGCGACGGCGCAGAACGCGCAGCAAGGCGCGAAGCAACTCCAGGATGCGGACGCGGCGTATAAGCCCGCCGTGACCTATCCCAAAGGCAGCTTTGCTGCTGGCTTGCAGGTGTTGGCCGAAGCCATCTGCCAGGGGCTAGGGCTGCGCGTGGGCTATATCACGCTGGGCGGCTTCGACACGCACGCTAATCAGGCGAAAGACCAGCCCATCTTGCTGCAAACGCTGGCCGAGGGCGTCTCGGCCTTCTACGCCGATCTGGCGGCGCACGGCAAAGCCGATGAGGTAGTCGTCATGACGTGGTCGGAGTTTGGCCGGCGCGTACATGAAAACGGCAACGTGGGCACCGATCATGGCACCGCCGCGCCGCTCTTTGTGCTGGGCAACGCCGTCACCGGCGGCTTCTTCGGCGAGCCACCAGACCTGGGCAACCTGGATCAGACCGGCAACCTGAAGTTCACCATCGACTTCCGCCAGGTCTACGCTACCGTGCTGGACCGCTGGCTGGGCGCGTCTTCCCAGGCGGTTTTGGGCGGATCGTATGGGAACCAGGCATTCCTACCTGCGGCATAAAGGACTCGACATTCTGCCAACCTCGCGCCCAGACAGGCTGCACAGTTCCCCTTTCACTGTGCGGCCTGTCTTATTTGAGGCCAGATCATGGTTCTCATTCCGCAGAGGACGCCCATCTTCTCGCCAGAATCATTCTCCAGAATGAGGCAGAACCACTCTCCAGCATGATGACACCTCGCCTGGCTCAAGGCATACTCAGAGCAGCAGCGCAACAGCACCATGATCGTTTGAGCGCGCTGCATCTCCTCAGGAGCATGCTCATGCTGAGAAAGGACAAGAGCCAGATGAGCCAGACATTTGTAAGTTCGTCACCATCGCCCTCCCCGATGACCAATCCAACTCCAGCGCTGGAAGCCATCAATCTGCACAAGTCGCTGCCCTTTGCACGCAGCCGCATCGAGATTCTGAAACAGATCACGCTGCGTATCCGACCCGGCGAGTTTATCGCCATCGTTGGCCCCTCCGGTTCCGGCAAATCGACCTTGCTTGGCATTATTGCCGGGCTGGACAATCCCACCAGCGGCCAGGTGCTGATTGAAGGTATCGATATTACACGCATGAGCGAGGGGCAACTGGCGGCCATCCGTAATCAAAAGATTGGCATGGTCTTCCAGGCGTTCAACCTGATTCCCACGCTGACTGCCCAGGAAAACGTGGAAATCCCCCTCTACGTCGGTAAGCATCAGGGCAAACCCTCGCAGCGCGCCAAAGAAATGCTGGGACTGGTCGGGCTGAGCCACCGGCTGGGCAACAAGCCAAACCAGCTTTCTGGCGGCGAGCAGCAGCGCGTGGCAATTGCCCGCGCATTGGCAACCGCACCCGCGATTGTGATTATGGATGAGCCAACCGGCAATCTGGACAAACAGAACGGCGACAACATCCTCCATCTCATCCGCGACCTGCGCGAGCAAACCGGCACGACCTTTGCCATCGCCACGCATGACCCAGCAGTTGCCGCCGCTGCTGACCGCGCCATTCATATCGTCGATGGCATGATTGCCCAACAGGGATGAGAGGAAGCCAATGAAAGCCAGGATGTATTGGACCTCTGCCACGCGCTCGCTGGCGCGTGGCGGACAGCGCACGATGCTGGCCGTCCTCTGCATTGCAGTGGGTGTGCTGGCGATAGTCTCGCTGCAACTGGTCGGGAATATGGTCAATACCAGCCTGACCGGCAATATCCGCGACCTCAACGGCGGCGATCTGGTCTTCACTGATTTCCGTTTGACCAGCGATCAGCTTGCCTACTTCGATCACCTGCGCACTCAGGGCACCATTAGCAGCTACACCGCTGTCGCCAGCACCCAGGGATCAGCGGTGGGGCCGCATCCAGTGGCCCGCATTGATCGTATCCTGGCGGTTGATCCGGCCCACTTCCCGCTGGCAGGCGCGCCAACGTTTGCGGCTCCCAGCGACGGCACACTGAGCCACCTGCTCAGCGGCACAACGGTTGTACTGACCCAGGATCTCGCTCAGCAGCTTGGGGTGGGTGTCGGCGATACCTTTACCTTGCGCCTGAGCGATGGACGCCCAACCAGCGCCACCGTCGGCGGGATCATCACCAATACTGGCCTTTTCCAGCAGCCGCAGATACTGCTGGCCTTCGACACCTATACCTCGCTGCGCACAGCCACTGCACCGCCCATTCGCTATGCGAGCGTCTACGCGGATGTGGCCGGTCACAGCGCCAGCCTGGCCGCGCAGGCCCAGCAGCAATTGCTGCATCAGTTCTCGGATGGGATTGTACTCACAACCAGCCTCCTGCTCCAACAAAATCAACAGCGCGTGCAAGACATCCGCTCGTTCCTGAACGTGGTGGGCCTGGTGGCGCTGCTGATCGGTGGCATGGGCATTGTCAACACCATGCAGGTGCTGCTGCGCCGTCGCCGCCTGGAGATCGCCATGCTCAAGACGGCTGGCTACAAGCGCCGCGATCTCTACGCGCTCTTTGGCCTGGAGGCTGGATTGATTGGCCTGGTCGGTGGCGTCCTGGGCGCAGCGCTGGGAGTAGGCGTCAGCCTGCTGGTCAAGCCGCTCTTCGAGAACGCTTTTTCACTGACACTCCCGGCAACGATTGACCCGCTGACGGTGGGGGCAGGCATCGCAATGGGCTGCGTCACTGCCTTAATCTTTGGGCTGCTGCCGATTGTGCAGGCCAGCCAGATACGTCCATCGGCGGTGCTGCGTGAGTTGCCCGAAGGGGCCAGGACGGCAAGCCGTCTCAGCACCGCGCTGCTCGGTCTGCTGTTGATCGCGCTCTTCTTCGGGCTGGCGCTGAGCATCTTGCAGAATGTGACGATGGCACTGGAACTGGTCATCGGCGCGGTTCTTGTGCTGGGGCTGCTCAGCCTACTCTTTGCAGTGGCCTCCTGGCTGATTAGCAAAGCGCCTGTGCCGGAGTCCCTCCACCTGGGCTATCTGCTGGTGGTGATGCTGGCCCTGCTTGCAGCGGTGTGGCTCACGGCGCTCGTTCCGGCCCTTGGCTTGCTTCTGTTGGGTATCGCCCTGCTGGCTCTCATAAGCCTGCTGGCCCCTCGCGCCTGGAAAACGAACATCAAGCTGGCCCTGCGCAACATCGGGCGTCAAAAGGCGCGTACCGTAACTACCCAGGTCGCGCTGTGCATTGGCGTCTTTGGGGTCGGGCTGATTTTGATTGTGGGCCAGGGTCTCAAGGCACAGTACAACCTGGCCGGAAACGCGATCAACGCGACGGTTGGCGCGTTCCCTGCTGATGAGGCGGCGGTACAACAGCAACTACAGCGCACCCAAGGGGTCACGCGCCAGGAGCGATACATCAGTACCGGGTATCTGATCGTGAAGGTTAATGGACAGGCGCCGCAAGTACCAGAACAGTTCGGCAATGGCGTGCTTGGCTATGACCTGGCGAGCGGGCAGGTTCCTGCCGCGCCGGATATTGCTCTTGACCAGGGGCGGCTGCTCACCGCGAGCGACGCGGGCAGCAACAATGTTATCCTGAACCCGGATAATACCGACCCGGCACTCCACCTGAGACCAGGCGATACCATCACCGTTGAATACACCGCCAAGTTCGGCGGGCCACCGCCCAACGCGCCACAAGTCACGCTGACCATCGTTGGACTCTATACCAACCACGCAACCTATGCAGAGCGGGCCGGCAATCTCATTGCGGACAACAGCGTCGTCACCGCGATAGGCCCGAATACGTTCGACTATCTCTTCACGCTGCATGTTGACCCACAGGTCGCTGATCGTGTGCTGACAGAGGTTCAGACGGCGGTTCCGGGGGTCTGGATTCACAACTATGCCGATCTATTTGCTCAGTTTGAGACCTACTTCAACAACCTGATTCTGATGTTAGAGGCCATCGTCCTGCCGGCCTTCCTGGCAGGCATTATCATCATCGCCAATGCTGTTGCGCTGGCAATGATGGAGCGACGCCGCGAACTGGGCATTCTGAAAGCGGTGGGCCAGCGGAGTCGAGGTGTGCTGAGTGGAATACTCATCGAGCAGGGCATCGCTGGCTTGACGGGCGGACTGCTGGCAATGGTCTTCGCTGTCGGCGTGGCGGAAATACTCGGCAAGCTCAGCCTCCAGATAGAGATCGGCGTTCCCACGTCAGTGGTGCTGGGGCTGGTGGTGAGCAGCGCCTTCCTCTGCCTGCTTGTGGCGGCCAGCGTCGCCTGGGGCGCGACGCGAGTGCGCCCGCTGGAGGTGCTGCGCTACGAGTAGCTGATCCCAAACGCGCTCCGCCTCTGCCCCTATCACTGCCGGTGTATGATATGTCCAGCGGATGATAGGAGGCAGAGGCTGCGCCTGGGGCAGAGAGGGCGTCTTTTCTCAGCTTTTCCCGTTGATTGGAGGCAGGCCATGCGCCGATTACGACGACCTTTTGGCAAGCTGCACTGGCGGCTCACGCTGTCCTATATTCTGGTAACCCTGGTTGTTGCTCTGCTTATCGAAGTCGTCAACACGGTGGCTGCCATCGCAACGGCCCAATCGGCCCCCAAATTGAGCCAGACATATTATTTTGCCAAGTCATTAGAAGATCTGGAGGCGTCACAGCTCCCACCCTATCTGGAGCAAAACCCACCAGACCGACAGGGACTGGCAGCCTGGATAACGACCCTCATGTATCCAACAAGCCACCCTCAAGGGAAAAACTCCCAGGCGCAACAGGCTGGGTGCTGTTTTTCTAGCAATTTTGCGCTGGTAGCGGTTCTGGACGCTGATGGGAAGGTGTTGGCATCTGCTTCAGCCAGTGGGACACCCGATCCTGGCGATATAACTAACCCACAATCTCAAGTGGTTATTCGCGCGGTGCTGGCAGGGAGTCAGACACCAGCAGACCAGATACGTACCTTAGCCGATGGCCGCACTGTGGTCGCGGTCCCAGTCCTGACAAAAGATGGACAACAGGTGCTTGGTGTGCTGTTCACCATCCCTGAGGGGCAAATACTCACCTATACAAGCTATACGAGCAAACAACCTGACACACTAGCAACCGTTCTGGCATCGCTGAGTCCTGGAGCGCTCTATTTCATACTGCTGGCGTGCGTTGTTGGCACGCTGTCTGGTCTATGGGCCTCGCGTGGCATTACGCGCCGCCTGCGCCGGATTACGCAGGCAGCCGACGCCTGGAGCCGGGGAGAATTCCAGGTGGAGGTGCGCGATACCTCGCACGATGAGTTGGGGCAACTGACCGCTGACCTCAATAGCATGGCCGGGCAGTTGCAAACCCTGCTCACTACACGCCAGGAATTGGCCGTCGTGGAGGAGCGCCACCGGCTGGCGCGTGATCTACACGATTCAGTCAAACAGCAGATGTTTGTGATCACCATGCTGCTGGGAGCCGCTCGCGCCCAGGTCACCAACCACCCACAAGCAGAGCAAACGCTGCTCGAAGCCGAGCGGCTGGCCGGCCAGGCGCAGCAGGAACTTACAGCGCTGATTCGCGCGCTGCGCCCGGTGGCGCTGGCTGGAAAGGGTCTGAGTGCAGCGCTGCAAGAACTGCTCGATGAATGGTCGCAACACAGCGGCATCAAGATAGTGCCCGAACTCGGCGATGATCTCTCGCTCTCATTAGAAGTCGAGCAAGCGTGCTTCCGGATCGTGCAAGAAGCGCTCAGCAATGTGGCCCGACACAGCGAGGCCACGCAGGTCGAGGCGCGCCTCTTCAGAGAGGCAGCGACAGGTGTGTTGCAGATCAAAGACAATGGGCAGGGCTTTGATCTCACCGAGTCAAGAGGGCAGGGCCTGGGTCTGAGCAGCATGCGCGAGCGAGTGGAATCGGTGGGTGGCACGTTGCTGATCTACAGCACTGCCAGAGGAACGCACGTTGAGGCGCGCGTTCCTCTACTACGCCGGGCTGCTGTCAGTTTAGACGACAACCCTTCTGTTGCTGCGATGAGTGTATGACAAGGGATCGACGGCAGCGAAGCGGGAGAGATTTTGGAGAACGGAAAGCATGTCCCAACCAATTACCCTGCTCATTGTGGATGACCATCAACTGGTGCGCTGGGGCATCCGTACCTTTCTGGCAACCCAGGCTGATATTGCTGTCCTGGGAGAAGCGGCTTCCGGCGAGGAGGCACTGCGCCTGGCGGCTGAACTGGCGCCGGATGTGACGCTGATGGATCTGGTGATGCCGGGTCTGGATGGCGTCGAGACGACCCGGCGCCTCAAGCAGATCAGCCCGCGCACACAGATCATCATCCTGACGTCTTATCATGAGGATGAGCATATCTTCCCGGCGATCCGGGCGGGCGCCCTCTCCTATGTCTTAAAAGACATCAGCACCGCAGAACTGGCGGATGCTGTGCGCAAAGCTGCCGGTGGCGAGGCGGTGATGCACCCGCATGTCGCGGCGCGGGTTGTTCAGGAGCTTCAAGCGGCACCTTCCAGAAATCCTGGCCCCACTCCAGCGCTCAGCGAACGCGAGCAGGGGGTCTTGCAGCTCATTGCCGAGGGATACAACAATGCCGAGATTGCGGAGCGGCTGGTTATCAGCGAGAATACGGTCAAGAGCCATGTCAGCAACATCCTGGGCAAGCTCCACCTGGCAGACCGCACCCAGGCCGCTATCTACGCCTGGCGCGAAGGCATGATTGGCAAACCCAACGCATAACATAGCAATACTACAACGGGCCACCCGGCGCAGCGTGCGCCGGGTGGCCCGTCCATCTCGTCGCTTCAGGCAAATAACTTACCCTTCGGCCTGCTCTTCTCGGTGCTTCCCATCGCCACCTTGCTTTGGTGGGGGCTGGCGCTGCCCTGATGGCAGCGCCGATTCTAGCGTCTGCTCGACTTGCTGCTGCAATGTCTGGCGCACCGGCTTTAACGCCTCATCCGTCTGCTTCTGAAGGGTCTCCTGCAATGGTTGCAGCGCCTGATCAACCTGCTCATACAGCGACTTACGCAGCGGCTCGATGACTTGATTCATCTGATCCTGCATCGCCTGCTGAACCGGCTCAAGCGCCTGGTCCATCTGCTGCTGGAGCGCTTGCCCAATTTGCTTGCGAAGCGCATCCACAATTGGTTGGATGGCTTGCATCAGTTGTTGTTGCAATCCATCCCCCAATCCTTGCACTGCCTCGCCTACCCCAGAGAGAGAACTCACTACTCCGGTGTCGTGTCGAGCTGCCTTCTCTTTGCCCTCTGGCCGTTGTTCCTCTCGGTCACTTTTGCGCTCGCCCCGTTCCTCTCTTCCTTGGGCTTTCTCTTCCTCATCATCCTGCCGCCTTCCTCTCCGTTCTTCTTGATCACCCTCCTGCTGCTCTCCCCGCCGCTCCTCTTGATCCTCCTCCTGATCGCGCTGTGGTTTATGCTTGCCCCGTGTTTCGCGCGGCTCCGGCTGATGCTCCCCCTCCTGCTTGCCACGATACTCGCCCTCTTGCTCCTCTTGCTCGTCTGCCATGATCGCTTTCCTTTCGACGTCTGCTCAAGACCGCTCTTTCTGGACCCTCTTGCCAGAGAAGCAAATTGCAACTTCTATACCGTACCAGCTTATTGAGGATTCGATTGCGCGCCGGGCAGCCGGTCCCGTCGCAGCGGCCCTGGAGGCGGTTTGCGCCCGATTGGCCCCTTGGGTGCCAGCCCGCCAGGGCCTTGCTGGCGTTTGCTGAACTCCCTGAGCATCTGGAGCGGCGAGTCCTCGCCGGTCAGCGCATCGATGAGCGATGAGCCGTCGCCTTCCTTTTTCTCTGACGACTCGCCGCCGGCAAGCGCCTTCAACGGGGCTGGCAGGCCACCTTTCCCTTTCTGAGACGAACCGCCACCATCCTGCTCTTTGTGAGATGACGACCCGCCATCATCTTGCCGGTCCTGGGTTGACGAGCCGCCGCTGAACGACTCCATCAACGATGAGGCACCCCCCAGGATTTGTCCGGCCCGCTGCAAGGACGATGCCTCTTTGCCCTGGCCGTGCTGGAACGACGCGCCATCGCCCCACACCTGACGCAGTTCGTGCCAGAGCGTCGTCGCGTGCTTCATGACCCGGCTCCAGCGCGGCAAGGCGGAAAGTCCACCACTCTTCCCGTGTTGGGACGATAGCGCCTCGCTGAGCGCCACCGCAAGCGCCGAAGCACTCCCAAGGATGCGCCCCCACTGCTGCGCGGAGGAAGGCCCATCACCCAGCACGTGACCTGCCGCGTGCTTGAGCGAAGAAGCGCTGCTCGATACGGCCTCACCAAGTTTTCCTAGCATCGATTCCTCGCCCTTCTCTTCTTTTTGAGCGGAGTCTTCCTGCTGCTCTCCCAGGGAGGATTCCTGCTTCTGGCTGGATGAGTCACCACCCAGCACATGGCCTGCCGCCTGCTTGAGCGAGGAGGCACTGCTCGATACGGCTCCTCCAACCTTCTGTAAAAGCGACTCACCACCCTCTTCCTGTTGGGAAGAGGCGTCACCTTCCTGTTCCGGCTGGGAGGGGTAGCCTCCGCCAGTCATCTGTCCAACCGCCTGCATAAGCAAGGCAATGCCATCAAGCACCTCACCCAGCGCGAGGACGATCACAGCCGCCCCCTCCAGCGTTTCACCCCAGCGCACAAGGGCAGGCTCGCTCTGCTGTTGAGCGCCCTCGTCCTGCTGAGCTTCGACAGGGGCAGCAGATTCCTGCTGCTTGGTGGCAACAGCGCCTCTGCCATTCTGCGAGGATGGCTGGGAGTGCGCCTGCTGCTGGTGCGTATCGCGTACTGTCGCTGCAAGTTCCTGCTCGGCCAGCCGCTGGATACGTGAGCGCAGCGGCGCGAGCTGCTGTTCTGCCTCTTGCACCATTTGCTGCTGGAGTTGGGTAAGAGCCGGCTGCAACGCTTGGGAAATCAACCGCTGCAAGTCATCGCCCTGCATTTCCGCGCCATCCTGGGATGGCTGCTGGCTCGGCTGGCGTTCCTCCTGAGCAGGTGGTGCAGCGTTATTGGTCATGATGTGTTCCTTTCCAGGACTGTTCTACTGCATGCCTGCATATGGTTCGGTGAGGGATACCCCTGGTGCGG
>CAZFWN010000069.1:14456-24307 GCA_964522745.1 uncultured Ktedonobacterales bacterium
CCAAAGCGTGTCCTGACGAGCAAGGATACCAGGCATCCAGGGGAAGGAAAGGATGGGGCGATGGCATCATCCTCACAGATGGGTACGTATGTCTATTGTATTGCCCACGCGGCGCCTCTTGAAAACGCGAGTGCTTCATTCCATGCTCAGCCAATCGCTGGCCCGGAGCATCCAGTGCGGCTTCTGCGTTACGATGACCTGGCAGCCATCGTGAGCGATGTTCCCAGACGGCGGCTGGACATCAAACGGGAGTATATGCTAGCGCATGAAGCGGTGATTCTGGAGGCGATGGAACACAGCGCAGTGATCCCGCTGAGCTTTGGCACCATTGCCCTCGACGATGAAGAGGTGAGTGAGAAGCTGCTGCGGGCAGCTTTCGAGGAACTGCACCAGCAGCTTGAAGCGATCCAGGGCTGTGTTGAGTTTGATCTCAAGGTATTCTGGAAGCAGGAGCGGCTCTTCGAGGAGATTGTGGCCGGGCATGACCGGATACGCGCGCTGCGGCATGATATTGCCGGCACTTCCGTCAACGAGCGTATTGAACTGGGTCAGTTGACCAGCGAGGCCATCGCCTGGAAAAGCGATCACGAGGCGCAGATGATCATCGAGGAGCTTGAGCCGTTGACCGTCGAGGTCAGGCAGAACCGGCTGCACAACGATATGATGGTCATGAATGCTGCCCTGCTCTTGGAGAAGACTCGGCAAGAGCCTCTGCATGAGAAGGTGAACGCGCTTGCTGCTGCCCAGGAAGGGCGCCTCATGTTCAGATATAGCGGACCAGTGCCGCCCTATCACTTTGTTGACCTGAGTATGAGTTGGGAGGATGCTCCTGATGGGATTGATTAGCGACCTCTTGCTCTTTCCCATTACCGGGCCGGCGCGCGGTCTGCTCTTCATTGTTGAGCAAATCAAGGAGCAGGTGGATGAAGAGTTACTCGGCGAGAGCAGCCGCATCGAGGGCGAAATCCTGAATCTGGGGATGCGCTATGAACTGGGGGAGATTACTGAGCAAGAGTATACCGAGCAGGAAGACGCGCTGCTTGAGCAATTAAATGAGCTGCGCAAAGAGCAGGACTCCTGGCTGCAAGGCGAGGAGACACAGGAGATAGAGAGCGAGGCCGATGAAGCCCCCATCGAATCCAGCGATGCCACAGACGAAGAGGGATGAGGCGCCGGCCTCCCAAAACAGCGAGCGCGGCTGGTATCTCTATGGCATCACCTCGCGCCAGACGGCCTCCAAGCTGACTCCCAGCCTGGCAACCGATGCCGGCGAGCCAGTACAGGCATTTGAGCAAGGCGAACTAGCCGCGCTTGTCAGGCCGGTGGCGCTGGCGGACTTTCGCCCCGAAACGCTCCAGGCACGCGCAGAAGACCTTGCCTGGCTAGAGGCAATGGTGCGCGACCATCATCAGGTCGTTGAGCGCATCCATGAGGCTGGCGCCGTCTTACCCGTCACATTTGGCGCCGTCTATCCTGACCGCGAGACGCTGCTGGCCGCGCTGGCAGAGCAGCATGACGCGCTGCTGGCTCAATTAGAGCAGCTTGAGGGCTGCGATGAATGGGGGGTGCGTCTTTTTGCTGACCGCCAGGCGTTGCAACGCCTGGCGGGCGAATATCCTGCCCTCCAGCAGATCAAAGACGAAGTGGCCGCTGCCAGCCCTGGGCGCGCTTACCTGCTCAAGCGGAAGCTGGCCGATGAACTGACCGGCGCCACCGAGGAGGCCCGCGTCGATCTGGCGAGGACAAGTTACGAGCGCCTGGCGCGCTGCGCCGTTGCCGGGCAGAGCAGCCCTCCTCCTCAGCAGACTGCGGAAGAGATGGGAGAACGCGCGGTTCTTTCAGCCACGTTTCTTGTCCAGCGCGCAGGCAGCGACCAGTTTCTGGAGGAAGTGCAGCAGCTGGGAGAAGAGCAAGCGGGGCTGCGCTGCGAGTACAGCGGCCCCTGGCCGCCCTATAGTTTCGCCAGACTTGCTGAGGGGGAAAAGCAATGAGCATCTCCATCGAGGGCGCCGGGGCCGATGCCAGAAATGTTACTCTGCTTGAATTGCTTGACCGCATTATTGATTGTGGGGTCGTGCTGACCGGCAACCTCACCATCTCGGTTGCCGATGTGGACCTGATTACGCTGGGACTCAACATCGTGCTGGCCTCGGTTGAGCGCATGGAGCAACTGCGTGCCGGTGAACCACTGGGAAGACGTGAGCGCGTGCATGAAGGATAGTCCCTGCTATGTCTATGCTATCCTGGGGCACAAGACGCCCATCCCGGCAGGGCTAACGGGACTGGAGAACGCTCCACTCTCGGCAGTTCCCTGGCAGGCGTTGAGAGCAGCCGTCAGTCCGATTGAGCAGATGGCGCTTCCTCCGACATCAGCCTCGCTGCTGCGTCATGAGGCAGTAGTGGAGGCGCTGTGCCAGGCAGGGCCGGCGTTGCCCGTGCGCTTTGGCACGATCCTGGCCGGCCCTGAGGCGGTGGCGCGGGCGCTGGCCGGACGCTATGAGGTCTTGCTCGCCGACCTGGCGCGCGTGGGCACAAAGGCGGAACTCGGCCTCACTATTCTGTGGGGGGCCGAAGATGGGCGGGAGACACACAAACAGCCACAGCAGACCGGGCAGACCGGCTCTACGTTGGCAACCGGCTCATCTGGGCCAGGAACCCGCTATTTGCAGGCCAGGCTGGTGCAGTATCAGGGTGAGACAGTGCAATACCATAAAGCCAACACGCTCATCGCTGAGGTAAAGCAGGCGCTACACGCTGCTACAGTGGAGCAGCGCTACCGTCTGCTCCAGCTTCCGCGCCTGGCGGTGCGGGCCACCTATCTGGTGCATCCCTGGCAGGTCAAAGAGGCCCAGCAGGCAGTTGATGAACTGCGCCAGAGGCACCCCGACCTCCGCTGGCTGCTCAGCGGCCCCTGGCCGCCCTACAGTTTTGTGACTGGGGCAAGCAAGCCATTCCAGCAAAGCCCTGGTCTGAAACTTGATAGTCTAGAAGATAAAGGAGGAACGATATGAGCATGGATTATTCCCGGTCATTTGACCCAGGCGCGGTGGCCCGGCGAAATATGATGCGCATGGCAAGAAACCTGCGGGAGCAGGGCCATATCTACCAGGCCATCTATCTCTTAAAGCGGGTGCTGGGTGAGTATCCCAATACGCCTGAATCGCGTATTGCGGTGCAGGAATACGCCTCGCTCGGTGAATATCTGGAGCGACACGGGATGGTTCACACCGCACTGAGCATGTATGAGTGGCTGGAGCAACTCTCGTGGAGAACGCAGCGATAGAGCAGCGCCTGCACGGCGATCTGGAGGCGCTGGATGAATTTGCCGAGCAACTCAGCCAGGTTCAGCGCATGCGCCCTCAGCGGATTGAGGCCGATGAATCCAATGTGGAGCAGGGGTTGGCGAAGCTGGTGCTGACGCTGATTGAGTTGATCCGGCGCCTCCTGGAGAAGCAGGCAATCCGGCGTATTGAGGCCGAGTCATTGACCGATGAGCAGATTGAGCGCATGGGTGAAACGTTCCTGAAGCTGGAACAAAAGATGGCCGAATTAAAGGTCACGTTCGGCCTGCAAGATGAAGACCTCAACCTGAATCTGGGTCCGCTGGGCGACTTGATGTGATCGTCCGCCAGCTATGTCTCAGACAAAAGAGAAAGCCAGGGCTATGAGCTTCCCAGATCATCACCGGGTGGTTGATACGACGCCGCCAGATGGACGTAACCGGCGCGTAGGCGCCACCCAGACGACCAATCTGGCAGACCTCCTTGAGCGGGTGCTGGACAAAGGGATCGTGATTGCGGGCGACATCACCCTCTCGCTCGGCCAGGTTGAAATCCTCAACATCAAGGTGCGTTTGCTGATTGCCTCGATTGATAAGGCCCAGGAGATTGGCATCAATTGGTGGCAATCCGACCCGGCGCTCTCCTCACGAGCCAGGAAGTTAGAGGAAGAGAATCGCCTGCTGAGGGAGCGACTGGATCGGCTCGAAAACAGGTTAGCGGAGCCATCGCAGGCCGCGCCCCAGTTGGATACAGCACGCAAACAGCGCCCGGAGCAAGGGAGCGTCTCTCGTCCAGAAGACGCCTCTGAGGGTGCAGGCGCGGAAAACAGGTCACTGTAGCACACCAATTCATCAGAAGGAGCATATCTCTATGGCTCGACGAAAACGCCATCTTCCACGTTACCGATCTCTGCTGGCCGGGATCGCGCTGCTTGTAGCAGAGCGCCGGTTACGCCAAAAGATGGGATCAAAAGTCTCCTGGCCGTTGGGGGTCATGGGCAAAGGGCTGCTGTGGCGGCGCGTCGCCTATTACTCCCCAACCGGGGTAGCAATTCTTCTGGGCAGCCGCCTGGCACGACGCCGGCTGCGTCAGCGATAGCCTGGACCAGAGATACTGCCAGGTACACCCCAATACCATAATCGCAGGCCGCACAGCGGAAGCTGGTGCGGCCTGCGATTATGTTCTCCTGAGATCGACCATTTCAGGCATGGTGTATGCGTAGAGGGCTATCAGAGCAAGCCCGTTTGGGCGAAAAAGTTGAGAGCGTGGAGACCATCTACAGGAAAGAAAGGAGCGCCCATACGCTGAACTGTGGCTCAGAAGAACAGGCTATGGATGAGTCGATGCCGAAAGTGCTGATCGTTGATGATGATGATGGCATTCGCCATGTGCTGCGAGAATTGTTGGCCGAAGAAGGCTTCCAGGTCCGCACCGCCTGCGATGGACAAGAGGCGCTGGAGGTACTTCAGCGCGAGGGCGGCTGGGTAATCTTGCTGGATATGCGCATGCCTAATATCGATGGCCCCGCCGTTCTGCGGGAGCTTGAGAGAGACCGGCGGATGCGAGACACCAACAAAGTGGCCGTGATGTCGGCAGGCTGGGGCCAGACACAGCAGCGCCCGCGCCTTCAGCCGGGCTTTGTGCGGGCGGTTCTCTCCAAGCCGTTTGAGTTGGATAACGTCGTAGAGGTCGTCACTCAACTGGCGAGCTAAGCGCCGCTCCACTGGAGCCTGTTCCGCACAGGCCCGGCACACGCAGGCAGAACAGCGAAGCACAGGCTGCTCTGCCTCTTTTGCTCTATCCCGCCTCTCCAGAACCTCTAGGCTGATGCCTGTGCCTGAAAGCTGGCGAGCATTTTGAGAAAGGTCTGCTTGAAGGTAGGGGCGGAGGCCAGCGCTGCGTTAGAAGCAAACAGATAGATATGGCTGCCCTGGCTATACTCGACAGACAACTCCTGGCCGCCATTGGCGCCTGACCCGCTGAAGATGGTTTCAGTCGCGCCGTTGACGGTCACGGTGCCATCTGGCGCAAACCCCTGGGGCGGGCCGCTCTGGGTATCATCTGGCTGGTTTACCCCTATCGTGATTGAAATGACGTTGAGCGTTGGCGCGCTGCTCTGGCTCGGCCCAGGAAAGAAGGAGAGTATTTTATAGGGCGGCGTTGCATCGAGATGGGCATCCGGCAGCACGTTCCAGTCTGACCAATACTGCACGCTGAAGGGGTAGTTGCCGTCGGTATAGGTCTGCCAGGTCGGCACAGGTGAGGCGGTTGGGCTGGGCGACGTTGTTCGGGTCGCTGTCCCCGCAGGGCCATTGCCTCCCGGCGGATGGTTGTTCCTGGTGGTAGAGGATGGGCTATCGCAGCCGCTCAGAACCAGCAGTATGAGCAGACTCACCAGCCAGCCAAAGCGACGCAGTGAATAGCGTGTAGAACCCATAACATGCTCCCAGCAACCGGGCATGATATGCCGGCCATATGATATAATGAGACCTATCTAGACCTGCACATAGCCTGTACAAGCCCAGCCATTTTGCCCCATTCTATCATAGGCCGCAACCCGACGCCGGCGCGGTGATGACCTGTAACGCTGATACGCATCCTTTCATAGACGCGCCAAAAAGAATAAGACTCAGGGGAGCTTTGCGGCTCACCACCGGGTAGCACAACACCGTAAGGATAATAACTTGCGTAAACCGCATGTCTATACAACCGAGGCGCTGATCTTAAAGCGCATGGATTACGGTGAGGCGGATCGTATTCTGACGCTGTTCACCCCCCGGCTGGGGAAGCTGCGCGCGATTGCCAAGGGTTCGCGGCGAACGACCAGCCGGCTGGCCGGCCATATAGAACTGTTTACGCGCAGCCAGTTGCAACTGGCCGCAGGCCGCGACCTGGAGATTGTCACCCAGGGCGAGGGCAAGGAGCGCTTTCCTCACCTGCGCGGCGAACTCTGGCACGCCACCACCGCCTATTATCTGGCCGAGTTGATCGATAAGTTCACCGAAGAGGAAGGCGACCACGCCAGCCTCTATACCCTGCTGGTGGAGACCCTGCGCCGGTTGGATGAGGATGCCGCGCGCGGCGCCACCGTCAGCGTCTCAGCCAACGGCCACAGCAACGGCCACCACAACGGTCAACTGCTCCACGAGACGCCGGCTCCCTATCTTGCCGGGCAGGCTGGCAATGGAACAGCCAGCAACGGCAATGGGCACAGCAGCGATCTCCCCTCAGCGCTGGCCCCGCTGGTGCTGCCAGCAGACCAGACGGCCACGTCTGGCAACGGGCACAGCAATGGCAACGGGCACGCGCCCTATCGCAGCCGGGCCTGGCAGATGCTGCGTTATTTTGAGATGCACCTGCTGGGCAATCTAGGCTATCGCCCCAGCCTGCATGAGTGCGCCGCCTGCGGGAACACCCTTGAGCCGGAGGAAAACGGCTTTAACGCCACATTAGGCGGCATACTCTGCCCTGGCTGCTCGCGCTACTGGCAGCGGCCTATCTCGCTCGCCAGCTTCAAAGTGCTGCGCCTGCTGCAAACCTCTGCCTGGGAGGCGATCCCCCGTTTGCGCCTGGACGCGACGCAGCAGCATGAAATCGAATATCTGCTCCAATCGCTGATCCGCTTCCACCTGGAGCGCGACCTCAAATCCTGGGATTTCCTGCGCCATATTCAACCAGCCCAGTGAAGCAAGCAGAAGAGCAAGCGATACTTTTCTCCTATTCTGAAATGAACAACGACTTCCGCCAGAACTGGACCCATATGTTCTTCCATACCAGCAACAATGGCGGTGAGAGTTGGTTTAGCTGCGCTCACCTCTTCTGAGCCAACCACCAGTCCATGCCCGGTATGTAAGACATTGGCTGGTGGCAGCCACCGGGCTAGGAGAATGGTCCGCCTGGGCGCCGATTCCTTGCGCTTCTGGGCTGGAACCGTCTATGCTGCTTTCTGGAAAACAAAGTGCAGATGGACTAAAAATTGCGCTATAGTTCTTTCTAGATGGGAATGTTTTCCTGGCGAGGGAACAGAAGCGCCAGTGCAGACATCTCTTTAAGAGAGCATGTCTCCAGGGGGCAGATGACTATGGAAACCTATAACGAAGACCACTCCTCTCCCGGCGCCGATGGCCTGGCGCCCGATGAGAACCGCGCAACCATTGCCCAAAGTTATATTGACCAGGGCAATAAAGCCATTGAAGACGAACAGTACGATATTGCCGTTGAGGCGTTCACCCAGGCGGTGCAATTGGCCCCGCAGGATGCCCACGCGCATTACAACCTGGCGCTGGCGCTGCAATTTGAGGGCGACAGCGAGGACGCGGTAGTCAGCTATCTGCGCGCGCTGCAATGTGATCCGCAGTTGGTTGAGGCCGCCATTAATCTGGGAACGCTCTACAGCGAGTTGGGCCAGCATGAACACGCGCTGGAGACCTTCCAGCGCGCTATCGACCTGCGCCCGACAGATGCCGATCTCTACGCCAGCCTGGGCGACGCCTATCGCAATCTCCGTCTGACCGATGATGCCATCCAGGCATATCGCCAGGCGCTGATGCTGGACCCCTCGCATACTATCGCCGCCGAGATGGTCGCCGTCGGGCGTGAACAGATCGCCCAGGAATGGAAACGTATCCTCGACGCCGAGCGTCATATTGATAGCGCGCCCGGCGATATTCTGCGCTATCCGACTGCCGTTGCTGCCTATGTCGCGGCCCGGCACTATCAGGACGCGCTCTCCGTCTGCAACCAGATGTTGGCGCTGGCGCCCAACGATCCCCGCTGCTACGCCGCGCTGGCCGAGGTCTACGAGGCGATGGATGACGCCGATCAGGCGATTGCGAGCTGGAGCAGGGTGGTCGAACTGGAGCCGGACAATACCGAGGCATGGGAGCATCTGGGCACCTGGCACACCGCCCAGAAGCATCTGCCAGAGGCCATCAACGCCTATGAGCGCGCGGTGGAACTGGACTCCAGCAACGTTGGCGCGCGCTTCAGCCTGGCCGAAGTCTACGCCGACGATGAGCGCTATGAGGAGGCCATCCGCATCTATCAGGGATTGCTGGAGGAAGAGAGCGGTGTCATGAGGGCGTTGGAAATGACTGATGAGGCTCTCGCCGACGCCTATGCCGGACTGGCCCAGACCTATAACGACGCCGGCCAGTATCAGGCAGCGCTGGAGACCGCGCAGCGCTTTCTCGAACGCTTCCCCGATGACCCGGCGGGCCTCTATCAACTGGCGACGGCCTATGATGAACTGGGGCGGCATGATGAGGCGATTGAAACCTACGAGCGCGCTCTGGACGCCGACCCTATCAACGCCGATGTGATGAACGATCTGGCCGATACCTATCTCGAAGTGGGACGCGTGGACGATGCCATCGATATGGCAACCGGCGCGGTGGCCGTTGACCCCAGCCTGGGGCTGGCCTGGGAGACCTTAGCCCAGGCGCTGCGAGCGGCTGGCCGCAACGAAGAAGCCGAGCAGGCCGAGCAGCACGCGCGAGACATTGAAGCCGAATAGCAAGAGCCGCTTGCCTGAAAGGGGCGCTGCCGCGCAGGCGCAGGAGGAGAGCGTATGTTTTGTCAGCAATGTGGCGCTGAGCTTAGGACAGAGGCAGGTTTTTGCGCGGTCTGTGGCGCTGCCGCACCCAAGCCCAGGCTGCATATTGATCCCCCTGAAACCGGCAAGCAGCGCCTGAGCCGGAAAGCTGCGGGCCAGGAGCCTCCTTCGGCGAGCGCGCCTGCCTCGCCTGCTCAGCCCGCTTCGCGGAACAGCAGCCTCTTCCCCGCAAAGGCACAGCCGACCTATGAGGCTATTCGCCAGGCATCTTCCACTCGCGGCACGATGCGCCCGCTGGCGCCCGCCGCCTCGCTGGAGGTGCGTTCTACCAGCTCTGCTCCCGATCCTGAGCCGGCTCAGCCGCCGGCTCCGGCGGGAGAGCAGAACGGCGCCACTGCCGCTGCGCCGCCGCCTGCCACGTCGCACTATGTCGTGATCGCCAGCAGCCAGCCGCGCGCCGGCTCGGATGGACTGGCTCCGGCTCCTGCCGCCCCACCAGGCCTGAATGGCTATCATCCTGTCAGCGCTGCCCCCGCTCACACGCACCTGAATGGCAATGAGCCGGCGCTGCCTGCCGGCGGGGCAGGCAGCGCTACTCGCCGGGCGCTCCAGGCGAGCGCCGGCGTGCATCTGCCGCAGGACATCCCCAACCGCGTTGCGCTAGGCGCGCTGGCCGTGATGTTCCTGAGCTTCTTCCTGCCCTGGGTCATCATCGGCGGCATCCGCGCCACGCCGCTGAGCATCGGCTGGCCCGTTGCGCTGCCCCTGGCTGTTATCCTTGGCGCCTTCCTCACCGTCCTGCTGCCAGAGCGGGCGCTCTACACGCGCTTCTTTCTGGCGCTGCCGCTCTGCCTGGGCTGCTTTGCCCTGGGGAGCGCGCTGCTGCTCTTCCTGCTCAGCAGCGCCGTTGCCGCCAACGCCGTTGGAGCCAGCTTCCTGGGCGTGGATATTGGCTTTGCCTTCTTCGCGCTTGCCGCGCTGGTCCTCACCAGCGCCGGGTATTACAAGCTGCTGCG
>CAZFWN010000070.1:0-24223 GCA_964522745.1 uncultured Ktedonobacterales bacterium
TTTGGGAGCCAGGGGGCTTCGATCGAGTACAAGGCGTGGGTTTGCACGAATCCGGGATGCCTGTACAACATCAAGATCCGTAACGGTGACATCATTATTAACGAGCCGATCAGTGATGGTTCGTTGCACAACTACCGCAGCAATCGTTAGTCTCGGTAGTGACTCTGCCTCCGGCCACGCTCCGCGCGACCGGAGGCTGATTGTGTCATGACGCTTTTTCTTCTCTATCATATCAGCAATTATCCAGCTTTTCTTTTTATAGCTACTCTGGTTGATGCGCTGCTGAAAGGACGCAAGATGTATGGTGTTTAATCGTTTCAAACAAGGGCTTTTCCGCCGCAAGTCCGAAGAAGAGGAAGAGACTCAGCAGCAGCAAGAGTCGCAAGCACAAGAGCAAAATAAAGCGCCTATCAATCAGGCGAGCGCCGCTGCACCGGCTGCGCCAGTTGCGCCGACCCCAACACAGCCGGCCCCTGTCGTGCCACCGCCAACCGCACAACCTGCTCCGCAGCCAGTTCCCAGGCCGGCGCCCCAACCAGCACAGCCTGGGTCTCAGCCAGTTGCAAGGCCGGAGTCACAGCCAACCGCTAAGCCAGCAGTTCAGCCTGCGGCCCGGCCCGTTCCCCCGCCAGCCGCGCCACCAGTGCCCCAGCCTGCTGCAAAGCTCCCTCCTTCGCCAGTAGCTCGGCCTGTTCCTTCTCCGGCTGCTCAGAAAGCGCCTGCGCCGCCCACGCCTGCTCAGGCAGAGCAAGAAGATTGGGAGGATGAGGCCGAGGAAGCAGAAGTGGGCAAAGGTGGTCGCCACCTCTTCCGTAATCCCTTCAGCCAGAGCCTCTCGCGCACGCGCCAGATGTTTGGCAAAGTCTCTGAGGCGTTCCAGCGCGGCCAGATCGACGACCAGCTTTGGGATGACCTGGAAGAGACGTTGATTACCTCGGATGTGGGAGTGCAGATCACCGAGCGGCTGATAGAGACGCTCAAAGAGCGCGTCGAGTATGCCGGGCTGAAGGATGCGCGGGATGTGCGCGACGTGCTGGAAGAAGAACTTTTAATTCTGCTAGGCGACGCGGAGCCGCTGACGTTCGCCAAAAACAGCCCACTCACCGTCATTCTGGTGGTTGGGGTCAACGGCGTGGGCAAGACGACGACGATTGCCAAGCTCAGCCAATATTTGAAGAAGCAGGGCCATCGGGTCATCCTCGCAGCGGGCGATACCTTCCGCGCAGCGGCCATCGATCAGATCAAAATCTGGGGCGAGCGCGTCAAGATTCCGGTGATCAGCCACCAACATGGTGCCGATCCCGGCGCGGTGGTCTTTGATGCCCTGGAGGCTGCCGAGAATCGCAAGTGCGATGTCTTGATTATTGACACGGCGGGCCGGCTCCATACAAAATACAATTTGATGGAAGAACTCAAGAAGATTGCCAAGGTGCTGGGCAAGAAAGACCCCGAAGCGCCGCATGAGGTGCTGCTGGTTGTTGATGCCACAACCGGCCAGAATGCGTTATTGCAGGCCAAACAGTTTGTTGGGGATGTGGGCCTGACGGGCCTGGTGCTGACCAAGCTGGATGGCACGGCACGCGGCGGCATTGTCTTCTCGATCTCGGAAGAATTGGGGCTGCCCATTAAGTTTATCGGAACAGGCGAGCGCCTCGGAGACTTGGCGCCATTTGATCCGGATGCTTTTGTACAAGCCTTATTTTCCGCTGATGGAGCCGGGCGGTGAGGAGTGCTTGGCGCATCTCACCGTGCCCCTCTTGACGGCGCTTGTATCCTGATGAGGATAGATGTGCCAGATGTATGTCCGACACCATTGTGGGCTACATGGCAGGAAGGCGCTGTTTGCCTCTCCCTGGTGATGAAGAAGGGCCAGTGCGCCTGGAAATGGAGTGTGTGCCATCGCTAAAGATAAAACTGATCCTGCTCTTTCTGACCGACTGCGTGGGCAGGTGGGCGATGACCTGCAACCGGAGCCGAGCCGCTCGATCCCCGGAAATCTGGCGGTGAAGTGCCCCAAGTGCCGCGAACTGCTCTACAGCAAAGATTGGGAAAAGAACCTCAAGGTCTGTACCCGCTGCGGGCATCACTTCCGCCTTTCCGCGCAGGAGCGCATCGAACTCTTGCTCGACGAGGGCAGCTTTCAAGAGTTAGACAGCGACCTGCTTTCAGTTGATCCACTGCATTTCGTCAGCCGCTCGCAATCCTACCAGGCGAAAATTCAGGAAGAACGCGAGAAGACGGGGATGAATGAGGCGGTGGTCATCGGCACCGGCAAGATTGAAGATCAGCCGCTCTCGCTGGCGGTGATGGATTTCAACTTTATCGGCGGCAGCATGGGGTCAGTGGTGGGCGAGAAGGTGACGCGGGCCATTGAGCGGGCGCTGGCTGACCGCAGCGCGGTACTTATCGTCTCCACGTCTGGCGGTGCGCGTATGCAGGAGGGTCTCTTTTCACTCTTACAGATGGCGAAGACCTCGGCGGCGCTGGAGCGGCTGGGTCAGGCGAAGGTGCCCTACATCTCGCTGCTGACCGACCCGACAACGGGCGGCATCTCTGCTAGCTTTGCTTTCCTGGGCGATGTGATTCTGGCCGAGCCGGGCGCGCTGATCGGCTTTGCCGGACCGCGTGTCATCGAGCAGTTTATGCACCAACGCCTACCACCCGATACTAACTCGGCAGAATTTGTGCTGGCACATGGGATGCTTGACGCTGTGGTGCCTCGTCGCTTGCTGCGCCCAACGCTCGCGCGGCTCTTGCGCATGTATGCTGGGAAAAACGTTCAGGACGTTCGACGCTAGTAGCTGGGAGCTTCATCATGGCATACGATCTGGAATTTGAGAAACCGCTTGCCGAGATAGAAAAAAGGATGAGCGCCCTCCAGCGCAAGGGCGAGAAGCTCAAGCCTGAGGAGCGCGAACAGATCAAGGCAATGGAGGCCGAGCTGCGCCAAAAAACGGCGGAGATGTATCGGAACCTGAACGCCTGGCAGTGTGTGCAAGTTTCTCGCCATAAGGACCGGCCCTATACCAACGACTATATCAAGCTGATCTGCGACGATTATCTTGAACTGCGCGGGGACCGCCGCTTTGGCGATGATCGGGCCATTCAGGGTGGGCTGGCGCAGATCGAGGGCCGCACAGTGATGCTGATGGGCCATCAGAAGGGGCGCGATACCAAGGAGAAGATGGAATGCAACTTTGGTCTGGCGCACCCGGAGGGCTATCGCAAGGCGCTGCGCCTGATGCAGCAGGCCGAAAAGTTCGGCCTCCCCATTGTCACCTTGATTGACACTTCCGGCGCATCACCCGATCTGACCTCGGAGGAGCGCGGCATCTCCCAGGCCATTGCTGAGAATCTGATGGTGATGGCTGGGCTGAAGGTGCCGTTTGTCGCGGTGGTCATCGGCGAGGGCGGCAGTGGTGGCGCACTGGGCCTGGGTGTTGCGAACCGGGTGCTGATGCTGGAATACAGCATCTATACCGTCGCGGCCCCGGAAGCCGCCGCCTCGATCCTCTGGCGCGACACCATCTACGCGGCGCAGGCCGCCGAAGCCATGAAGATTCAGGCGCGCGACATCTATCAGCTTGGCTTGGTCGATGAACTCATCCCAGAGCCGCCAGGCGGCGCGCACCGAGACCATCAGGCTGCTGCAAGCAGCCTCAAAGCATCGGTACTCAAGCATCTGCGCGAGCTAGAGCGCCTGAGCGCGGACGAACTGGTGCAGCAGCGCTACGACAAGTTCCGGGCGATTGGCAAGTTCGCCGTCGATGAGCCAGCAGCAGTACGTGGATAAAACGCCTACTCTCGGTAACTCTGGTAACTCTTCTCGTCAGGCCGCTCCGGACCTGGCTTCCCTCTCTTTCAAAGAGTTACCGATTACCAATCATCGGTAACTCTCTGGTTTACTTGCCAGCAAATCAGTCACACCGCCAAGTCAGACAACTTAGACAGCTTAGACAGCTTAGACACCTCTCCGCCAGTTATCGTATGTTGGATGAGGAGATGAACGGCGAGCGCGGAAGTTCGACCACTTTGACCACTTTGACCGCTTTTGGCGGTACTGCGCGCTTGACTTTCAGCGCATTCTGCGATACCATACAAAGCACGAGCCGGGGTGGCGGAACGGTAGACGCGCTGGTCTCAAAAACCAGTGAGGGCAACCTCGTGAGGGTTCGATTCCCTCTCCCGGTACTATTGAGAGAGTCTGGTGGAGAATCTACCAGGCTCTTTTTGCGGGTAACATAGTTGGCTAAAGGCCATGTTCTCAGATTCATATGCGGCTCTGTTTTTTGTTGATTGCGTATGGCAATCTTACCTCACATATCCGCCAAAATCCGCCAATATTCCGCCATCAATCCATCATTGCCTGCCCACTGGTGTGTAAAAGATAGGCTCATGGCCTTTTCTGTTGCCTGCTGCCGCAAGGTGTGGTCGGCATGCCAGCGCTCGCTGCCTGCGTGATGGCTGAGAATTTGCTATAATGAATCGAGGTCTTACAACAGCGCGCGCTTCCGGTATGATGGGCTTGACGACGTGTGCCGGGGCGCGCCAGGAGCTTTTTCTATGGCGAATGATCTCTTAGCAGACCCCGCAAATGGGGCTGAGACGCTAGATGAGCGTAACGCTCACGATGAGGTGATTGTCGGGACACGCGGCAGCGCGTTGGCGATGTGGCAGACCGAGGCGGTGATTGCTCTGCTGCGAGGTCAGCATCCTACTGCCCAATTTTCGATTCAGACGATTAAGACGCAGGGCGATAAGACGCAGGCGCTCGCAGTTCCCCTGGCGCAGCTTGGGGATAAGGGCATGTTTGTGGCCGAGTTAGAGTACGCCTTGCTGGCCGGGCGTTTGGATATTGCCGTCGAGCCATTAAACGATCACCTGCTGGTGGAGCAGGAGCGGCAGGTGGCGCAGCGACGCCAGGCGATTGACGCGGCGGTGCATAGCCTGAAAGACCTGCCGGGACAACTGGCCGCCGGCCTGACGCTGGCGGCGATTACCGAGCGGGCCGATGCGCGTGATGTGCTGGTGTCGCGTGCGGGTCTGACGCTGGAGCAGTTGCCTCAGGGGGCGCGGGTGGCGACCAGCAGCCTGCGCCGCCGGGCGCAGTTGTTACATCGCCGACCTGATCTCCAGATTGTGGAGATTCGCGGCAATATCGATACGCGGCTGCGCAAGGCGCTAGCGCCGGATGGGCCGGATGCGATTGTGCTGGCGGCTGCCGGGCTGCAACGCCTGGGGCTGGCGGAATACATCACCGAATATCTGCCGCTGGAGGTGATGCTGCCTGCGGCAGGGCAGGGCGCGCTGGCGGTGGAGGTGCGAGCGACGGATGAGCGGCTAGTGCGGCTGGTGGCCGCCGCCGATCATCTGCCGACGCGCCGGGCGGTGCAGGCGGAGCGCGCGCTGCTGGATACGCTGGGCGGTGGCTGCCAGGTGCCCATCGGCGTCTATGCTGCTGCCGAGGGCGAGCCTGGTCAGGAGCAGTTGGTGGTGCGCGCGATGGTTGCGAGCGCAGATGGCAAGCGGCTGCTGCGCCGCGCGGGGCGCGGGCCGCTGGAGCAGCCGGAGGAGTTGGGCCGCTCGGTGGCAAGCGCGCTGCTGGCCGATGGCGTTGGCGAGTTGCTGGCGGAAAGTCGCGGCGTTCCGGCAGAGCGCAATGCAGAAAGGTAGGCGGCTGCGGTGGAGCATGGCAGATCACTTGCCGGCAGGCGCGTCTTAATTACCCGGCCTGCCGAGCAGGCGCCAGGGCTGGCAGCACTCTTGGAGGCCGAGGGTGCGGAGGTAGTGACGCTCTCGGCCATTCGCATCCAGCCGCTCGACGACGCGAGCGCGCTAGATCGGGCTATTCAGCAGCGCGAACGGTATCAATGGGTGATCTTTACTAGCGTCAATGGGGTGCGGGCCGTACAGGATCGGCTGGATGCTGCCGGGCTGGACTGGCAGGCGCTCAAGGGCATGCGGCTGGCGGCGATTGGCCCGGCGACGGCAGCGGCGCTGCGCAGCGCTGGCGCCCAGCCAGACTTTGTGCCCGATGAATATATTGCTGAGGCGATTGCTGCCGGCATTGGCGAGGTTGCCGGGCAGCGTATCCTGCTGCCGCGCGCCGATATTGCCCGCGAGGCTCTGGCGATTGAACTGCGCAAGAAGGGCGCAGAGGTGGATGAGATTGCTGCCTATCGTACGGTGACGCAGCCGTTGGATGCCGAGCGCGTGAAGGCAGCACTGGCTCAGCGCCCCAATGTGATCACTTTCACCAGTTCTTCGACGGTACGCGGCTTTCTGACCGGGCTGGGCGGGTTGAATCCAGATGAGATGCTGCGCGGTGTGGTGGTGGCCTGCATTGGTCCCATCACGGCGCAGACGGCGCGCGCCTGTGGCCTGACGCCGCAGATTGTGGCCGACGAATACACGATGCCCGGCCTGACGCGGGCGATTGTTTCCTATTTTCACGCGCCCCAGAGCGTGGGGCAGTCCTGACCCTCAAGGAGATCTGACTATGAGCGCAGATGGAGTGCTGGCGCTGCTGACAGCAGTGCTGAGTTTCATCGCGGCCATCTTTGTCCTCGATCAAGAGATCACCCGTCCTAGAGCCTATAAGCTGCTCTGGCTGCTTGGCTTAGTGGCCTATGGCCTGGCCTCAACCGCCGAAGTCATTGGCGCGGCGCAGGGTCATTGGAGTCTGGGCGTGTACCGTGCCTGGTATTTCTTCGGTGGGCTGCTGGTGGCAGCCTATCTGGGCATGGGCACTGCCTATCTGCTGCTGCCGCGCCGCGTGGCGAATACGGTTATGGCGCTGCTGGCGCTGGGAACCGTCTATGGCGCGGTGCGCGTCTTGACGGCGCCCATTTCTGCTGCCAATCTCCATCTCCTGCAAACGTCCACGCCTCAGCAGGTGGTGGATGTCTCCAATTTCACGATCATGCCGCTGGACATAGAGATTCTGGCGCCGATCATGAATATCACCGGCGCGGCGCTGCTCTTTGGCGGAGCCATCTGGTCAGCGGTGGTCTTCTGGCGCAAGCGCATCATGTCCTACCGCGTTGTCTCGAATGTGTTGATCGCTCTTGGCGCGCTGGCGCCCAGCATCCTGACCGGCCTGATTCGGCTGGGCTTTACCAGCGGCTTCTTTCTGGGGCAGTTGATCGGCGTGGCTTTTATTCTGGCGGGCTTTCTGGTCAGTATCGAAATCTTTGCGGTCTTCCGCGTGCCCTTTACCAATGTGGTGTTGCACCAGCGCTCCAGACCGGCTCAAGGCGTGATAGATGGATGAATTGGTTGACCGCATCCGTCAGGTGCGATTGCACGTTGAACAGGCAGCAGCGCGTAGTGGGCGAAGCCCGGATGAGGTCACGATTGTGGCCGTCAGCAAAACAGTTGCGGCTGAGCAGATCGCGCTGGCCTACCAGTTAGGGTTGAAGGTGTTTGGTGAAAATCGGGTACAGGAGGCGCATGCGAAGATTCCGGCATTGCCCTATCCCTTGATTCGCTGGCATCTTATCGGGCACTTGCAAACAAATAAGGTGGCGCGAGCGGTAGAACTCTTCCACTTGATAGAGAGCGTGGATAGTACACATCTGGCAGAAGCTCTTGAGCGGAGCGCGGCGGCGCGTCAGCACATCATGCCGGTGCTGCTGCAAGTCAACGTTTCGGGGGAAGCGTCGAAAGAAGGGGTGAGCGGCTCCGATTTGCCGGCGCTGGCCGAGAGTGTGTTGGCCTTGCCACATTTGCGGGTCAAAGGATTGATGACTATCGCGCCGTATACGACGGAGCCTGAGGAAGTGCGCCCGGTCTTCCGGCGCTTGCGCGAACTGCGCGACGTCTTGCGCGGGCGCTTTCCTCAGGGAGATTGGTCCGAGTTATCGATGGGCATGAGCGGTGATTTTGTGGTGGCGATAGAGGAGGGAGCAACGATGGTTCGTATTGGTCGTGCGATTTTTGGTGAGCGCCCCACGAGTGCCCAGTAGCCGGGTATCCTGGTTTTAGGGGGATAGAATAGCATGAATCTGGGCGATCTCTTGTTTGGCCGGCGCATTCGTCAGAACCACGCGCTGGAGCATGCCACCGTCACCATTCTGTCTGGGATGATTCCCAATTTGCGAGTCAGCGCGCGCTCAAGTTCGCGCGGCTTCGTGATTTTCGGGAATGTCGATGTCGAGAAGGTACGTGCCGCCGCTCAAGAAGCATTGGCGCGCCTTCAGGCTGGTGAGACAGCGTTGGCGATTCATCCAAATTGCGGGACTAACGTTGCAGTGGGTGTGACGCTCGCTATTACCAGTTGGTTGCTGATACTCTCATTAGTCCGCTCGCGTACCCGTTTTCTGACATCACTTCTGAGCGCGCTGGGGGCGTTTCTGGTGGCTCGCCCGCTCGGCGCAGTGGCACAGCGCTATGTGACGACGCTGGCTGATCTCCGAGGCGTTCGGGTGACTGGTGTGAGTCGGCACGTCTATCTCGGATTTCCAACAGTTGAGGTGCAGACCGTTCAGGAGTGAGCGTTGACTCATCTGTACCCCAGGGAGGATACCATGTTTCTGCTTCAACTCAATATTTTGCATCTTGCCATACACTACTTCTTCGTCGCGTTGATTGTCTTAATGTTTGCGCGTTTCATCCTTTCGCTCTTTCGCTTGTCTGAGGGCAATCCCATCATGCGCTTTACAGCCGTCTGCACAGAGCCGTTTATCCGGCCCATCCGCCGGCGCGTTCCGCCAGTCATGTTTCTCGATATCTCCTATTTTTTTGCCTTTATGGCGCTGTATATCATGCAATATATCTTGACTCAGGCGTTGCCTTATGGGTGGTGAGTACCGCCTGGCAACAAGAGGATGAAGATGCCCCAACAGCCACCCCAACGAGTCCATCCCTCCTTTGTACGCCAGCAGGGCGATACTCTGATGGTGCCGGTGCGTGTTCTTCCTCGCAGCCGCCGTAACGATCTGGCGTTGGAAGCCGATGGGTTACGCATCCATCTGACGGCTCCCCCAGTGGAGGGTAAAGCCAATGAGGCGCTGATCGCTTTGCTGGCCGGATGCCTGGGCGTACCCCAGCGCCAGGTGCTGGTGGCGCGAGGCGCGACTGGCCGACAGAAGATACTCGCCATCGAAGGGCTTACGCTCGCAGTGTTCTGGCAACGACTAGATATGGCACTGGCGAGAGAAATCAAGGGAAACACATCTCCTTGAGGGCACAACGGTTGCGCTTTCTTCCTGTGTATCGGGTGGAGTATACTATTCAGATGGGAACGCTCTTGAGTGAGTAACCCGGATGACGTTCGTTTGCGCCCGGCGGTGTATGTGCCAGGCGCCTAGTAGAGAGAGGAGGCCATCTTGGCAGGTCAGGTGTCGTTACAAGTTGCATCGCGGAGCGTGCTGGGCAAACAGGTCAAGCAGTTGCGACGCCAGGGGATTATTCCCGCCAATATCTATGGCCGGCATCAACCCTCGCAGTCCTTGCAGTTGGATAATCACACGCTAGAGCGTTTTCTGGCCGGACACAATGCCACGCGCATCGTTGATCTCCAGGTGGGAGGCTCCAGTGGAACCACGCTGAATGCCCTGGTGCGGCATATTTCGCGCAGCCCGCGCACAGGCAAAATTATGCACGTTGATTTCTTGCGCGTAGCGATGAATGAGCCGATCACCGTTCGCGCGCCACTTACATTGAAGGGTGTGGCGCCAGCCGTAACCGTTGAGGGTGGCGTGCTGCTGCACATGCTTGATACTATCGAAATAGAGTGTCTGCCTGGAGATCTTCCTGAATCGCTTGAACTGGACATCAGCAGCCTTACGCAGATCGATGAGACGCTGTATGTGCGCGATGTCCTCCTGCCGGCAGGGGTTACACTCATGGGTGAGCCAGATGAGCCGGTAGTGAAAGTCGTGGCGCCCCGCGCAGTGCTGGCTGAGGCTGCTGAAGAAGCGGCTGAAGCGGCTGCGGCATCTACGCCCACTGAAGCAGCATCAGGAAGCGAGACAGCTTCATAGCCGCGCTCTTTACACATGCGTAGAAATTTCTGCACAAGCGAGGCTGGCCCAATCAGGCCAGCCTCGCTTGTTCTGTGCCGTACAGTTTTTCCAGAGAGGCGCCTCTTGTCTGTGGCATGAGGGTTGCACAGCTTGGGGCTGGATTTAATGCAAATATAACCCCCCTTTAAGGGAGGTCGTATATCTCTCTGATAGAGGTTATGTGACCCTGATTCAAGATGTTGGCGCTGCCATCCCTACTGTCTGCCCTCTGCCTGTTTGTGCTTGGCTGGAAGCGAGAGGATAACCGGAATGCGCATTGTGATTGTGACTGATCAGTATCCGCCAATGGTTGGGGGCGTGGCAACGGTGACGCATCAACTCTCATCTGACCTGGCGCTACGCGGCCATCAGGTCTGGGTGGTGGCCCCCAGCGAGGATCGGCATGACGAGCGGCATTTAGAAGCGCATGTACGCATCTATCGCTTCTCTTCATTTGAGTGGCCGGCGTATGAGGGCCAGCGTGTCGCGCTGCTTCCGATTAAGGGGCTGCACCAACTCTTCAAAAAGATCACCCCTGACGTGGTGCATATTCATTCTCCCCTTGTGCTGGGCAATCTGGCGCTGGTGCTGGCGCATGCGTTACATATTCCTGTTATTGCAACCAACCATTTTATGCCTATCAATATGAGCCGCAGCCTCTCAGGCGATACGTTCGTGGGCCGGGGCTTTTCCAAAATGGCGTATAGCTATCTGGTGGGCTTTTATCGGCGCTGCGACTTTGTGACCGCGCCAACATTTACGGCGCTCAACTTGCTTCGTAGGCATGGTCTGCGCACTCCCGGCGCGGCGATTTCCAATGGCATCAACCTGGCGCGCTTTCGACCTGGACCGCGTGATGAGCAGCTACGCTGCGCTTTTGGGCTGCCGGCAGATCGGCCTCTGGCATTGGATTTGACCCGGCTGATGGGTGAAAAGCGCGTCGATGTGCTGCTGGAGGCGCTGGCGCAGGTGCAGGAACCGGTGCATCTGGCGATTGGTGGCACGGGTCCAGATGGAGAGGAACTCCGAAGGCTTGTCGTGCAGCTAGGTGTACGTGATCGGGTAACATTCCTGGGCTTTGTGCCCGATGAGCAACTCGTCGCTCTGTATCGCCTGGCGGATTTTTTTGTCATGCCTTCGGTAGCAGAATTGCAGAGTCTGGCGACGCTGGAGGCAATGGCCTGTGGGTGTCCGGTGGTGGCCGCCGATGCTGGCGCTTTGCCTGAACTGGTACGCCCAGACCAGAATGGCTATCTCTTCTGGCCTGATGACAGCGCGCATCTGGCGAAGCAGTTGCGAGCCATGCTGTGTCGTCCCCACCATTGGCCGGAAATGGGCGAGAGCAGTATGCAGATCGCGGCAACCCATGATCGCGCGGCTGTCCTGGAGCGATGGGAAGGTGTCTATCTGCATCATCTCCAGCTATCCCCCAAAAGTCGTGCTTTGCAACCAGTTCCATAGGCGCATGCGGTATACTAGGGCGCAGCTTGAATGAAACACGGCTCATCAAGCCGCTTATTTAGCTATGGTGGGAGCATGCTGCATGTTGGCTTTGTCGGGAGGTTTGGGATTGGCCCTGGTCGCGCTCGTGGCTGGTTTGGCCGGTGGAGTGGTCATAAATGTGCTGGCTGATACCTTGCCACGCGAGCGCTGGCAATGGCGGCTGGGGGAGTGCCCGAAATGTGGGCAGACGCTGCCGGCCTGGCGCTATCTGCCCGTGTTTGGGAACCTCGGACAGCGCCGGCGCTGCCGGGCGTGCCATGAACGTTTGCCACTTCGCTCTGTGTGGATCAGCCTGGCCGCGCCGCTGGCTCTCCTGCTTATCCTCTGGCCGGTGCTGACAGATCCGTCTCGAAAATTGCCAACAGGAGCATTGTTTGGTCTCTATGGGCTGGCGACGCTGATCTTGCTGCTGGTGTTTGTGATCGATCTTGAGCATCATCTGGTTTTGGATGTCGTTACCTATCCCGCGATCATCGGACTGCTGGCGCTGGGGTTCTTTGTGAATCACCAGATGCTTTTTTTTATGCTGATAGGGGCTGTCATTGCCGGTGGGCTGTTTGGACTCTGTTATGTGGTGGCCTATCTGGTGTATCAGACCGATGCGCTGGGATTGGGCGATGTGAAGCTCGCTGTGCTGATAGGCTTGTTGGTTGGCTGGCCGGCGATCATCAACGCCCTGTTTTATGGTACGCTGGCCGGCGCGGCCACCGGGATGGTGCTTTTGATGATGCGGAGAGCAGACCGGCAAACGATGATTCCACTAGGCACTGGTCTCAGCCTGGGCGCCTTTCTAGCGCTCTTGCTTGCACCACTCCTCTGGTGAGCCATGTAAGCACTTGTGCGGGCAAGCACAACATGCTACACTCACGCTCAAGGGAGTCAGTTGCGCTGCTGAGACATCTTTGGACCTGCCAAGACCATGTATGAGGAGTGCGTTGCTTGTGCATCAGCCTGGGCTAACCGCCAATCTTGATTCGTTCGATTTGCTTGATCTGGTCCAGGTCATCCATATGGACCGCCATGACCTCTCATTGGTTGTGCGCGATGGGTCCGAGAGTTTGGGTGTGCTTCGTTTCTCACAAGGCGAGTTGCTCTGGGCTGAATTTCGGGCCATGCGCGGCGAGGAGGCTTTTATTGCCCTGGCCGCTCACAAGACGGGCAGTATTGAACAGCACCCCTGGGATGGGCGGGGAGAACGCAATGTGAGCCAGCCTCTCTCTCGGTTGATTATGCAAGCCATCACCTACCGCGACGAGCAGTGTGACCAGCAGGGGCGGCAGATGCCGGGCGACGAGAATGCTCGACAGTCGGCGCAACCTCCTGCCCGCGCGCAGGCGCCTACCGTGCCAGGTAAGCGCCTCCCTGGTTCTGAGTACCACGCGCTCTCTGGTAATGGTCAACCACCAGCGACCAGGGTGGCCTTGCCTGATGATGACTCTGTACCCGCCTGGGTTCGTGAAGTTCAATCAGCGTCTGAGGCGGTGTATTCCCAGCAAACCAGCGCGTTGTCTCCCGTGCGTGCTTCTGGAGCAGTGCATTTGCCAGTCTCACCTCCAACTGCTCCATTGCCAGATTCGATTCCCTTACCGGAAAGTGAGCCTGTCCATTCTCCTCAGCCAACGCTTCCTCTCTCAGCCTTGAATGGGAAGGTTATGCTCCCATCATTTGGGAATGGGAACCGCGCTGCGTACCAGCCAGCGTCACATGATGACCCTCCAACAGTGCCCTTGCCGACGGTGCAGGGGGGATTGCTGGATTATGCACCTAGACGCGAAGCCCAGACACAAAAGCAAGTGCCAGATAACGTGCCAGCAGCACTGGCGTTGGGGGGGCATGCGCTGTCAGAGCAGGCGCCCACTGCCCACCCATTGCCATCTGTTGGGGGAGAGTTTCCCTCACTGCTCCTGACTCCTTCACAAGAACCTATCCAGGCTCTGTCTGTAGCGTCTGCTCCTATGCCAGCGCCTCAAGATGAGCCAAAGCTGTCCAGTCTCTCTATTCTTGAACAACTGGCATATGGTGGCTTATCAAGCAATGGTCATGCTGAAAAAGCACCCTCCCATACCGATGTCGCTCCTGGTAGTCCTGAACCAACAGTGGCTGCTCCCCCTCTTACTGGGAAAGGCCGACAGTTAGATCAGGCGTTGGAACTCTTTGCCGGGCAGGTAGGGCCGGCCTGTATTGCAACGGCGGTGGTGCGTACCGATGGCTCGCTCATGGCTGAATACAGCACGCAGCGATATCAGGAGCAGGAGCTTGCTAGTCCTGCCTATCACCTGGCGCATGTGATGCAGTCGAGTCTGCGCGCGCTTTTGATGGGTGGATGGGGTGATCTAGAAGACACAATGATTACTGGCAGTTCACATTCCATCGTGCTGCGCCGGCTGGGGCGTGCAGAAAAGGGCTTGTTTCATGTTGCTGTGCTAGAGCGCTCAGGCAATCCTGGTCTATGCCGGGTCAGGATGCGCAATAGCGAGCCAGCTTTGCTCCAAACTCTCTAATTCGATGTGAACTACGCATTTTTGCCCTCTTGATTTTACGGGTGAGGCAGGCTAGAATGCCTGAGAGTGGTCGTTTGTCCGATGTTTTGCACTCATCCGTACAGGAGGTCTTTTATGTCCACTCCTTCTCCCACCGGGCCAGAGACGAGGCTGCCACACCATGAGCAGGCACCTCCGCAGACGCTGGCGGAGGTGGCTGTTGCCGGATCATCTGTCCCCCCAGCCCTGTTTGAGCGACCATTGGCGCCAACGATGCCCTTTGATAAGCGAGCCGATGCTGCCAGCGCAAAAATGCGCAAAGATATTGATCTGCTGGCGCCGCTCTTTCTGGAGACGTTGGACGAGATAGAGCGCGCTGGGCTGACCGAACACTACGCCATGCCAGTGCGGCAATCGGTGCGCGCCTATATGACGATTATGGATGGTGCCTGGGAGGCGCTGGCAGAAGAGCGCCTTTCGGAAGTGATCAATGGCCCTGGCTATCAATCAGAAATAGCCAAGCTGCATCAATGGCTGCTGGATCGTAAAAAACGCTGCGCCGAAGCGATTGCGGCTCTCAAGGCAAAGGGTGAGGAGGCGCCAACTCCTCCCTATTCCTGGAGGCGTCGCGCGAGGCTCTATCGCCAGGCTATTCGCTCCTGGGAGCAGTGTCTGGACCATCAGGGCGATGCGCATGCCGCTGGTCAGGGTTTGTTCCGTATGCACGGCTATTATGGTCTTTCGGCATTGCGCACCTTTGAACTTGGAATGTTAGGCGTCTTGCGCTGGGCAACTGTCGGCGTGGCAGTCCTGGTCATCCTGGCCTATCTTACGATCAGTTTCATCCCCCCTAACGAGCAAACCCTTCCGCTGGCCGTGACCTCGCCACTGACCACGCTGGCGATCCTTGGGCTGCAAGTGCTGCTTGCTAGCTATATTATCGGCCTGAATGCTGGTGGCTCTGCGCCTATCCAGATTGTGGTTGGTTACGCGATGGCGCCGCGCCAGAAGGTGGACTTTACTGCTGAAGGGGTGAGCGTTGTACCCACAGCAGCGCGCCGGCGGCGCATGCGTCGTTTCCTGGAGATTTGGTGCGCATTGGTTCTGGGGGCAGCTCCGCTCATTGGGCTTGCCGCGTTTGCCGGGTTGAGTGTCCTCAACAGCATTTTTGCCACCGGCAATATGGGGCAGGCGCTTGTTTCGCTTTCCGGCTACACAAGCTTGCTGCTGGTGTTGATCTTGCCGCTCGCCTATCTTTTTTTTCTACCCTTTGTCGTCTATACGCAGATTCTGCTCTCACGTGATCTGGGAGGGCATCCTGATTGGGAGGTGTCTGCCCGGCGCTATGCGCTGCGTTTTTCGCTGCTTTTGTTGCCCTTTGAGATTGGCGGCGCGCTGGTGATTAGCATCGCGCTCCGGCAATGGCTCAGTCTGCAAGACTATACGTTGCTCACTATTGGGTCTCAGCCGATTACCGGCTCTATCTTGCTCTACCTGCTGGCATTCATTCTCCCATACCTGGGCCTGATTGATCTCCCTTATCGCTATGGGGTCAATCGCTGGCGCCAGAAGCATCTCAAGGAGTTGCGCTCGGCACGCCGGCTGGCCGAGGAGGAGATTGCCCGTCTGCCATTGAAGGGCGAGGCTAAAGAAGATCTGCATGAGTTGGAATATCATCTGGGCTGGATTCAATACTACCAGTCTGCGATGGCAGAAATTAGCGATACTTCGGAGTCGCCGTTCTCTGTGGAGCGGCGAACAACGGCGCTGCTTCTGGCAACACCGCTGCCGCTGGTGCTGGCGGCAGTGCAGGATTTGCAGGGTGGGATGGTCAGCAAGGATGTCTTCGAGTTAATCCAGCATGTGTTGAGCGGTGGCAAAGCCTGAGATTGGCTACAGCCATCTCTGGAGACTGAATGAGCAGCTTGTCTCTGGTATAAACGGTGCTACACTGCAAAACAAGTGCTTCTGATGAGCAGGCTTCTCGTCGTTGCTGTGCTTATGTGGCAGCGGCCAGAGGCGGCCAGACCTTGAGGACATATCTGGGCTGGACATTGCATAAGAGTATGGCGCGCTTAGTGCATTGCTCCGGTTGAGGGGCTATCTGCTCTGTTGCGCGCATCGGTGAGGAGAACGCATGATCGGCCCAACCCTGCGTATTGCCAGGCTCTTTGGCATTCCTATTCGCATCGATTTTTCCTGGCTGGTGGTCTTTGTGATCTTTGTCTACGCCGTGACCCAGGATTTTTTTAAGCCGCTCTTCCCAGAGTCGAGCCAATGGGCAGCGGTGGGGCTGGCCGTGCTGACGATTCTCCTTTTTTTCTTTTCGGTGCTCTTGCACGAGTTGGCGCATTCACTGGTGGCGATCACCTCTGGCTTGCGGGTCAGGGCGATTGCGCTCTTTATCCTGGGGGGTGTCTCACAGCTTGAAGGCGAACCACGTAATCCTTGGGTCGAGTTCTGGATGGCGCTGGCGGGGCCGCTGACCAGTCTGGGAATCGGGTGTCTTTGTGGGATCGTGTGTCTGAGTATTGGTGGTGCGCCGTTGACACGCGCGTTTCTCGGACAAGGCGTTCTGGACAGCCCGGTGCCCGCAGCAGCGGCAGTGCTGTTCTGGCTTGCGCTGCAAAATCTGGTCATGTTTGTATTTAATATGATCCCCGGCTTTCCAATGGATGGAGGGCGGGTGGTTCGCGCTTTTATCTGGGGTCTCAGCCACAATTATAGCCTGGCAACCCGCATTGCGTCCTGGATTGGACGGGGGGTTGGCTCTCTGTTTCTGCTGGCGGGGGGGTATTCTCTCTTGCTGGCTCACTGGACCGGGCTGTGGTTTTTGCTCATCGGGTTTTTCTTGTTGACGGCGGCACGAGCCGGACTGAATCAGGCCACCGCGCGCGAGATACTTCAGAGCTATCAGGTAGGGCAGTTGATGCGACCTCATCCTGCGGCTGTTCCGGGGCAGTTGACCCTGGGGTTGCTAATGCAGGAATATGATGGGCGTCTCAACTATAGCCTGTATCCGGTGCAAGTTGATGGCGAAATTGCCGGGGTCGTCACACGGGCGCTGGTTCAGCGAGTGCCTCGCGCGGTATGGGGCGAGCGCCATGTGCGTGAGGTGATGGTGCCGCTTGGCCCGGAATATGTCATTGAGCCGGAACAACCGGCCCAGGAGGCTTTTGATCGGATGGCATCGAACTCTGCCGGTAGTTTGCTGGTGATGAAAAATGGCACGCTTCTTGGCGTTGTTTCATCAAGCGAGATGCTGCGGATGAGGCGCATTGTTCCCCCTGGTGGCCTTCCCCCCGCTGCCACATCGCTTCAGCCGCCAGATGCGTTGGCGCCGCCGTCTCCCCCTCCTGATGCCCCAGATCACTACGAGCGCTTTGGCCGATAACGGCTTGCCTCCTGGCTCTGGCACATCGAGAATGGCTACGGCTCTAGTTCGCGGAGTTTGCTGTACGCATCGAAGACGCTTTCCGGCAGTCTTGGGTCGGCAGTGATCGCTTCAGCAAGTTTAGATGTCGCGTGTTCAAGGTGGGTTTTCTGGGTATGGATAACGCGCTGGTGGCGCTCCCGCCAGTCGAGGGCCAAGCCGAGCAATGCAGGCAAGAAGATGGCGAGCAGTCGAACGGTCCAGCCGAGCGCGCCCCACCCATCGGGGCCGGAAGTGTCTACGGGCGGTTGACCGGGGAAGTTTAGAGTTCCTGGGTGAGTTTTATCGGCCAGATTGGGAGGAAGTTGGATGGGCCGGTGAGTTGCGTTGTAATTCGCCAGGGCAAGCTGATACTGGTGGGCCTGAACGGCCCACAGCAGCGCGATGATAATGAGCGCCAGGGCTGCCAGCAGCAAACCGCCCAGCAGCCAGCGTCGCTGCTCTCTCCACATATGTTTCATTTTTTCTCCTGGCTCAAGGATGTCATTTCATCTCCTGCTGCTCCTTCATTCTACCGCACTGCTGCGAATATGGAAAGGTCGTCTGCCACATGGACCTGCTCTGTCATCACCATTGCGTTCTACGCGGGAGCGACGTACAATAAAGCGGCCAGAACTTCAGCGCGAGCGCCGCCGCAGGCAGCGCTTGCTACACACTACTACCTGATTTATGGGAGTCTGGCTTGCATTCTTTGAAGAGTTCTCAAGGGAGGCTTCTTTGGCTCTGTATCTTTCTTCAGCGCAGCGGGCAGGAGAGGTGAGTGTGGATACACAGATCAGCGAGCATGCACGTGTGCTGCTCCAACCAGGGACATCTTTTAAGAGTGAGCGGGTTATCAGCATCCCCGCGCCATATCAGGGCAAACTTAAAGGCGTCACCAGCCAGGTCAAGCATCTCTGGCTCTGGCCGCTGGGCGCGCAGGTCACGCTGAGCCTGAGCATTCGCAAGAGCTTGCTCAGCAAGAGCGAGGAGATTGTGCCGCTCTCTGCGGGGGCGCCTTCCTCGCGCGACAAACTTCAGAGCGCCATTGAACTGCATATGAAGATGCCGGTGTTTTGCATGAGCGAACATCAGCAGACGGCACGCTATCGAATTGGGCATGTTGAGGGGCTGACTATTGCCGCGCGCACCGGCCTGGCAAATGGGTTGGTCGTTCAAGTGCGCGCCCATCCCGAAGAAGAGGTAGCGCGCCCGACGGACCCGCTGGCGCCGTTGGTTGGTGTAGCTGGCCGTCGGCTGGTACTCTCACCGGCCTGGGTGAAGGGGGTTGAGCGTGGCGGGCTGCTCCTGGGTGCATTCCCAGCACAAATAGCAAGCGGCGTTGAATTTCTCAATGACCTCCAGATTCGTGAGCGTCTCTGGGCTATTCTAGGGGAGAATCCTGCTTTGCAGCCCTATCTCGCTAGGCTCCAGGTGGATGTGCGTGATGGAGTGGTCTATCTGGGGGGCCGCCTGCCAATGCTGCGCCTGCGCAACTCGGCCAAGCAAGACATCTGGCATGTGCCAGGTGTGGTGGCAATTGAGGATACGCTGCGGGTCGAGGGCGAGTAATCATGGCTGTGTTAGAGTCCCGCGTTGATACCCACAGCGCTGAGTATCAAGACAATGTCGTCTACTTTGAGGGGTTAGTGCGGGAGTTACGCGAGCGCACCAGGCTGGTTGAGCAGGGCGGCGGCGATGATGCGGTAGCAAAACACCGCAAACGCAAGAAGCTGTTGGCGCGTGAGCGCATTGCCCTACTCTGCGATCCAGATACCCCTTTTCTGGAGTTGAGCGCGCTGGCCGCCTGGGAGATGTACGACGGTGATGCGCCGTCGGCAGGGATCGTGACAGGCATCGGCGTCGTCGAGGGCCAGGAGTGTGTCATTGTTGCCAATGATGCGACGGTCAAGGGCGGCACCTACTATCCGATGACCGTCAAGAAGCATCTACGCGCCCAGGAGATTGCCGAGCAGAACCGTCTGCCGTGTATCTATCTGGTCGATTCGGGCGGCGCGTTTCTCCCGCTGCAAGCCGATGTCTTTCCTGACCGCGATCATTTTGGGCGCATCTTCTACAACCAGGCGCAGATGTCGGCCAAGGGCATCACTCAGATCGCGCTGGTGATGGGTTCCTGCACGGCGGGTGGCGCCTATGTGCCGGCGATGAGCGATGAGACGGTGATCGTCAAGGGCAACGGCACTATTTTCCTGGGCGGTCCGCCGCTGGTCAAGGCTGCCACCGGCGAAGAGGTGACGGCGGAGGAACTCGGCGGCGCGGATGTGCATTCGCGTATCTCCGGCGTCACCGATCACTATGCCGTCAGCGATGAACACGCACTAGCGATTGGTCGCAGCATCGTCTCCAACCTGAACCGGCGCAAGCACTATCCCTGGGAGGTGGCCGACCCGGAGCCGCCGAAGTATGACCCACGCGAACTCTATGGCATTGTGCAGCGGGACGGGCGTAAGACCTATGATAGTCGTGAGGTGATTGCACGGTTGGTGGATGGCTCGCGCTTTCATGAGTTCAAGGCGCTCTATGGCACGACGCTGGTGTGCGGCTTTGGGCGCATTATGGGCTATCCGGTAGGCATCATCGCCAATAACGGTATCCTCTTCTCGGAAAGCGCGTTGAAAGCCACCCACTTTATTGAACTCTGCTGCGAGCGCAAGACGCCGCTGGTCTTCCTGCAAAACATCACCGGCTTTATGGTTGGCAAGCAATATGAGAATGGCGGCATTGCCAAGGATGGCGCGAAGATGGTGATGGCAGTGGCAAACGCGCAGGTGCCGAAATTTACCGTGATTGTTGGCGGCTCATTTGGCGCCGGCAATTATGGCATGTGCGGGCGGGCCTACGCGCCGCGCCAACTGTGGATGTGGCCGAACGCACGTATCTCAGTGATGGGTGGCGAGCAGGCCGCCAACGTGTTGCTGACGGTGCGCCTGGAGGGGCTACGGGCGCGCGGCCAGGAAATGGCTCCAGAAGAGCAGGAAGCCTTCAAGGCGCCCACGCTGGCGAAGTACGAGCGAGAGGGCAATCCCTACTACAGCACAGCCCGCCTGTGGGACGATGGCATCATCGACCCGCTGGATACGCGCATGGTGCTGGCGCTGGGTATCGCCGCCTCGCTCAACGCGCCTATCCCTGAGACCAAATTCGGGGTGTTCAGAATGTAGCGAGCGGTTGCTATGAGCGCTATCCCACTGGGCTAACTGGTCAACTCGCGGACAATCTGCTGAACGCGCGCGCCCTCCGCACGGCCTTTCGTCTCTTTGGCTGCCAGCGGCATGATCTTCTTGAATTCCTTGCCATACGTGGCGACCAGCCCGCTAATCAGTTCGCGCAGTTCGTCATCGGTCATCCTGGCTGGCAGATACGCCTGGATGATCGATGCCTCGCGCTCCTCTTTTTCGGCCAGTTCGGGGCGGTTGCCCTTGCGGTAGAGCGCGGCGGCCTCGTGGCGCTGTTTCACCTGTTTGTCCAGCAGCGCGAGGCGGTCATTTTCGGTGATTGCCTTGCCGTAGTTGGGATTGTCGCGGTCAGTGCGGGCGACCTCTTCCAAATGAATCGCGTTGAGCGCCAGGCGCAGGGTATCCAGCCGCACCTGATCGCGCGCGCGCTGGGCATCCTGCACATCGGCTCGCAGGCGCGCTTCGAGTTCGGATGTTTGTGCTTCAGCCATCATTATTTCTTCCTCTCCAATTTGGCAAAGAGTAGTTCTGGTTTCAGAGAGCGCAGTAGAGAGAAACCAGCAATAAAAATGCCATTTCTGATTATCGCCCGGCAAGCGAGGGATTGTCAAATGTGGCGTGGCTGGGCGCCTGATGTGCTATACTAAAATGCTGAAGAAACCATGTGAGTTTGAGAAAAATATGCTCAGGCTATAACGGCCTTTTGTTTTTTGACAGGTCCAGAAGGGTGGTAAAAGAACATGCCAGGAACAACATCCGATATTCGCAATGGCTTGACGATTCGCTATAACGGCGAAATTCAGACTATTACAGAATTCCATCATGTCAGCCCAGGGAACTGGCGCGCGTTTATTCGTGCCAGGCTCAAGAGCCTCAAAACCGGGCGGGTGGTTGAGGTTCGCTTCCGCTCCGGTGAAGAGTTGGATATTGTTCGTATCGAACACCGGCCCTGCCAGTATCTCTATCAAGATGGGCAGGACTATATTTTTATGCACACCGAGACATACGATCAGTTCCCGCTGCCATCCGAGATGCTGGGGGATATTGCCCAGTTTCTGAAAGAGGGTATGGTGGTCGATGCGCTCTTCGACGGAGACAAGATAGTTGGGGTCGATGTGCCCAACTTTGTGACCTTAGAGGTGACCTATACCGAGCCGGCGGTGCGCGGTGACACGGCCACCAATGTGATGAAAGCCGCCACCGTTGAGACAGGGGCGACGGTCAACGTCCCGCTCTTTGTCGAGTCTGGCGATGTGATTAAGATCGATACACGTACCGGGCAGTATGTTGAGCGCGCGAAGGCGTAATAGCCTCTTGCCTTCGCTGATACCTCAGGCGAAGGCAGAACGCCAGCAGGCTCAGGGACTCAAAAGCATTCTTTCGCTTTTGGGTTCCTGAGTCTCTGTGGTATTACCTTTATGCTATCTTATCCTGCCGGTACTGGTCTGGTTAGGCCCATTGCCGTGTCCTCATTTCAAGCATGGAATCTCTTAACAAGAGGTATGGGTTCTGCTATAGTTGCTCTGCTGCCACAAAGGGTAACCAATGTTACTAGACTTTACCTTATGCCGTCATAGTTCATGACGTCTTGCTTCTTGGTGGTCTTACTTTCTAGCTCATCATCGGAGGTTGAACTGTCTGGCGCTCTTTCCTGCGCTGGCAGATGATTCTATTTCTAAGGAGAGCATAAGCACGTATGGAAGTATCAGTGATTATCCCCGTCTATAACGAGAAGGGCACCATCCAGCAGGTGGTTGAGCAAGTGGAGCGAGTGCCCTTTGTCACTGAGATCATCATTGTGGATGATTGCTCTAAGGATGGGACACGCGAGATCCTCCAGCAGGGCATCTGGCCGGATCACGTGCATATTTATTATCACGAGAAGAATATGGGCAAAGGCGCGGGTATTCGTACCGCTGTGCAGCATGCTACCAAAGACGTAATCGTGATTCAGGATGCTGATCTGGAATACGATCCGAAGGATTTAGAGACGGTGCTGCGGCCTATTGCCGATGGCAAGGCCGATGTAGTCTATGGGTCGCGTTTTCTGGGCATCCATCGAGCGTTTCTGTTCTGGCACTACCTTGGCAATAAGTTGCTCACGTTCATTACCAATCTGCTCTACAATAATATGCTGACAGATATGGAAACGGGGTATAAAGCCTTTCGGGCGCCGATTTTGAAGAGCATCAAGATACGCTCCAATCGGTTTGATTTTGAGCCAGAAATTACGGCCAAAATTCTGAAGCGTCGCTATCGTATTTACGAGGTGCCCATTTACTATGCTGGCCGGGACTTTGAAGAAGGCAAAAAGATTACCTGGCGCGATGCGTTCCCTGCTATCTGGGCACTTATTAAGTTCCGCTTTATTGATTAATCTTCGTGCGCAGGTACTACCTCTCAATGAGGTTGCTGATGCGCCACCCGACAAGATGGGTCGGGGGCAGCCTTCTATCTTCTGCCCAGCCAAATGTGATTTCGCCTGCTGATACATGATATGTGTTCGGGCTTTTGAAATGCTGCACTCTCGTTGCGGGGGGACGCTATGCCTTCTCTTTATCGGCGCATCTGGATAGAGCCGCTCGCTGCTCTGTTTTCTCTGAGCGGGCTTTCTGTGAAATCTGCATCGAACAATACATTGCTGGGGGTCATACGGCGGGCAAAGCAGGCTATAGTCGATGATTGGCGTGGCACTCGCTTTCTCTTCTTTGGTCTGGCATTACTGCTGGTTTCTGTCCTTGCCGTGACACTTTATTATCTGAACCATCCGCAGGCAGATATTAGCGCCGATACGCCTGGGTATCTTACCGTTACTCAGCATATTCTGACCAAAGGGGATCCAGTCGATGCGATGCGCACCCCTGGATACCCACTGATGATTGCCCTGGTCTTTCTCGTGGCAGGCACCGGCCATCTCTTTGCTGTGAGCGTCTTCCAGGCGTTTCTCTTTGTGCTGGCAACTCTGGAAATCTACACGATTGCTTGTATTGTGTTCCGTCGGGCCTGGGTTGCGCTGGCCGTTGGACTGCTGGTGGGCACCAATACCTACTTCATGGGGATTGCCAAATCGATCATGATTGAGGGTTTTACGCTCTGGCTGGTGGTAACGCTTGCGCTCGCGCTCATTGTCTTCCTGTATCATACCAGGGTACGCAATGTCTGGTTGATAGCCATCCTGACCCTGGTTCTGTTTATGACCCGGCCAGAATGGGTCTATCTGCCGGTGCCGCTGTGTTTGTATCTCCTCTTCGTCGCTGCGCGGCGGGGGAAACTCCGCCGTCTGCTGCCCCATGCTGTTGCCGCCGTCCTGGTGTTATATGCCGTACTAGGGTTGTTCATCTATCAGAATGGGAAAGAGAATGGCTATGCTGGCATTACCTTTGTCCAGCGACTCAATCTCTTGGGAAAGATTATTCAGTACCGTATGCAGGATGAAGGTGATCCACAGTATGCAGTGATTGCGCGTGGCGCCGACCAACTCATCGCCAGCGGTGGCTGGTCTCCAGTTCAACTAAAGGACTATTATCCCCCGATTGCAGCCAATAATTGGGCATTGGGTGATGCGTATGCGACCTCTATTGTGGTCCATCATCCAGTCGAGTTTGTCATCGATACGCTGCCTGT
>CAZFWN010000071.1:0-24031 GCA_964522745.1 uncultured Ktedonobacterales bacterium
AACATGAAAATGCGTTGCCGCTCATCGTCACGCACGGGTGGCCCGGCTCGGTCATTGAGCAACTGAAGATTATCGAACCTCTTACCAATCCCATGGCACATGGCGCGAGCGCATCGGACGCTTTCCATCTGGTGATTCCGTCGATGCCGGGCTATGGGTTTTCAGGCAAGCCGACCACGACCGGCTGGGATCCGGATCGTATCGCACGCGCCTGGCTCGTGCTGATGCAGCGCCTTGGATACACGCGATTTGTGGCGCAAGGCGGCGATTGGGGTGCTATGGTCTCGCAGTTGATGGCGAAACAGGCGCCTCCGGAGTTGCTCGGCATTCACACCAACATGCCTGCCACGGTTCCACCCGACATTGCCAAGGCACTCCAGTCCGGCGGCCCGCCGCCGGCCGGCCTCTCAGCCGACGAGAGACGCGCGTACGAGCAACTGAACGACTTTTATACGAAGCACATCGGCTATGCAATCGAGATGGGGACGCGCCCGCAAACGCTCTACGGCGTGGCGGATTCACCCGTCAGCCTGGCGGCCTGGATGCTCGACCACGACGCGCGCAGTTACGATCTCATCGCACGCGCCTTTGACGGACACCCCGGCGGCCTTACGCGAAACGACGTGCTCGACAACATCACGCTCTACTGGTTGACGAACACGGGGATTTCTTCGGCTCGCCTCTACTGGGAAAACAAGTTCGGCTTCTTCGACGTCAAGAACGTCTCGATCCCGGTTGCCGTGAGCGTCTTTCCCGACGAGCTCTATCAAGCCCCGCGGAGCTGGGCCGAGCGGGCGTACCCCAAACTCATCTATTACAACAAGCTCGACCAGGGCGGGCACTTTGCGGCATGGGAACAGCCGGAGCTCTTCACGAGCGAGGTCCGTGCGGCGTTCCGATCACTGCGCTAAGCCGAGCGAGGTGGAAGCGGGGCACAGGCTGTGCCCCGCTTCCGATGCCACAGGCAGCAACCTCGCTGGGCATCCGATGGGAGAGCGACAGATGTCCGAAGCTATTACCCTTGAAGGGGAGATGCCTGCTCTGGCTGGTGCAACCGCGTGGCTCAATTCGCAGCCGCTCGCGGCGGGCGACCTGCGCGGAAAGATCGTCCTCATCGACTTCTGCACCTATACCTGTATCTATTGGATACGCACCCTGCCCTATGTCCGTGCTTGGGCCGAGAAATACCGGGATCGAGGCGTGGTGGTGATCGGCGTACACACGCCTGAGTACTACAGCAGCACTTATCAGGACATGCCTCTGTTTTTCCTGGCGCCATATCAGCCGACCGGAAAAATAGCAATTACATGAAATCAGGCTTTTCTGGTGTTGGTTAAGACCGTTCGTGTAAGTGCTGCTGTAGTACTAAGAGCCGATTTTAAGGTGAAACAGAGGAAATCAGCGCGAAGAGTGGGATTCGACCATTGCTAGCTCGGAGAAACCGCTCTTCATCTGGTTTCTGCCTCCAACGTTTTGTAAATTGGCCTTCTTTGGAAGAGCAAAACAAGCTGTTCAAACCTGTTGTAAAGTGTCAAACGGGACGTTTAAATAAGAGGTAACCGGCATCCGGCCCGGGGCACTCACCACGGCAGGTCAGCGCACGTGGTGAGTGGCACGGCCGGTCTGAGAGCCGTCCGAGCGGATGTATACTCTACCGTGGCGGCTAGTCGGCGCCGATGACCTTGAAGTCCTGGTTGACGAAGATGTGGTGCGGCCAGTTGACGCCGATGTAGTGGACCTCGTACTCGCCGTTGCTCAGCTTCACAACACGGTCGACGACGCCCCCCGGGTAGGCGGCCAGCGCAGCTTCTGTCGCCGTATTCGCCGTCGTTCCGCTGACGATCGTCCCCGACCCCTCACGGTAGTTCGCCGGGATCTGACCGACCTGCTTTGGCGTGGTCGGTGTACCGCGCTGGAAGGGGACTACCCCTGCCGCCGAGGAAGCCGCAGATCCGCAGTCGCCAGTCGGTTGGACGATGACCTGCGTGGCCGTGATGGTCGTTCCGCTGGTCGTCCCAAGTACGAGGACGCATTCGCCTGTTGTAATGGCACTCGCCGAGGCCGAGTTCGTCCCCTTCTGGTATGTCGTAGAGGACGCCTCGTTGACGGTCACCTTCTGACCTGCTGATGTCGACATGGTGAAGCTCGACGTGGACATGCTGCCGACCGTGCCGGATGATCCCCCTGAGGCCGGTTCAGACCGAGCGTTGGATCCGCCGCCGCCGGATCCTGAAGGCTGAGTTGTCGTCGAGCTTGAGGAGGAAGCGGTTGCTGTTCCACTGCTGCTACCACAGGCCGCCAGGATTACGGTTGCTGCTAGTAAGAGAAAAGTAACACTTACGACTGTTTTGAGGGACAGCGACGTTCGTATCGACATTTTCTTTCCATCCTTTCATGTCTATAACTGAGGGAACATATCTGACAATGATCAGAATAACAGCCCTTAATGAAAATACTATTGGAGAAAAATGAGCAATTTCTCACCATTTGTAGGAGATGGAGCCCCGCCCTGTGATAATTTTGCTTGATCTCAGTTGCTGCTTTCATAGCGCGTTTATGTGTATTTCCTCTGCAAAGCAATTGTGGAGAGTGCGACATGAGCGAGAATGTACACTCATCGTTGAGCTAGCAACATCTGTCAGCGTTCCCCTTTACAAAACGTTGGAGGCAGAAACCAGATGAAGAGCGGTTTCTCCGGGCTAGCAATGGTCGAATCTCACTCTTCGCGCTGATTTCCTCTTGCTGATTTCACCCAATTTACTATCTCCGCGCTCTTGCGGGGCAGCATCTGTGCCGTCTTTGAGACAACTACACCACCAAAATGTGAGGAAGAACCGTTCATAACCCACCATCCTTTTAAGCCACTGCTCCTCGAACTCTTGCGCTAGGCCCAGATCAGCCAGAATGCCTTTTTCCAACTGGTGCCTGAGGCTGAACGGGTGCAGAGTGGCACGCCGGATTGTTGGTCGGCGAAAGACCATGTGGCCCACCTGACGTTCTGGCGGCAGCGCCTCGCGCCATTTCCCCAATACGCACCCGGATCGCAAGTCCCGTCTCCCTCTGGCCTCGTGCCAACGCTCCGTGCTTTGCGTGCTGGTTGCGCACCCGGTCGAGTGGCACGCCTCCGGTCGATCCCCCGTTTTCCGTGAAAACACTGGCGCTCCCCTGTGCTATAGTAGAGGGCGGAGCAGGAACCACGGCCAAGCATTAGGAAAGGCGAAGGGGGAACATGACCGAGTTGTATCCAGCAATCGAGCCCTACGAGCAGGGCGTTTTGGACGTTGGGGACGGCCAGCGCCTCTCCTGGGAAACCTGCGGCAATCCGCGTGGGAAACCAGCTGTCGTCTTACACGGCGGTCCCGGTTCGGGGTGTTCGCCCCGGTTCCGCCGATTCTTTGATCCCAGTGCCTACCGCATCGTCCTCTTCGATCAGCGTAACTGTGGGCGGAGTACGCCCCATGCCAGTGCCCCTGAAACGGATCTTGCCAACAACACCACCGCCCATCTGATTACCGATCTGGAACGCCTGCGTCAGCAGTTAGCGATCGAACGCTGGTTGGTGTTCGGCGGCTCCTGGGGCAGCACCTTGGCGCTTGCCTATGCCGAAACGTACCCGCATCGGGTCACGGAGCTGATCTTATTCGGGGTCACGACGGGACGCCACCAGGAGTTTGACTGGATCTTCCGTGGTGGGGTGGCGGTCCTGTTCCCCGAGCAATGGGAGCGGCTGCGCGCGGCCTTGCCAGTGGCCGAACAAACGGGCGATCTGGTCGCGGCCTATTACCGCCGGCTCAACGATCCCGACCCCCTGGTGCGCCAGCACGCCGCCGACGCCTGGTGCTTGTGGGAGTCGGCGACGCCCGAGTGGCCTCCCACCACGGGACTCGCCAAACAGTTCACCGATCCCACGTACGCGCTGGCGTTTGCGCGCATTGTGACCCATTACGTCCACCATTATGCCTGGTTGGAGGATGGCAGCTTACTGCGCGGTGCCGCGGCCCTGGCCGACATCCCCGGCATCCTGGTGAACGGACGCTTTGACTTTCAAGCGCCCATTGGGAACGCCTGGGCGCTGCACCGCACGTGGCCCCAGGCGGAGCTGGTGATTGTGGAGGACGCGGGCCACAGCTCAGGCATTTTCCCGGCCCTGGTCCGGGCGACGGACCGATTCGCTGGCATGCGCTAACCGCGCTTGCACGAGAGAGTGGAGGGAGCGCCCTGGTGTCAAGGTGATCGTGAGCTGGCGTCATGGCGTGCCCAACTGTGCCACGGGTTCGGTGAGAGCGCTGAGAGAGGAACACTGTCTAGCGCACAAGACCAACCACCGATCTCAAGTCCTCTCACCACCTCTTTTAGCACCAGCCGCGTCTCGAAGGAGCACCTCTTTTCCTGGAGCGATGAGACCATCGAGTGGCAATGACCGGGTGTTGTGCCACTCGACCGGGTGCGCAACCAGCACGCAAAGCACGGAGCGTTGGCACGAGGCCAGAGGGAGACGGGACTTGCGATCCGGGTGCGCATTGGGGAAATGGCGCGAGGCGCTGTCCATCATCTCACTCACTGCAAAACACGCTCTAAGGCGCGGCGCAACGCCGTGACACTCAGGTCAAGCAGCAGATCACCAGATGGTGGTGCTGGATGGTCGCTCATATTTCAAACTCTCACCTTTTACTACCCTCACCGGGTCGTATCGGGGTGAAGCAGCCACCTGCGCCCCGTGGGAGCAGGATAGCATACGCTGGCGTATCTGACAATGTGCGCGGGATGGTTGAAACCGCGATCAGGATAATCTACTGCCCAACTGGTTATAGGTTTTTTCCTGTTCTGCCGATGTTGTGGCAAACTCACCGCGCACCCGGCGCTCGGCGAAGTCTACCAGGACGGAGCGCCCCAGCGAGCCGGGGAACATCCAGCGCAGGAGCCGCAGCGTGCCCCGGACGGCTCGGAAGCCGAGTCGATGCGTCCAAGACCAACGCAGGCTATAGCCGCTCCGAACCTGTGGCGGAAGCTGCCCGCTGGTTATGAGGCGCACGACTGCCCACCAGGGGCGCCGGCGGCCCGTCAGCGGGGGATAGAGCACCGTCTGGGCGATGGTGCGAGCGCCATTGCCAACCGTCACTTCGCCAGAGGCGATAGCCTGGCGCATATAGGCTTGCAGCGCCGCGTAGGTGGGCGGCAGTTGTGCGTCGGTCAGGCCCAGGCGGTGGGCGTAGCGGCAAGACTCCTGCCAGTAGCGATCACAATCAGCCTGGGAGAGCGGGCCGACAAAATTCTGATAGGCCGTGAGCATGCTATCGACAAAGACGGCCTGCACCCAGAGCAGCCCATCCGGGTCCATGCCGCTGTACGGTTCGCCCGCGTGGTATGGGCCGATGCTTTCGGCAAACGTGCCCTGCACCGTCTGGTGCAGGCGGTTGATATGGCGCGCCATCGTGTTGACTTCATGGGTGGTTCCGGTGAGCAAGACACTCATCGCGCCGACGGTGCGATAGACCCGGCCAAAGGGGTCTTCGGCGTAGGCGCTGAAGTCCAGCGCGCCCTGCGCGACCTTGGGATGCGCGGCCTGCATTAAAAAGGCCCGCGCGCCGCCCAGAATCAGCCATTGCTCTTGATGCAGCCGCCAGGTGAGGGAGCCTGGCCCCATGACCCCAGGGTCCGGGTCTTTGTCACTGATCGAAAGCTCCTCTGGGAGCGAGGCGCCGGTTGCCCAGCGAATCAAGCGAATTGGATCGATATGTATAGCCATAGACGTGCTGCCTTTATGCTTTGCTGGCCCAAACGTTTGGGTCAGCTTTTGTCTCGCCTGTGTGGAAGGGGTTCATAGTAAATTGTACCATCCTGGAACCAGAAAAATCCTGGAGATTCCAACGGCAACCTTTCTTTTGATGCAGGACTATAACTGCTGAAATGCTATTGACTGGTTATAACTATTTTGCTATCATCTAACTACATATATGTAAATAGATGGTTATAAAACCTCGGTGCTGGTCGGAAATTTCTCGTCTGATTGGTTGAGCTATTGTTTAGGAGGCACCATGCAAGAGGATATGGCTTTTACCCGCTCTGGCGCGCTGGCTGGAATCAGGCAGAGTCTACCATTCGTTGCCAGCGATTTCGCCTATGGACTGGTCTTTGGGGTGCTGGCGCGTCAGGCCGGAATGAGTCTTATCGAGGTGATGCTGATGAGTGGGCTGGTGGTGTCAGGGTCAGCTCAACTGGTCGTTTTGGGACTCTGGGTGGCCCCGTTACCCGTTCTGGCAATCGGCTTAACGACGTTGGTCGTCAATCTCCGTTATCTGGTGATGGGGGCGACCCTTCGCCCCTGGTTTGCGCGGCTTTCCAGGTTCAAGATATATGGCTTGGCATTTTTTATGAGTGATGAGAGTTGGGCGTTGACCATGCGCGAGTTTGCTGATGGGCGGCGCGATGGCGCGTTCATGCTCGGCAGTGGGCTGCTGCTTACGGTTTCCTGGTTCAGCTTTACGGTTGCTGGCTACGTGATCGGCGCTGTTGTGACCAATCCGGTGCAATGGGGGCTTGATTTCGCCTCGGTTGCCGTCTTTGTGGCTTTGCTGGCCGGCATGTGGAAGGGCAAGATGGACCTCGTGCCCTGGATCGTTGCCGCGATAGTGGCGATAGCAGCGGCGCAGTGGCTGCCGGGCAAGTGGTATATCTTGCTGGGTGGTTTGGTCGGAAGCCTGGTAGGAGCGCTGCGTGATGCGAAGTGACGCATTGATTGCTATCCTGGCAATGGCGATTGCCACCTATACGACCCGCGCCGGTGGCCTCTGGCTGATGGGCTTTGTGAAGCCGTCGCCACGCATGGAGGGTTGGTTGCGGGCACTGCCCGGTGCTGTTTTGGTTGCGCTCGTGGCGCCTGCTGTCGTTTCTGGAGGATTGGCCGCCGTGCTGGCTGCGCTGGCAACACTGCTCGTGGCATTGCGGACAAAAAATCTGCTGCTGGCGATGGTGCTTGGTGTTACCCTTATTTGGCTGCTGCGACATTTCGTATAACCTGGGATAGCTGAGCAACTTCGTTTGCCATCGTTCGTAATCCCTGCTAGACTGAGTGGGTGGTTTGTTTCTGGCTTCCTGACACTTGTGAGCAGTTCTGCAATAGAGAAGTGAGGAGCAACAAACGATGGCAGAAACAGTAAATCAAGAGCCGCCTTCACCGGCGCTGCGTGACCGACGCGTGACGCTGGATGGTTGGCGGCTAGCCCAGCGCGTGGGTGATCGGGTGATGGTGGGCAAACGCTTCGCCTTCTTTCAGCCTGGCTGGATTGAAGAGGCGGCGCGGGGTATCGAGCAATTGGGCTTTAGTGCCGCGACGACTGAGGAGTTCAAACAGCGTGGCGCGATTGTCTTTCTTGGCGAGCAAGAGGTGACGCTGCCAGGCGCGCAGATCGCCGGCGAGCCATTTACGAAGCCTGATCTGGTGTCCTTGACTAGCGACAAGGCGCTCTATCGCGCCGGAAAAGACACGGTGCGCCTGCTGATTGCTTCGCCGCAGCGGCCCAGGGCGGAGTTGAAGCTGACGCTGCGGCTGAGTGGCAACCATTATTCCAGCTATACCGTCGCGCTGGATGACTATGGCCTGTGCCTGCGCGGGCTGTCGGGTCTGCCGGAGGGCGAGTATGAGGCGACGCTGGAAGGAACCGAGGCCGGTCCATGCCGCTTTGAGGTGGCCGAGTATCGGCTGGCGCCGCTGACGGCTGATCTTGTCGGGCAGACGCTGGAGGGCAGCATGCTGAGCTTTACGCTGCTGCTGCGGGCCTTTGGGCAGCCCTATACAGGCTCAGTAGAGATCGAGCTTCAGGAGCGCGGGCAGCGTGTGGGCAGGCGGCAGAAGCTGGAGGTTGGCGCCGATGGCCGCTGCGCTGGCAAGGTGGAACTGACTGGCGCCGGCCCCTACACGCTCAATGTGATCGCGGGCGAGCGCACGGCCACTGTCGCGCTGAAAGGTTCCGAGCAGGAGCGCCGCGAGACGCTGACGATCAGCGAATTGGGTACTGTTGAGGAACTGAGCCTGCTGCCGCTGCCAGGCGCGGAGGTCTGCCGGGGCTTGCATATCGCCGAGCGTGGCAAGAATACCTCGCCCTTCCTGGTGAGCCAGGTGATCGGTGAAACGATGGAAGTGATTGCGAGAGAACAGACCGATCTGGTGCGTGTGGTGATGATCTCGCCGGCGACGGGCGAGAAAGCGCAGGAGATGGTGCGCGCGAACGCGCCGGCAGGCACACGCCTGACGCTGGCGGTTCCCTCGCCCTATGGCTTGCTGCTGGTAGGAGCCTTTGTGAAGGGCAAGCCCTGGGAGGGCTGGTGTGCGGCGGTGCGGCCCAGCGATTTGAAGCTGGAGGTTGCAGCGCCGGTAAAAGCGAAGCCGGGCGAACGGGTGAAGATCACGCTGCGCACAAACCGACCTGAGAAATTTGTGCCGGTACAACTGATTGTGAAAGATCAGCGCTTGATCGCGCCCAGCGATCCACAGGTGGAACTGGCGGCGCGCATCAAAGCCGCGCTGACGAGCGAAAGTGGCAAACTGCAAACCGGCGCGCCGGGTGCGAACCTCTACGCTGCTGGCTACGATCCTCCGCTGCCTCCAAGCCCCCCGATGTACGCGCGCGCCATGTCGGTGATGTCGGCGCCGATGCCTCCTGGGATGGCTTTCGGCGCGGCACCAGCCGCGCCGGCCAGCGGCGGCAGGTTTGCAAGGCCGCGTGCCATGATGCGCGCAGCACCAGCAATGGCCGCGCCTGCACAGCAAGCCGTATATCATGCCTTTGACCAGTTGGAAGCCATGCCTGCCCAGGCTGCTAAAGCTGCGCTCACGCCCATTCGCGTCGAGTTCCCTGAGGTGATCCATAACAGCATTGTGTATGTCCAGGGTCAGGCCGAGGTGGAGGTGAAGCTGGGCGATGCGTTGACGACGTATAGCGTTGAGGCGTTTGCACTGGCCGGGCTGGATTGGGTGCGCGAGGAGACGCAGCTTGAGGCGCAGTTGCCGGTCTATGGCGAATTGACGCTTTCGCCGTTTGTCTTCCCCGGCGATCAGGTATTGGGGACGCTGCATGTCGGTGCGGCCAGTGGCCGGGCGCGGGTAGAAGTCCTGCGCGATGGCGAGCCGGTGCCACTGTGGGTGGATGGTCGCCGGCTGGCGGCTGGCGAAGGGGTGAAGAGCGGCATGGTAGCGCGCTTCCCGGTGCAGCCGGGCGCGTTCACGTCGATTGTCAAGGACGCCGTGAGCGGCGAGGCGGACGTGAGCGAGCGTTTTGTGACGCCGCCGGGGCAGATTCGCTCCATCGTCAAGCGCCTGCGCCTGCTGACGGCGGGCGAGACGCTGACGAGAGAGGAGGCTGGCGCGCAAAGTCTGCGCGTGCTGCCAGGACTGGAGCGGCCCTTCCAGATATTTGTGGAGGGAGCCTGCAAGTATCCTCATGGCTGAATCCAGCAAAGCTCAGCCAAGGTCTTGGCTATGGTGACTGGCTACCTCTCCAATCTGGACAATGTTGAACTGCGCGATGAATACGAGAGTTCGGCGCTGGCCTATTTCAAGCGCATTCAAAGCATGTATCTGCCTGGGCGCGGCTATACCCTCTATCCGCCCAGCGAAGGCGGCAGCAAAGAGCCAGACAGTTATTGCGCGCCGCTGGGCACGCAGCATCAGTTGAATCTCCCGATGCCAGAACGGCTGAACGGCATTAGTCAGGCAGTGTCGGAGGCGCTGACGGAGATTCACCGCATGGCAAGCGACGCTGCCAAAGCCTATAAGATTCCCTACCCACCCGATAAGACGAAGGATTGCCACGACGCCTATCTGACGCTGACGAATGGTGCCAGCGCCGACAAGAAGGCTGAGGCGCTGGCCTATGCGCGCGGGCGAATGGTGGAAAAGGACGGCCAGACCTTTGTGGATGTGCCACCCGATCAGCCTTCGTATCGTCTCTGGGGCGCGGCGGTAACCAACCGCGAGGAAACGGCCTATGCCGCAGCCGCCCTGCTGGCTGGCGGCGAACCGCGTGACCTGCCGCTGGTGATTAAGGCAACCAACTATCTGACGGGCCAGATCAATGAGTCCGGCATCCTCTACAGCACAGTGGATACGGCGGCGGCGCTGGTGCTGATGATCGGGCTGCGGCAGGCAGGCATCGGCGTCACGGGCGGCGACGCGGATATGCTGGAATTGAATGGCAAGCAGGTCTCGCTGGCCGAGGCGCTGGAAACTACTGAGCTGGTGGAATCAGTGGCCTGTCGGAAAGGCGTGCTGGCCGTCGAGGTGACGGCGGAAGTGGTGGAGGATTGGAACACCTTCCACAGCGAACTGGATGTTTCGATTGAACTCCAAAAGGATGGCAAGCTGGCGCAGGTCTTCAGCGTGGGCGACGCCGTTGATCTGGTGATTCGGGTGCCGAGGTATGAGCCATGCCTGGTGGCGCATGTCTGTCTGCCTGATGGGCTGGCGCGGGTAGTGGGTGGTGGGCAGGTGAAGCGCTTTGCACTGGACTTTGCCGAAAAGAACGAACTGCGCGTGCCGCTCGCTGCCGTCGGTCCGACACTGGTGCCCGTTGAAATGGCGCCCACCAATGGCAACGGCAAAGGCCAGGGTGGCGCTATCCAGCAGCTTGCCAAAGCGCTGACCGGCGGCGGAGGCAAAAGCGTGCCGTCGCAGCACTGGGCAGTGATCGTGCGTAATATGTTCAAGGAAGAGCAGGTCGGCAACCCTGGCTTGCTGGAGGTACGGATTACTCCGTAGGAGTGCAGCTATAGGCCCTGTCTGATTCAGGTGCTTTCGCGCTTGGTCAGGCAGGGCCTTCATTCTTGCTGATAGCGAGAACAACAGTAACGGTAGCGAGGTAATTGATTGGGTATTCCTCTTTCTCTGACCTGGGAGCAAGTCTGCGCATGGCGATTGTCTCAGCAACATCTCAGCGAGCGGGTGGCTTCTGAGCGCCTGCTTGAAGCTGCGGGCGACCTTGTTGGTATTCAGGCCCAGGTACTCTCTGCGGCGGAGCTTGCCTTGTGGGCGCGCGTACAGGACATGCCACCAAACACCCTGGCAGCAGTGCTTTGGGAACAGCGTTCCCTCGTCAAAACGTGGTCGATGCGCGGAACACTGCATCTGTTCGTCGCCGCAGAATTTCCGCTGGTGGCCGCAGCCTTGCGAACTCGTTACCGTATCACGGGCGCGTGGCTCAAATATCACAACCTCAGCAGCGAAGAGCTTACAGCGATCATTGCCGGTGTGCGGAGCGCGCTCGATGGGCGTTGCCTGACCCGCGAGCAACTGGCAACAGAAGTGGCCCGCGTCACTGGCCTGGCGCGGCTGGAAGAGAAGCTTCGTTCCGGCTGGGGTGAACTGCTCAAGCCTGCGGCCTATCATGGCTATCTCTGTTTCGGCCCGAATCAAGAGCAAAATGTGACCTTCGTTCGTCCTGACCAGTGGATAGGCCACTGGCAGGATTACGACGCAGATGAGGCACTCACCACGATTGTACGGCGCTATCTCGCCACCTATGGCCCAGCAACGTATGAGGATTTTGCGCATTGGTGGGGGACACGATATCCCCGCGAGGTGCGGGCCGCCTTCCAGCGGCTTGGCGATGAGATAACGGAGGTGACGGTCGAGGGCTGGAAAGCCTGGACGTTGACCTCGATGGTAGAGCAGATAGGGAACCTGCCACCACCGCCGCCAGCGCGTCTGCTGCCGGGGTTCGATGCCTATGTGATTGGCGTCCTCCCCCATATAGAATATCTGCTTCCCGGTCAGGTGAAAGATCAGATTTCCCGACAGTCGGGCTGGATTTCTCCGGTGCTGCTGGTACATGGTCGGATCGCTGGAGTCTGGCGACACGAGAAGCGCGGCCAGCGAGTGGTGGTGCAAGTTGCTCCCTTTATTCCTCTGGATGCTCTTATCAAAGGGAGTATCCAGGAGGAGGCTGAGCGGCTGGGCGTCTTGCTTGGCGCTCCGGCTGAGGTAGTGTATTCTGCGAATGGATTGGAGGCTGTATCTGAGTAGCATGTCTGCATCAAACGCCTGGGAGCAGCATCCCGCGCGGCTGGCCTGGAAGGCGCTGGAACCGTACCACGCGATGATCTATTTTTCCCCGGAGGCTGGTGAAGCCTATAAAGCGGCGGGCCTCAAGGGCTACTGGATGGGCTACTTTGCCTCACGCTCGGCGGCGATGGGGCCAGTTCCGGCGCAGGTGGTAGAGGCCACCTTCTTTAATTTTCATCCGAGTATGGTGACGCGGGCCATTCCTGATGCCTGGAAGTTCTCTACTCCAGAGAAAGTGTTGGCAGCGCGGCTGACAAGCGCGGACGCGGCGCTGCGCCGGCTGCTGGGCGAGCGGATACACTCTGCCGAAATAGCTGAGGCGGCTGCTCTGGCGCGTCAGGCGGTGGAGGGCTGCGCGGTCTCCGGGCGGGCGCTCTTTGGGGCGCATCTTTCGCTGCCCTGGCCGGAGCCATCACATCTGGCTCTCTGGCACGCGGCCACGCTGCTGCGCGAGTTTCGCGGTGACGGGCATGTGGCCGCGCTGCTGGCTGAGGGGCTGGATGGTTGCGAGGCGCATGTGACGCTGGCGGCGATGGGTAATGCGCCCAGGGAGACCATCCAGCCACATCGTGGCTGGAGCGATGAGGAATGGTCGGCGGCGCAGGCACGGCTGGTGAGCCGAGGTTGGCTGGATGGAGACGGCGCGCTGACCGAACGCGGGCGGGCAGGTCGCAACTCGGTTGAGGAGCGCACCAACGAGTTAGCGATGCCTCCCTGGCGCCATCTGGGGCAAGAGAAGTTCGCTCAGCTCATAGCGCTTGCTCGTTCGCTCAGCGGGCATATCGTTGAGCAGGGCGGCGTCCCGATCCCTAACCCAATGGGCCTGTCCTGGCCGTAGGTTCTGGTTGGTCTTGTCGGCTTTCTAGCAACGCTCGGCATTGGTTACGAAGCAGGTGTTCTGCTCCATCGCCCAGGTGCCGGATGATGTCTCCAGCCGGCTGCTGCTGCGTGACCAGCCCTACAGCCTGCCCGGCGTAGATGAAGGCCAGGTCGTAGTCACGCCCTTTGATGGCCTCGGCCAGTTGTTGCTGGGCCTGTGTGTCTGCTGGTAGCTCGTCTGGGCGAGCGTCCCATTGATCGCTGAAGCGATTGCGCAGCGTCCGGCCAGGGAACTGCGCGGGCCAGGCCAGCCCTTGAGCGAGATCAAAGACGCGCGTGTGGATCGTCTCGGTTTCCTGGGCCTGCACGATGCGTTCACGCGCCTGATCGGTGGTTTTGCTTTCAAGCGAGGCGAGCAAACAGGTGCCAACCCAGACCCCCTGGGCGCCGGCTGCCAGAGCTGCCGCAACGCCTCGCGGGGACGCGATGCCTCCGGCGGCGACCACTGGCGTCTGCACAGCCTCCAGCACGATTTGCAGCAGGGGCAGGGTACTCACTTGGCCGGTGTGGCCTCCGGCTTCGGTGCCCTGGGCTACCAGCAGATCAACGCCAGCCTGGGCCGCCTCCAGAGCTTCAGCCCGCGAGTGGACCTGCGTGGCAACCAATGTTCCCTGCTGGTGGATTCGTTCGACAAACGGGGCCGGCGAGCCAAACGAGATGGAGATCAGAAAGGGTCTGGCCTGGATCGCCGCATCAAGCAACTCCGGGCGTGTCTCCAACACCCAGGCCATCAGGCCAATACCAAAGCGCTCCTGATCCTCGCCGCGTGCAATCGCTGCCTCACGCGCGATGAACTCTACTGGCGTTTGGCTGCCCACGCCGATCATGCCCAGTCCTCCAGCCTGAGAGACTGCGCGCGCCAGGAGTCCGCCGCCGGCCCCGGTCATTGGCGCGCCGATAATCGGATAGCGAAAGTTCCAGGAAGTGATAAGGAAGGTATACAGCATCGTCTGCCCCTTTGTACGCTCTTCCCTGTGTGAGACCTTCATTGCTTTGCCTGAGCGCCGTCTCTGCAATGTCTATACCAGACCTGCCCTTGCCGCTGTTCGATTGCACGATCTGCTCAGGAGGAATATCAAACGTCTCGGATAGTTGACAATGATGAGCCTTCTTTGTTACGCTTCTCAGCACTATGAGCGACTATCCATTCAATGCGCACTCCTCGTGAGGGCGGGAAAGGTTGCGGAACGGTGAATTGCTATTTTTGTCAGCGCCAGGCGGCTGCCACGCCCGCTGTCGCGCTCTGCCAGGGATGCGGCGCCGGCTGCTGCCTGGAGCATGTCGCGGAGCGGGTCCATCCAGGGCGTGGACCAGGCTTGCAGCCGATGCAGGCTCCGCGAGTCGAGATTCTCTGTCTACGCTGCCTGGCCTTGCAGGCGTCGCTGTTCCCTGGAGTGCAGCACAAAGCGGCCCGCAGCGCCAGCGCTGCATCTCCTCTCGCCGCCAAAGCTGGCAAGACGCTGCCCAGCGCCCAAGAGGCGGTCTGTGCTGTTGAGGAGCTGCTGGGCTTCCAGTCTTCCCCTGCTGCACCTGAGCGCAGCGCCGGGGGATGGCGCCGCTTCTTTCACCGCTGGCGCTCTCGATGATGAGAGACCTCAGGACTTCTTGTGACGCCGGTATCTTGCTGAAACGGTGTTTGGCCGTCAAGATATTGACGCTGCTAGTGATTTCCTCTTCTGCTTGCTTCCCATCCACTTGCTTCCTCAGCACAAGCCTCCTCTGAGCGAGTGCTGGCATACTCTTTGCCGCGATGCCTCAAGTGCCCAGCTTTGGCTGGCGCTAGCACAGGCTTCGTATCCGTCGTATGGCTTTCCTCAGAAAGAAACAAGCAGGAGGGGTCTCTGATGGCTCAGTATGTCCTGGCATTGGACCAGGGGACGACCAGTTCTCGCGCGATGCTCTTTACCCATGATGGCGCGATAGCGCAGGTGGCGCAGCAAGAATTCCCTCAGATCTACCCCAAACCTGGTCTGGTGGAACACAACCCAGAGGACATCTGGAAGACGCAGCTTCAGACGGCTCAGGAGGCGGTGCGCAAGGCGGGCGCTTCGGCGCGGGATATTGCCGCGATTGGCATTACCAATCAGCGCGAAACCACGATTGTCTGGGAGCGTGACACCGGCAAGCCGATTTTTAACGCGATTGTCTGGCAGAGCCGGCTGACCGCGCCCATCTGCGACGAACTCAAGGCCAGGGGATTCGATAAAGAGATTCGCGCCCGCACTGGCCTGGTCACGGATGCGTATTTCTCTGGTACGAAGGTCAAGTGGATTCTAGACAATGTAACCGGCGCCCGCGAACGTGCCCGGCGGGGCGAAATCCTCTTTGGCAATGTGGATACCTTCCTGATCTGGCGGCTGACCAGAGGCAAGGTGCATGTCACCGATTTTTCCAACGCCTCGCGCACACTGCTCTATAACATTCATACGCTGAATTGGGATGATGTCATCCTCAAAGAATTAGATATTCCGCGCCAGATGTTACCGAAGGTGATGCCATGCAGCGCTGTCTATGGCGAGGCGGACCCAGAGTTTTTCGGCGGGCCGATTCAGATTGCGGGCGACGCGGGCGATCAGCAGGCGGCAACCTTTGGGCAGGTCTGCTATGACGTCGGCCAGGCCAAGAATACCTATGGCACGGGCAGCTTCCTGTTGATGAATACCGGGAATCGGGCGGTTGAATCGCCGAGCGGGTTGCTGACGACGATTGGCTGGGGGCTGGACAATCCTGATAGCCCGCAGATCACCTACGCGCTGGAGGGCAGCATTTTTGTCACCGGCGCTGCTGTGCAGTGGCTGCGCGATGGATTGAAGCTGATCAAGGAGAGCAGCGAGATTGGGCAACTCGCGGCATCAGAGCCGGATAATGGCGGGGTCTATCTGGTGCCGGCGTTTGTTGGATTGGGGGCGCCGTACTGGGACTCCACAGCACGTGGCACGATAGTTGGCCTGACGCGCGGGGTCACAGCCGGGCATATCGCCAGGGCCATAGAGGAATCGATCTGCTATCAGACACGCGATGTGGCCGAGGCGATGACGCTGGATAGCAAAGAGCCGCTGCGCCGGCTGCGCGTTGATGGCGGCGCGGCGCGGGACGACCTGCTCTTGCAGTTCCAGGCCGATCTCCTGGGTGTGTCGGTGGAACGGCCTAAAGTAGCCGAGACGACGGCGCTGGGCGCGGCCTATCTCGCCGGGCTGGCAACCGGCTTCTGGAAGAATCAGCAAGAACTGGCCGAGCAGTGGAAGGTGGACCGCGCGTTTGAGCCGCGCATGGGCAAAGATCAGCGCGAGGAACTCTATGGCAACTGGAAACGGGCGGTGGAACGTTCCCGTAATTGGGACGTGCCGCAGGCGCAGCAGCGCGAGGCGCTGGCGGTCTAGAGCGAAGGCAGAACTATTCCCTCAGGGGAGGAACCGTGCAAAGAACGTCGTTACTACGAATCAATAGGCTACAGAATAACCGATTCTTGGGCAGCGTCTGGGGTGAGATGATCGCGGAGTTTCTGGGCACGATGGTGCTGATCCTTTTTGGCGATGGGAGCGTGGCGCTGGCACTGGGGGCTGGCAACGGAGTGTTTAACACCAACCCGTTGTTCAATAATTATATGATTATTGCCTGGGGCTGGGGTCTGGGGGTTGTCTTTGGTGTCTATGTAGCCGGTGCGGTCAGCGGCGCGCATATTAACCCGGCGGTCACGCTGGCGTTTGCGCTGCGTCGGCAGTTCCCCTGGTGGAAGGTGTTGCCCTATTGGTTTGCCCAGGTTGCCGGAGCGTATGCTGGCGCGGCGATCGTCTATTTCAACTACAGTGGGCTGCTCAACGCCTATGAGACCAAGTTTCATATCATTCGCGGGGTGACGGGCATCAATGACCTCAGTTCTGCGGCGGTGACTGAGGCCAAGATTTTCTATACTTTTCCTCAGCCGTTCGTCTCCAACCTGGGGGCGTTTGCCGATCAAGTGCTGGGCACGGCGCTGCTGGTGGGCTTGATTTTTGCGGTGGTTGATCTGCTCAACCAGCCGGTGCAGTCGAACCTGGCGCCCTTTGTGATCGGGCTGATCGTGGTGGCCGTTGGCTTGTCCTTCGGATTGAATGCTGGCTATGCGATTAACCCCGCCCGCGATTTTGGTCCGCGCCTGCTGGCGTTCACCGTTGGCTTTGGCTCGTTGGCGCTTCCTGGCCCAAATGCGTATATGTGGGTGCCGATTGTCGGGCCGTTGATAGGTGGCATTGCCGGCGCGCTGATCTACGATGTGGGTATTCATTCGGTGCTGATAGCTCGGAAGGAAATAGCATCAGGCACGGGAGAATCACGAGGCGAAACGGTGCGTGATGAGCCAGGCGCCGATGACCATACCATAGAGCAGCGTGGTCGCACGGTGCGCGAGGTCTGATGCTGGCGCATACTGGAAGGTAACTCATGCGAGCTGGTGGCCGGCGCTGGCAACCGTTCGTCTTGATGGGAGGGATGCGGTTGTTTTGCCGTCATCTGCCTGGTAGAATCTTTACAGCAGGTAGGAACCTTGTCAATGCGACTTTTCTTAGTACAATAAGGAACCCAGTATGGAAACATTCTCGGCTGCGGCGCGCAGCGCCAACCTGGAGCGCATGGCGCGTGACCAGTTTGATGTGTTGGTCATTGGCGGTGGGATTACTGGCGCCGGCGTGGCGCTTGATGCCGCCACGCGCGGCTATTCCGTCGCGCTGGTGGAACGCAACGACTTTGCCAGCGGCACCAGCAGCAAATCCACCAAGCTCGCTCACGGTGGCATTCGCTATCTGCCGCAGTTCGACTTTGCGCTGGTTCACGAGGCGCTGACCGAGCGTGGCCTGATGCTGGAGAATGTTCCCTTTCTGGTGCGCCCGATTGGCTTTATCTTGCCAATCTATGCCAGTGACCGCCATCCTGTTGGCCTGCCAGTGACGCTGCCCTTTGGCTGGGGTATTGGCCTGGTGCTGAATATTGGCTTGTGGCTGTATGATGTCCTGGCGGGCAAGCGCAATATCAAGCGGCATCAGCATGTCAGTCGGGCAAAAGCGCTGAGTATGGTGCCGTCGTTGGTGGCCGATGGGCTGAAGGAAGCTTTTGTATACTACGACGCGCAGCTTGATGATGCGCGGCTGACGCTGGCCGGGCTGCGCACAGCGACCCGCTGGGATGCCACCATTGCAAACCATGCTGAGGTGATGGGCTTCGAGCGCACGGATGGAAAGCTTTCTGGTGCGCAGGTGCGCGATAAGCTGACTGGGAAAGAGTTTACAGTACGGGCGCGCTATATCGTGAACGCGGGCGGCGTCTTTGCCGAACGCATTGAGGCGCTGACGGGTGATGAGCCGCACATCCAGGTACAGCCGAGCAAAGGCGTCCATCTGGTTTTTGATCGCAAAGCTATACACCTGTTGGATAAAGCCATTGTGCTGCCCGAAACGGAGGATGGGCGCCTGATTTTTGTCATCCCTTGGGAGTCGCGCGCGGTGGTGGGGACGAGCGATACCGAGGGCGGCGACCTGGATCATCCAGTGGCAACCGAGGCGGATATTGCCTATCTGCTCAAGTATGTCAATCGCTACCTGAATGTCAATCTGACCTCCGACCATGTGCTAAGTACCTATGCCGGCTACCGTCCGCTGGTCAAGTCGCGCGATCAGTCGCAGGGCAAGAACCTCTCGCGCACACACGCGGTCATCGAAAGTCCTTCCGGGCTGGTTTCGATTGTGGGCGGCAAGCTGACGACCTGGCGGCTGATGGGGCAGGATACTGTCGATCACCTGGCGAAGCGCGATCACCAGCCACTGCGCCACCCAACCGAGCATCTTCCTCTGTTGGGCGCCGAGCGCTGGCAAGAGACAGAGCAAGCGCTTGAGCGGCGTGGCAGCGCGCTGGGTCTGAGTGCTGAGGCCCGCGACCACCTGGGCTTCTATTATGGCAGTGAGGCGCTGACCATCCTTGACCTGATCGAGCATGATCGCAGCCTGGGCAAGCCGCTGATCGCTGATCTGCCCTATCTGCGCGCCGAAGTGGTGCATGCCTCCCGCAGCGAGATGGCGCTGACACTGGAGGATATGCTGGCGCGCCGGCTGCGCATTGCTATAGAAGACAGCCAGCGAGGGGTGGAGATCGCCGAGCAGGTAGCTGAATTGATGGGATTACAGCTTGGCTGGTCAGCAGGGCAGCGGCGCGAGCAAGTGCAGGCTTATCGCACCTGGGCCGGTAAAGAGGGGCTGCCTGAAACAGTCAAGGTCTGAGCCGGTTCAGGAGCAGGTACGACTTTTTCGCCCAGCTTGCGCTCGGAGCCATTGAGCAGCCGCCGGATGTTGTCGTGATGCTCGGCAATGACAAACGCGGCGCTGGCGAGGGCATAGGCAAAGTGCGGCCAGGAGTCGCGCTTTCTCAGTGTCAGACCAAATTCTATGACGGCCTGCGACGTGACGCCAATCATCGATCCCAGCGAGATATAGCGAGTCAACGCGATGGGAATGGCGGCGCAGACCAGGGCGATCCAGGGCACAGGCGGATTCATCGGGAGCATGGCGCCCCCGGCTGTCAGTACGCCACGCCCGCCGCGAAACTTCAGGAAGATGGAATGGGTGTGTCCAACGACGGCACCCAGGCCGGCGGCTGGCTCCGCCCAGGGTTCCTGTGGAAAGAAGACGCGCCGCGTCAGCAGAACCGGCAGCGCGCCCTTGAGAATATCGATTATGGCGACCAGCCCGGCCAGGCGCGGGCCGAGAATGCGCAGCACATTGGTGGCGCCAGTTCTGCCGCTGCCATAGCGGCGCACATCGATACCACGCCACTGCCCGATCAGTACCCCGGAGGGAAACGACCCGCAAAGATAGCCTATTGCCAGCGCGAGCAGGCATCGGACAAGCCGCATAAAGGCGCTCCCTTCCGACTTTTGAAACCATTACCGACTGGGAGTGAATCAGGTCAAGCCGGTAGGTGCTTTCCCGCAGCATACGTGCCACGACCCTACAACTTCTGCCGCTAGGTGCCGTGCGAGAAGAGGCCGATAGCCAGAAGCAGCAGCGCGATAGCCAGCAGGAGACTGGCAGGGATGACCTGCACAATGAAATTCAACCGTGCCTGGAGATAGGCCGGCGAGGAGCGCTGGAGGTCGTGCCACTGCTGGGAAAGCCTGTACCCAACCAATCCGCAGCCGCCGGCGAAGCAGAGCGCCGCTATGAAGAAGGTTGCCAGTTCGTGATTTACCATTGCTCCTGCTCCGTTCTTCTACAACAAGTGCAGGATATTGCTGCAACCGGCATGCCATGAAGATTGGCTGTTATTTATAGCGCCAGCCACCGTGCCGGCGCTACAAGTAGGTATCTGCTCAGGCTGGCAGTGCTTCCTTCATCTGTGTCGCTGGCTCCAGCGCCATTTGTAAGCCAAACTTGGGGAAAAGCGTGACCATTGGCTGCGGCACGACTGGAAAGCCAGGTGTGAGTTTTGGCACATAGCGCTGGAGGATGGTTGCCAGCAGAATTCTGGCCTCCAGGTTGGCGAAAGGCATGCCGATGCAGATGCGCGAGCCAGCGCCAAAGGGGAAATACGCTTGCGGGTGATATTTCTGGCCTGCTTCGGGGTCGAAGCGCTCTGGTTTGAACTGGTCTGGGTCCGGCCAGAGGTCCGGCAGGCGATGTGTGACCCACTGGCTCATGAGAATGATCGTGCCGCGCTTGATGCGGTAGCCACCATACTCGAAATCATCCACCGTATAGCGCGGCTGCATCCAGGCGGGCGGATAGAGGCGCATCGCCTCTTTAACGACCATATCGAGATAGGGCAGCTGCGCCAGATCGTCCACCATTGGCGGGCGGCCACCCAGGACGCGCTGAAGTTCATCGAGCAGCTTTGCCCGGATAGTTGGATGCTCGGAGAGCAGATAAAAGGTCCAGGAGAGCGTGTTGGCGGTGGTGGCGTGCCCAGCGGCGAGCAGCGTCAGGGTTTCATCGCGCACCTGCTGGTCGGGCATGGCGCTGCCATCCTCATCCTGCGCTTTGAGCAGCATAGAGATGACATCGCCGGTATCTTCGCCCCTGGCGCGATGCTCGGCGATGAACGCGGCCATCGTGTTATTGAGATAGGTGCGGGCGCGCACATACTTGCCATACTTGGTGAACGGCAGGTTGAGACGAAACAACTTGAAGGGCGCCCGCGAGCGGCGGGTATATTCACTGGCATCAAAGAATGCCTGGCCGATAGCTTCGCTCTGGCTGGCAAGATCGACGTTGAAGAGCGCCTTCGCAACGATGTGCATGGTGACCCGCATCATCTCGTGGGCCATGTCGCGCTCGCTGCCGGGCGTCCATTCTTCCAGCATACGCTCGGTGCAGGCGACCATCGTGTCGCGGTAGCCTTCTACGCGCTGCTTATGGAAAGCCGGCTGGACCATGCGGCGCTGCTGGCGGTGAAACTCGCCATCGATGCTGAGCAGACCATCGCCTAGCAGCAGGCGCAGGCTCTCAAAGACCGGGCGGTTGATGAAATTGCGCGCATTCTCAATCAACACATAGCGGATGGCTTCCGGGCGCGTGAAGAGGACGGCGGGCGTGCGGAGAAAATACATTGTGGCTGCGTCGCCATAGGTGCGCTCTAAGTTGGTCATAAACCCCAGTTGGTCTTTGCGAAATTCTGGGATATTGCCAAAGATGGGATGTGGCTTTGGGCCAGAGGGATAGTGATAGGTTGCCATCAGGAGACCTCCTTGCAAAAGCACTGTCGCTCATTTGCCAGGACAGACGCGCATGAATCAAGGCCCGTCAGCGGCGGGATGCTGCTATAACTATAGCGTATCCCGCCGGCCAATGCGTGTTTGCCAGCAAACAGGTTGAGCGAGCAGCGTGAAGGTGGTGGCGTGTCTCAGCCCGGCTTATCTCTGGCTCTACACCCACGCTCCGCTTCTGGCGCTGTGCAGCACCGCGTCAATGACCCGCATGTTGGCAACGGCGTCCTCAATGGATGTTGGCACAGGTGTATTGTGCAAGATTGCCTGGGAGAAGACATCTCCCTGAATCGTGTATTGGTTGCACACATCCAGCAGGATCTCGTCTATCTGGCTGTCGTGTTCATGCCTGATTTTGCAGGGCCGGTCTGTTGGGGCATTGAAAGGGATTTCTATCTCGATTCGCCCCTGGGTTCCAAGAATGCTGACTCGCTGGTACGGCGAAAGCTGCGTTGAGCAGGTGAAGGTTCCGGTGCCAGTGCCAAAATCCAGCATGCCAGAAGTCAGGTAATCCGTGTTGAAGCGCGGATCGTACTCCATGCTGCCGAAGACGCGCACCGGCTCGGCGCCGAAGAGAAAGCGCGGCACTGAAATGGCGTAGCAGCCAATATCCATCAACGCTCCGCCGCCAGCATCGGCTTGGTTGCGGATATTCTGACCGTCAACCAGATAGTAAGAGAACAGGGTGTGAACGGTTCGCAATTCCCCAATCTGCCCAGCGGCTATGAGTTCGCGGGCGCGCTGCCATTGGGGATGATGGCGATACATAAAGGCTTCCATGACCTTGAGATGGGGATAGTGCCTGGCAGCATCGGCTAGCTCCTGCGCTTCAGCAGCCGTCAGGGCAATGGGTTTCTCGCAGAGAACGTGCTTTCCCGCTTGCAACGCCTTGATCGACCAGGAGACATGCAGATGGTTCGGCAGCGGATTATAAACGGCGTCAATATCGGGATCGGCCAGCAATTCCTCATAGGAACCATACGCCTTCGGAATATCTAATTCTGCTGCCGCTTCCTCTGCCTTCTCCAGATAGCGCGAAGCGATTGCGGTAATGGTGCAGAAATTGCCTTGCTGCATGGCAGGAATGACTGTCTTAGTGCCAATCTTGGCAGGACTGAGGATACCCCAGCGAATCTTGTCCATCGCCCTACGTTCCTTCTTTGTGTTATGCTGTCCAACGGTGGTAGAACTCATCATATCACACGTGCCCGTCTGGCGGCGCGCCAATGAATAAAATCAATCGGAGGTCATCAATGAAGGTTGAAGCAAAGCTGCAAGAGTTAGGTCTGGCGTTGCCCGAAACCATGAAAGCGCCGATGCGTTTGCCCTTTGCCTCAGTGCGGGTGCTTGGCAGCCGCGCCTATATCTCCGGGCATGGGCCGACGAACCTTGATGGGTCATTTACTGAGCCACTGGGCAAAGTCGGGACCGATCTGACGCTGGAGCAGGGCTATCAGGCGGCACGGGTAACGGCACTCTCGATCCTGGGCAGCCTGAAGCGCGAGCTTGGTGATCTGGACCGGGTGGCGGCCTGGCTGCGCGTCTTTGGCATGGTGAATGTGGCGCCCGGTTTCAACCAGACGCCAGCGGTCATCAATGGATTCTCTGATTTAATACTCGAACTATATGGACCAGAAGCCGGGGCACATGCGCGCTCTGCCATTGGTGTTGCCGAGCTGCCAATGCGCATCCCAGTCGAGATCGAGGCTGAGGTGGAGATCAGCGGCTAGCGCCCACGAGACATGCAGAGGGATGGCATCTTGCAATGCTATCCCTCTTATTTTGATGCATGCAAGACGGCATCGAGCAAGCCAGGAAAGCGGATATCCAAATCCTCACGCCTGAGTGAGATGAATGCCCATGTCCCCTGGGTGCGCGTGTGTCACTCCTGCTTCACGCAGTACCTTGAGGTGATGGGACAGCGTTGATTTGGGCACCTCTACCCCGAATGCGCTGCATGATTTCTCCCCGTTTGCTGATAAGGATGCAACGATCTCTAACCGGAGCGGGTCGCTCAAGGCATAGAGTACCCCCGGCAAAGTGATCTCATCACGAGCAGGATGATATGGCTCTCTCATACCTTGCATTTTATCATCTTCTTTTGACACTCCCTCACAGCTTCCATGACAGATCCGGATAGTGAACCCCGCCGATCTCCGAACGGTTGGACTCAGTCCAGCACAAATCACGCGCGCCGTCGATAGTGTGAACGGGGCCAATCAGACGGGTTACGTTCTCTCTGAAGCTCGTGAAGGCCATGCTCATATTCCCTGGCACGAAACTTCATCACAGAGCATCCCTTACAGATCCGGATAGTGAACCCCGCCTATCTCTGAACGGTTGGATTTAATCCTGGATTTTCCTACTGCTCA
>CAZFWN010000072.1:0-23832 GCA_964522745.1 uncultured Ktedonobacterales bacterium
TTATAAATCTCAGCAAAATCATTCTTGCCAAAAAATGTCTTTGCCTGCTCTGGCGGGCCAAAGTAGGCCAGACGCCCGCCCTGAGCCAGAAAACAGACATAGTCACAGATAGTAATGTTATTGGTCGCATGTGTCACCAGAACGACGGTATGCCCCTTATCCGCCAGCTTGCGAAGCAGCACCATCATTTTGCGATCCAGCCCTGGATCAAGGCCAGAGGTCGGCTCATCCAGGAAGAACAGGCTGGGATTCGCCAACAATTCCATTGCAATCGAAACTCGCTTGCGCTGCCCGCCTGACAGCTTTTTAATGAGCAGACTGCGCCGCTCCGTCAGTTCTACCTCTTCCAGCACCTCGCCAATACGCTGCCAGGTTTGCTCGTCGGTAAAATCATCGGGCAGACGAATCTTGGCTGCATAATAGAGCGCCCGCTCGACGGTGAGGTCGCGGTGAACAATATCATCTTGCGGCACATAGCCAATCTGCGTTTTGAAGCCGGCGAGATTGCCACTATTATCTTGCCCATTGTAGAGAACTTTGCCCTGCTGTGCCGGACGCAGACCGCTGAGGGCATCCAGCAGCGTTGTCTTGCCCGCTCCAGAGCCACCCACCAGCGCCACAAACGCGCGCGGCGGGATGCTCAGCGAAATGTTATCAAGCAGAGTTATCTTGTTCGCCGCAACTTTTTTCAGGTTGAGCGCGTCAATCCGAATGGTGTTGCTCTCGTCATACTGAGTCAGGTGGGTGCTTTCATAGACGAGGCGATATGGCCCGATGCGTATTTCATCGCCGAACGTGAGCAGGTAATCTGTCACCAGTTGACCATTGACATAGACATGATTGGTGCTATGCAGGTCAAGGATGCGGTAGGTGCCGCCCTCGCGCACCAGCCTGGCGTGATGAGCGGAGACCTGCGGATGCGCGAGAACCAGCATATTGTCAGGCTTGCGCCCGATAGTCAACTCAGGAGCATCCAGCTTGATGGGACGCATCGGCGGCAGCGTTTCCTGTTGGGCGCTGATTCCATCATGATAGATCAGCGTTACTAACGCCCCATCCTCATCGCCAATACGGAATACATCGCCTTGCGCCAGCACCCTCCGATAGGCTTCATCTCCGCGAATCCTCCGCCCCTGGTAGAGCAGTCCATTATTTGTTCGCTCCCGCGCTGGATGCGGATGAATCAGGATACACTGGTTCCCCTCGCGCACAATCTGAAGATGTAGTCCAGAAACGCTCTGCTCGTCGATGACAATATCATTGGTAACATCGCGCCCAACAGTCATGGTCTGCTTATCCAGAGGATAGAGCTTGCGCTGCCCAGGCGTGTTACTGCTCACTTCAAACGATGGAATACCCAATGTATTTGATGACATCACCATCGTTTGAGATTGCCGCGCTATGCGATCAGTGGAACTCTCCAGCGGCCTACGCTCAGCGGGTACTGCGATGCTCGAAGGGGCGGAAGATGAGCCAGTCTCTATTTCTGGCGAAGCAGAGGAGAGAACAGGAAGCGGCTGAGAATACACCGTCGGAAGGGGAGGAACTTCTTCCTCAACCGGACCCGGAACCACCAACTGCGTGCGAAAGATAAACGTCGTTTCTGGCCCTAAAGCAATAATACTGCGGTCCTGAATGGCTGCCTTCCGCGCAGGCTGCTGATCGACGCTGATGGTATTCTGCTGAGAGAGATTTTCGATGCTCCAGGACTCGTTCTCCCAACGCAGGCAAGCGTGATGCCTTGAAACTCGCAGATCGCCTTGCACCACAATATCATTCGTTGCCTCGCGGCCAATGGTGGTGATCGGTTTGGTGATCTGGAAGATTTGCCCGGCAGCGGGGCCGGTCAGAAACGTAATTGAAATCGACTCTGGGACGTTCTCGCTCATCGTTCCACCTCTCCAACCAATGTTGCGCTTATTCTAGCAGAATCTTCGATTCTCACAACCATCGCTGATGCTATCTGCTGCGCTCTTCAGTTCCCACCGAGCCTGCCGCGCGCTCCTCCTGAGCTTTCTCTGCCACCAGCACCATATAGCGCCAGAGTCCCCAGCGCAAGGCAAGGCTCTGATGCAAGCCCGCCCGGTAATTGTTTACCCGCGGGGCACGGAGAAGATGGCAGGCATACAAGAGCCGCACCCGGCATCCAACACCCGATCAGCAGCCCTGATCTGCGCCGCGTGGGCCAGCACCTCATTCATTTTCAGCAGCGAGGCGTCGTGAGAGCGGACCGTTTCATCGTAATAGCCAAAGTGCATCGCCAGCGACTTGCGGGAAAACCAAAAGCGCTCGTAGTCACTGCTGGTGGCCTGAAAGTAGGCAATGACCTTGTCGGTTTGGGACATTGATGCACCTACCGCTGCCCGTGATGGCCCACTCTGCGCACCGGGAAGCGGACACAGAGGAGTGTATCAGCAGCATAGCAGAGAAATGGGGGGAATGCAAGCAGTTCCGGCATCTTCAGAACTGAATGTGCATCAACAGGAAGCTGGAATCTAGCACAGATATGATATGCTGGCGGCAAAAACACTATAGGAGCAGTAGATGGATTTCACCGAAACGGTCCTCAAGCGCCGCATGGTCCGGCATTTCACCACCGATCCGATAGCGCCTGAGATAGTTGATCGTCTGCTCGCGCTGGCACGGCAGGCTCCCAGCGCTGGCTTTACTCAGGGTCAATCGTTCATAGTGATCACGCGCCCTGATCTGAAGCAAGCTATTGCCCAAATCTGCGGCGAGGAGGGGTACGTCAGCGGCGGCTTTCACCCCTTTATCTCGGAAGCACCGGTCCTGGTCATCCCCTGCACCAGCGAAGCCGCCTATCACCGACGCTACCAGGAACCCGACAAACTGAACGACGATGGCACTGAAATCGTCTGGCCGGTTCCCTATTGGCATATGGATATTGGCTGCGCCGTGATGGTACTGCTGCTGGCGGTGGTCAACGAAGGGCTGGCGGCAGGCTTTGCCGGCACGCCAACGCTGGAAGGCATGGAGAGCTTGCGCGCACTCCTCAATATCCCAGCCGAAGTCACGCCGGTAGGCGTGATTCCTATCGGCCATCCGGCCAAAGATGTCCCATCCCCCTCGCTCAAGCGAGGCCGCAAGCCAGACAGCTACTATCTTCATCACGAGGGATGGTAAGCGAGCGATGAATCTACATCTGGTATGCAGCGAATGCCAGCGCACCTATGACCCTGCCAGCCGCGCCTGGCGCTGCACCTGCGGGGGTCTGCTGGACCTGGCAGGGTACGAGGCACAGTTCCCAATCATGGCTATTCAGGCGCGCCCGGCAACGCTCTGGCGCTACCGCGAGGCGCTGCCATTCGCCGCCGGGTACGACGGCTGGCAGCAGGTGACTATGGGCGAAGGCATGACCCCGCTCCTGCCCCTGTATGCTCAAGAGCCACATATCCTGCTCAAAGCGGAGTATTTGATGCCGACGCTCTCGTTCAAAGATCGGGGCGCGGCGGCACTTATCGCCAGGGCGCAGGAATCAGGGGTGCGCCGTCTCATCGCCGACAGCAGCGGCAATGCCGGAACGGCCATCGCAGCCTATGCTGCGCGCGCCGGCATTGCCTGCGATGTCTATGTGCCCGCCAGCGCCTCGCCCAAAAAGCTGAATCAGATTGCCGCGCATGGGGCCAGCGTCCATGCCATCTCTGGCAGCCGGGAAGAGACCGCCGCAGCGGCCATCGCAGCCGTCGAGCGTGAGGGCATCTTTTACGCCAGCCATGTGTACAACCCTTTCTTCTTTCAGGGCACCAAAACCTATGCGTTTGAAATTTGGGAGCAACTGGGCTGGAAAGCGCCAGCAGTGCTGGTGCTGCCGGTGGGGAACGGCACACTGGTGCTTGGCGCTTATTATGGCTTTCGAGACCTGCTGCGCGCCGGCCTGATCGAGCGCATGCCGCGCTTCCTTGCCATCCAGGCGGAAGGCTGCGCACCCCTGGCGCGCGCTTTCCAACGCGGCGAAGCGGTTGCTGAGCCGATCATCAACACCGGAACCGAGGCAGAAGGCATTGCCATTGCCGCCCCCGCTCGCAGCCGGCACATACTGGCTGCCGTGCGCGAGACGCAGGGCGCCATCATCACTGTCTCCGATACCGCTATTACTGCTGCCAGAGCAGCCCTCGCAAGACACGGCTTCTACGTCGAGCCTACCGCCGCTGCGCCCTATGCCGGCTTTTTGGAATATCTGGCTGGTATGCAAAGTGGTCGCTTGCCATCCAATCATCAGCCCGTATTTAGCGATGACCCACGCAGCCCGGCATCTGGGGAGCAAGTGGTTATCCCACTCTGTGGGGCCGGGCTAAAAGCTGGGTAATTGCGGCGTGCGCCCCTCTTGACATGCCGCCGTTTTTATAACTCTCAATGAATTATTCGTCAGTTATATGGCGCTGTCGGGGTGCTAACTCCTCAACAGGTATTTGCTGGTTATATCAGGCGGTAGTACAATATGAGAGAAGGGAGAGAAAAAGAGAGGAGCCAGATCATGGCTGAAATCGAAAACGATGAAGAGACACAGTACCAGCACTGGTGCCTGGATTTTGCTAACACAGTGGAATGGCGCAAGCGAAGCAGCCCAGAAGAGTTCCTGATTACTTACCCTGATCTCGTCTCATGGGGCCAGCAGCAAGGCGTGCTGAGTGACGCAGAGGCAGGCCATCTGTTGCAAGAAGCCAGCCGCAATCCCGATCAAGCGACGATGACCTTCCAGCAGGCGCTTGCCTTGCGCGAGGCGCTCTACCGCACCTTCTCGGCTGCCGTCCGACGAGAAGCGCCACAAGCAGCGGACCTGGAGACGATCAATATCATCCTCGCCAGAGGCATGGCGCAGGCGCGACTCTTTCAGGAAGCAGGCGAATTCAAGTGGGGTTGGCCCAAGGATGATGGAGCGCTTGACCGCATGCTCTGGCCGGTGGCGCGCTCTGCGGCAGAGTTGCTGACCACAACGACACTGAGCAGGGTGCGGGAGTGCGAAGGAGCCGGCTGCGGCTGGCTGTTCCTCGATATGAGCAAGAATCATAGCCGCCGCTGGTGCAGCATGAATTCGTGCGGCAACCGCGCGAAGGCCAACCGACACTACCGGCGGAAACGCCGTATAAGCGTGTTGTAAAAGGGAGGATCAGCATGTCAGACTCGCTTGACAGCGGATTGAACATGACAGCGTATGTGGCCCTGTTCCGAGGCATCAATGTGGGCGGGAACCATCAGGTCAGGATGGCTGATCTCAAAGCACTGCATGAATCGCTGGGCTTACGGGATGTTGTGCCTTATATCCAAAGTGGGAACGTGGTCTTTACCAGTGATGACGCCGACATGGCACAACTCCGGCGGCACATTGAGGAGAGCTTTGAAACCAGATTTGGCTTTCACTCGGAAGTCATGGTGCGTACTTCAGCCGAGTTACAAGCGATCATTGATAACAACCCGTTTCAGAGCCAACCAGATAAAGGGTCAAAATGGGTGGTTGTGATGTTTCTGGCAACGCGCCCGGACGCTACAGCGCAGGAAGCGCTGCTCAAGACCTTTACCGGACCTGAAGAACTCTTTATTATCGGCCAGGAAGTGTATATTTATTATCCGAGTGGTATTGGGCGCTCAAAGCTTTCCGGGAGTTTTCTTGAGAAAAAGCTGAAAACAGCCGGAACAGCAAGAAATTGGAATACCATCCTTCAATTGCAGAAACTGATGCGGCATTGAAGCACCAATGCCTGGCGGCAAAATAATAAGTGAAAGTAGAACTACAAGCAGATTCATAGATGATTTGTGGGTCGGATAGCAGGAAGGAATATACTTGACAAATATGGTATGGTTTGGTTTGAGTATTTTCTAAGCAGAGATGTGAGTACAGCCATCAGGAGCAGCAAGCGTGTCCGAGTTTCCATTCTCTGAAGGTGAGCTTATCAAGCTCTCGCGGGAGCGGACCCTTGATGGACGGCCCACTCCCGCAGCGAAAAGAGCTTTTGGCATCCTATACCTGGCCTATCAACGACGGATATTGACCTTTCTCGTGCATGCTTTAGGCAGCGTTGAGCGAGCGGAGGACTTGACTCAAGATACCTTCGTGAACGCATGGAAAAAGATTGGCGAGTTTGAAGATCGGTCAGCACAAAGCCCCACCTCTGCGCATTCCACCTTTGCCCGGTGGCTCTACACCATTGCCAGGAATGAAATGCTTCAGTATTGGCGCAAGCGCAAAGGGTCAGCTCAGCAAGAAGGCTCTTTAGATCAAATGGGCGACCATGAGCAATCGTCATCCGCCGCGCTGCATAGTCAGGGCATCGAGGAGCAGGTTATCCTGCGAGATGAGATCAGTATGATTCTTCAACAACTGACCCCGAAACGGCGCCTCTTGCTCATTCTCTACCACAAAGCAGGATTTTCTTACGCTGAGATTGCCGAGATTATGGGCATGAGTATATCTGCCGTCAGTGCTGGCCTCTGTCGGGCGAACCAACAATTTCAAGAACTCTACAGCAAGCGGCAGGCACTTACCGTCGAGCAGGTAAAGAAAGGCGGGCTACCACAATGAAGCCTACAAAGGTACGCCCCTGTGATGCGTGGGCTGAGTCCCTGGCTGCGCACCATCCCGATGATCTGCCTCCCGATGTTCGTACTGCCCTTAACGCGCACTTGAGGGAGTGTGAATCTTGCCGAGCGGTATACGCCAGTTACCAGCACGTTGCGCATCTGGTTGGGCAGTTGTCCGATTTCGCTATGCCAGCCGGCCTGCCACCAAAACTTCTGGAGGAATGGGGAGAGCCGGACAGAGATGCTGTATACTTCAAGATGCCTGTGAAAAGCACGTACCCTCTTGGGGCCAGGCAGCGTCGGAAACCATCGGAAGACATCCTTCATCTGGTGATAGAGATTGGGCCTGGCACTCAGGGTGCGTATCCAGTCACTCTCCGTTCTGGTGTGGACTCTGCGCGTGGTGTATTTCATATGTCTGCTGCGAGCGTGACTGGCATGCCTTCTGTGCCAGATTGGAATTGGCTGGCAGCACAGGAGCCACAGCATATCCAGGACTTCGGGCAGGGCTTGTTTGAAGCTCTTTTTAGCAAGGATATTTCTCCCTACTATACAGAAAGCCTGGAGTTCGCAGCGCGGCAGAAGGTGCCTCTGCGGCTTAGCCTGTCTCTCCAGGGGCCTGAATTGGAGCGGGTGCCCTGGGAGGTGCTGTATGATCCGTCGCTGGCGGCCTATCTCTCCCTCACTCCTGATATACAACTGGCGCGCATCGTTGATGCCCCCGCTCAACTGGCGAGACCGCTTGCCAGGGCGCGCCCATTGCGCATCCTGGGCATCAACTCCTCCTGGAGTACGCGGCAGGGAGAGGTGGGGCCAAAGACCAGGCGTCAGCACCAGCAGGCGCCCAAAGCATTTGCTGCGCTGCAAGAGTATGGCTTTATAGAATGGCATGAGGTCATGCCCACGTCGTGGCAGGAGGCGCTGGAGTATGCACAAGCTGACTCCTGGCATAGCATCCACATCGCTGCCCAGATCAGTCCTGACCCGGAGACTGAAGACGCTTCTCTTAGCCTGGGGAGGACAGGCGATCCAATCCAGCAAATCAAGGCTAGCCAGATTGCCCAGGCTCTGGCGGCCCATGCCTCGTTGCAGGTGATGGTGCTGACGCCGCCAGCGCTGTCTTCAATCCATCAAGCGGGTAACTCTGCTCAAGCGGCAAAAGTGTTGGTGCGCCAGGGTATCCCGGCAGTGTTGAATATACCAACCCATCTGAGTGAACAAACTGAAGCACTCTTTACCCAGTTTTTTTACGAGGCGCAGGCTCAAGGGCGCTCGGTAGCAGGCGCGACAGCGAGCGCGCGACGCGCCTGCGCGCGCGAGACGGCCAATTCACCAGAGGGGGCAGCGATGGTCCTTTATCTGAGCGCTCTGGGAGCCTAGTGTTTGCTCTAACGGTATTTTGGCTTGCGCTGAATATCGCGCAACGCTTTCCGGTTACGATAGACGGTAATGATCTCCCGATCCTTGCTGACCAGGACGACGGTGCCCTCCAGATGCGCTGCCTGGTGGGCACGCAAGCCGGCAGCAAGGAGGTCTTTGCGAGCCAGGAAATAGAAGGTGACTCCAGTGCGTTGAATGGTGCGCCCATAGGTGAGGATGTAATCCAGATCGGAGCGAGTGAGGCTTCGGCGGGCCGCCCGGTGGATGGCATGGCGAGAATACATCGAAGAAGAGGCATCTATCTTCCTATCACTCTCCACAGCCTGACTTAGCAGTTCTGCTTGTAAGAGGAGGTGTGCCATTTTTCTTTCCTTTCTCCAGAATAACAGAAAGCCTTCCTATTATTAAAAAATGCGAAGAGGCGTAAAAGAACTGCACTGTCAGATCACCACCCAAAGGATTGCTTTATGCAACAACAGATCAGCAATAAGATTGTCTGGTTCCAGTTTGAGCGCTTTGCCAAACAAGGCGCGCTGATTACTCACGGCATCTTTGCTCGGAAAGGCGGCATCAGTCAAGCGCCTTTCGCCGCACTCAATGCCGGGCCAACGGTGAAAGATGACCCTGCCGCCCTGAGCGAAAATTATGCCCGCATTCGTGTAACGCTTCCGGGGCATCCTCTGCTGGTCAGCGCGAGGCCGGCACAAGGGGCGGATATGATCGAAGTGACTGAAGAGATGTTGGGTGAACGCGAGGGACCGGCGCTTATCCTGCCTAATCAGGTTGATGCCCTGATGACCCGCGTGCGCGGGATTGGTCTGTTTTGGGCTGTTGCTGATTGCTCGCCGGTGCTGGTAGTTGATCCTGTACATGAGGCCATTGCAATGGTCCATGCCGGCTGGCGTGGCACCAGCCGCGCAATTATTGTCGATGCGATTCAGCGCATGAGAGAACTCTACGACTCCCACCCGGCTGATCTGTTTGTTGGGGTGGGGCCAACCATTGGGCCGTGCTGTTATGAGGTTGATGAGAAAGTACAGAACGCCTTTGCAGCCCATCCCATTGCCAGCGCGCATGCTCGCTTTACCACACTGAGGGTGCCCGATTCCACAGGCAGCTCTAGATCATCCCTCCGGCTTGATCTTGCGGCATCAAATCAGGCGCAAATACGCTCCATTGGCGTCCCGGAGGAGCAGATCGAACTGAGTGGTTTTTGCACCGGATGCCAGCGTGATCTCTTCTTTTCTCATCGGATGGAGGGGGGCCGGACTGGCCGTTATGCTGCCATCCTGGCTCTTCTATAAAAGCAGTAGATGGGTGGCCTTGGTGGAGCAAAGCGCTGTGTAGATAATCTACCGGAAATCATTCGTCTTGAAAGAATGATGAGGCAGCAGAGATCAGCAAGCGCTGTATGAAAGGCCACCCAATGGATGTGACAGAACGCATCAACCTCCTGCTTGGGCATTGCCGCGAGGCAGCATATCCCGAACCGCTGATACACGAGATAGAGTTGTATCTCTCCGGCCAGGGAACGCTGGCCCAGGTACAACAGGAATGGCAGGCGATAGCACCCCAAAACCCAGCCTTTCCGCCAAGCTTCAGCACCCTTTCCGGCGAACAGGCCGATGGACTGGATGAACTAGACCAGCGGCGCCTGGACATTTGCCTTGCTACCAATCACCTAGAGGATATTCTAGAAAGTCTCTCCAAGGAAGCGCCGATTAAGCCGCTCTTTCGCTACCTCCAGAAGCAGCCAGAGCAACAGCAGCAGATTCTGGATTATCTGATCGCGTGCTATGATTGGATGAGTGGTGGCAAGCCTACGGGACTTGGCCGCCTGCTGCTCTGCTATCTGCCGGAGTACTTCCCCGCTATGCTGCCGCTGATGAAGCAGCATCGATGGGACAGCGAATACAGTGAGTTTCTGGAACTGCTGGCGTCGGCGCAGCCCCCCTACGCCGACCTGGCCTGGCAAACCGTTCAGCACGTCTCGCCAGGCGATCTGGGCGGGTGCGTGGCGCCGCTGCTGAAGGCTGATCTGCCTCGCTTCAGGGAGTGGGCGCGGCAGGTCGCCAGCCCAAACGGCCCAGGAGATGAGAGCGATCAGGTTGCGGCCTTGTTGGCTCTGTTTGAGTATGACTTTGCCAACAACATCGATCTGGCAGAGGCAATCGCTTCTGGCAAGCGCACATTTAGCAACCGCTGGAACGGTCAGCGCGCCCAGCAGTCAGCGATTAAAGCGGTCTATCGCTTCGACTCTGCCAACTATCTTTATCTGGTCGATGAAGCCAGCATCAGCAAAGAATACTATCTCTATGGTACGGCGTTAGACTTACTGGAAAATGCCGACCCTGAGCAGGCCCGTCCCGTCTTGCAGCACGCGGTGGCGGCAGGCGCAGTCCCGGCAGCAGTGATAGCAACAGGGCAACTACTCAAGGCAGAATGGGACGGACGCCAGGCATACGCGCTCTCCCTGCTCTCTCATCGCGCCAAGCAAGTACGCGATCTCGCCATTGACTTGCTGCTCCCTCAAGGGGAGACGCTCATCGACCAAATTAGCCCGCTGCTTGCAGACAAGAGCGCCTACGCGCGCCTCGCCGCTGTGCAGATATTGACGCGCCTGGGCGGGGAGCGGGCGCACGCGCTGCTGGCAGGCCAACGAGAGGTCGAGAAATCCGTCAGTGTGAAGCAAGCGATTGTTGACGCTATTGGGCTGCCAGAGCCGCCTGCTGACCTTGACCCAGCTACAGCCATTGCAGCCATCATCGCCGAAGCGACAACAGCAGGCAAAAAGTCGCCGCTGCGCTGGTTCGCGGCAGAGGAGCCATCCGGCCTGCGCTGGGTGAATGGCACCGATGTTCCGCCTTCAGTCATCAACTACCTGCTGACGTGCCAGGCGCGCATGCGGCAGATGCAGCTTGAGATGAACGTCCGCCGCATCCTACAATGGCTTGATCGCCAGACAACAGGAGCGCTCGCGCTCTCGTTGTTTACTGGCTGGGCCAAGCAGGGAGGAAATGCGAGAGAAGGCTGGCTTCTGCCGCTGGCTGCCGCGTTGGGTGATGATCGGCTCATTCAGTTCTTACGCAAACAAATTGACGTCTGGAGCCGAAAGTCGAAGCGCCGCGCGATGGGCGCCAAGGCGGTGCAAACGCTGGCGCTCAACGGCAGCGATCTGGCCCTCACCGAAGTCAGCGACCTTGCCAGTCATTCCAAAAGTGGGCTTGTCCAGCAGGCTGCACGTCAGGCGTTTGCTGATGCCGCCAGTCGGCTGGGCCTCTCGCACGAAGAACTGGCTGATCGTATTGCGCCGCGTCTGGGCTTCAACGAACAAGGAGAGCAAATTCTGGATTATGGCCCGCGCCAGTTCACTGCGCGCCTGGGATTTGATCTCACCATCCATCTGAAGGACAGCAGCGGCAAGCGCCTCACCCTGCTGCCCAGGCCCAACGCTCGCGACGACGCGGCGAAAGTCGCCGCCGCGCAGGGCGCCTGGCAAGTGCTGAAGAAGCATCTGGCGCCAGCTATCAAAATACAAGCCGAGCGGCTGGAAAACGCGCTCTCTACGCAGCGCTGCTGGAGCGTGGATCGCTGGCGGGAGTTGTTTCTTCAGCATCCCCTGCTGCGCTCCCTCGCCATCAGCCTTGTCTGGGGCGTTCTCGCTTCCAAGGGCGGAGCGTATCAGTTGATCTTCCGCCCACTGGAAGATAGCTCGCTGACCAATGCTGACGACGACGCTTGCGCCTTGCCTGCCGAGGGCCTCGTGCGCATAGTGCATCCAATCGAGCTTGATGAAGAGACGCGCAACGCCTGGTTACAACATCTGGCTGATTACGAGATCACACCACCGTTCCCGCAGTTGAACCGCGCTCTCATCACGCTTGACGACGCAGCGCGTGACACCATCTGGTGGGACCAGTACCAAGGCTACAAGGTTGCTGGAAAACTGATCAAAGAGCGCTCTCAACGCAGCACTTGGGAGCCTGGCAAAGACGAGAGCGGCGAGAGCTATACCCTGATCTGGAAAGCGTTCCCGAACGCGGGCATCGAGGCTTTGCTGGAGATCAGCTATCTAGTGGCAGGCTATGAGCGAAGCTGGCCGACGACCATTATGCGGCTCGGATTTGGACGCGCTGGCACGGTGGAGGGCATTAAACAGGCCGCCGCTGCTGCCCAGGAGAGCGGCAATGACGACGACTACGATTACTACCATCCGCTGAAAATCGATGAAGCGGCACTGCTAAAGCTGTCCGAGGTGCCGCCCGTCGTCTTCAGCGAAGCCGCCGCCAACGTTCAGGCGTTTGCCGCGCTGGGGCACTTTGACCCAGACTGGCAGAAGAAGCCTGATGAGGCCGCTGATGGGGACATCCCATTCTGATAGAGGAGCAACCATCGTATGGAAGTTACAGAACGCATCGAGGCTATCGCAAAGGTCTGCCGCGATCATTACAATCCCTTTCCAGAAACCCTCATCAATGCGATGTGCCAATACCTGGCAGGACAGGGATCACTTGCACAAATACAACAGGAATGGAAGGCGGCAGGAAACATCACCGCATACCCTTACTACAGGGGGCGCTTTATCATGCTCTCCGACACTTCCAGCGAGCGCCTGGACGAACTAGACCTGCGCCTGCTGGACATCTGTATCGTTGTGGCAATCGTTGGAGAATTTTTTAGCAAAATTGCAGAGGGTGGTCCCGTCACTCAGGCTCGTGATTATCTGCTTGCCCAGGGGATGGGTGAGGCAGACATCATCAAAGCCTTCATAGATTGTTATGGCTTTCTTCACCAAGATCAAGATAAAGAAATGGTCCCAACAGCATTAGGCCGATTGCTCCTCACCTATATCCCAGGCCAGTTTGAGGAAATACTCAAGAATCTACCTCAAGGAACCTGGAATTCGGCCAGCCAGCCATTCTTTACCCTGCTGTTCATCAGCCACCCTGAGAATTACCTGGATATGGCCTGGCAAGTGGCTAACCAGGCCGATCCATATCAGGCAGATGGCTATGCTGCCGAGCTGCTGAAGGCTGACCCTGCCAGATTTACCGAATGGGCCAGGCAGGTTGCCAGAACTTCAATTAAGCACCACCCAGAGCATCAGAACCCTACCCTTGAAGCCTTGCTAGCACTTGATCCCGCTCAGCATATTGATTTAGCCCTCGAAGCCGCACATGCGCCCCTTGGACCATATAGGCGGTATCGCTGGAGCCGCGCCATATTGCAAAAACTCGGTGTAGGCGCTGCGTACCAGCTTGATCCTGTGAAGTATCTCCCGCTGGTGGAAGAAGCAGCTGTCGCACCCAGTCCAGATTTAGGCAAGCATGCGGTGGAATTATTGAAAGAGGCTGACTTCGAGCAGGCGCGCCCCATTCTGCAACGTTGCATTGCCAGCGGCGACACTGATGCGGCGCTGAAAGCGCTTGATGTGCTGATGGAACACGAATGGCCGGAGCGCCAGGTATATATGATCTCGCTGCTCTCCCATCGCTCCAAGCAGATTCGTGACGCGCTGGTTAAGCGGCTGGCAAAAGAAGGAGAGCGTATTGTCGAGCCGCTCGCGCCGTCTCTGGCGCATCCCAATGCGGGTACCAGGCTCGCAGCAGTGCAGGCGCTTCAGCGCATTGGTGGAGACCAGGCTTGCTCGCTGCTGGCCGCCCGGCTCGACGTTGAAAAGTCGCTCAAGGTGAAGCAAGCCATTCTGGATGTTGTTGGTGTGGCAGCAGCAGCAGACTCATCCAAAGCAGAAGCGGCCTCGTCTGTGGATGCGCTCATTGCTGAAGCCGAGGCAGCGCTCAAGCGGATCGCCAAGCCAGCCCTCCCCTGGTTCGATCCTGCTCAGGCGTCTGGGCTGCGCTGGAAGAATGGCGATCCAGTTCCGCAGGTCGTTTTGAGCTATCTGCTCTATCGCCAATCCCGCGTCAAACAAAATACGCTTGATGAACTCGTAGGGCAGGCGTTGCTGCTCCTTGAGCGCAGTAGTTCAGGCGATCTGGCGCTGGTGCTGTTCAATGGTTGGATTGGGCGCGGGGCCAAAAGCGAGCAAGCCTGGTGTTTGCCTTTGGTGTGTGCCCTCGCCGACGAGCGGCTGATTCATCCGCTACGCCAATACATTGATGGCTGGACAAAAACCGCGCGGGGCGCGCTAGCGGCCAAGGCTGTTGGAGCAATGGCCTTGATTGAGAGCGATCTGGCGCTGGCCGAGATCAACGACCTGGCCGAGCACGCCAAACATAGCCAGGTGAAGGCAGCGGTACAAAAAGCGCTCACTGACGCTGCCAGCCATCGCAACATCACCCTGGAAGAACTCTCTGATCTGATTGTGCCCAGCCTGGGCTTTGATGAACACTGTGAACGTGTCTTCGAGTATGGCCCGCGTCAGTTCACCGTTCGCCTACGGCTCGACCAGACGCTTCAGATCACCGAGGGCGCCGGCAAGCGTCTCACCACTCTGCCCAAGCCGGGCGCGCGCGACGACGAGAGCAAAGCCAAAGCCGCCCAGGCCGCCTGGGGTCTGCTGAAAAAGCAGGTGCCGCTGGTGGTGAAGATGCAGACCCAGCGCCTGGAAAACGCGCTCATCACGCAGCGTTCCTGGAACGTGGCCCGCTGGCAAGCGCTCTTCCTGAAGCATCCCGTGCTGCGCTCATTCGCCATCACCCTGGTCTGGGGCGTCGTGACGCCTGGGCAATCCAACTATCTGGCCCTCTTCCGGCCTCTAGAGGATGGCTCGCTGACCGATACCGAAGATAACGCCGTTCAGCTTCCCACAGAGGGCATGATTCGCATGGTTCATCCAGTTGAGCTTGATGAGGAAACGCTCGGCGCCTGGCTGCAACATCTGGCAGATTATGAAGTCACGCCGCCGTTGCCTCAGTTTAATCGGCCCATTGTGTACGTCAGTCCTGAAGAGGGAGTGGCGCTCTGGTGGGAAAAGTATAAAGGCTACATGATGAATGGCGCGGCGCTCAAAGGTCGCTATATGAAAGCGGGCTGGGAACGCGGCTCCGTCCAGGATGGAGGCGCTTATTACACCGTCTGGAAGGCGTTTCCAGCCGCAGGCATCCAAGCAATACTGGAAACGGCGGGCATGAGCGTTGGCTATGAGCAAGAGTTTACCACCGCGATCAAGCGCCTGGCATTTGCGCGGACTGATACAATAAAGCGCGGCAGCTATATCTACGACGACTTGAAAGACCAGGACGAACGCATAGTCAAACTGGGCGACGTGCCGCCCATCATTTTCAGCGAAGTCGCTGCGGAGGTGCAAACCTTCGCCGCCGCTGGCGAATATGCCGAAGATTGGGAACGCAAAGTCTGGTGATCAGCCAGCGGCATAAAGAACAAAAATACATGGTCTTACTTATAGGAGAGCAGATGAGTAGCACACAACCCCAAACATTTCTTCGCCCGCCCGCCGAGATTGTCTACGCCCGCGAATTGGATGCGCTGGCAGCCAACGATCAAGGCCCAAAGCCCACCGGCTGGAAGCTTTCGCCGCGTTCGGTGCGAATGTTCATCGTTGGCAGCGATGGGCAGACTCTCGCGCACGAGTGGGAAGGCAAGAAGGCCAAGACGGCTATTACCCGCAAGTTCTACGGTGATGATGTGCTGATCGAGCGCGCCGTTATCAGCCTGGCAGGCAACCGAGGGCTGCTGCTGGTCGGCGAGCCGGGCACGGCCAAAAGCATGCTCAGCGAACTGATGGCGGCAGCCATCTCTGGCATCTCCACCAATACCATCCAGGGCACCGCTGGCACTACCGAGGATCAGATCAAGTATTCCTGGAACTATGCCTTGCTGCTTGCCGAAGGCCCCACGCCGCGCGCGCTTGTGCCCGCGCCGCTGTATGTTGGCATGCGCGGGGGCATCCTGACGCGCTTTGAGGAGATCACACGCTGCCCGCAGGAAATACAGGACACGATGGTCAGCATCCTCAGCGATAAAGTGTTGATGGTGCCTGAACTGGATGGCGAGGACCGCGTGGTGCTGGCAACGCCTGGCTTCAACGTCATCGCCACCGCCAACATCCGTGACCGAGGGGTCAACGAGATGTCCAGCGCGCTCAAGCGCCGCTTCAACTTCGAGACCGTCCAGCCTATCCGCGATCTTTCGCTGGAGGTCAAGCTGGTCATGGAACAGACGGAGCGACTGCTGGCCGAAGCCAACGCGCCCGTCGTCATCGAGCGCGATGTGGTCGAACTGCTGGTGACGACCTTCCATGAACTGCGCGAGGGCACGACTGCCGAGGGCAAGCAGCTTGAGCGGCCCAGCACGACACTCAGCACCGCCGAAGCCGTCTCCGTTGGCCTGGCCGGGGGGCTGGATGCCTATTACTACGGTGATAAGGAATTGAGCAGCGCCGCGATTGTGCGCCATCTGGCGGGCGCAGTGATTAAAGATAACGCCGACGACCTCAAGCGCCTGCGCCATTATTTCGATACTATCATCCAGCAGCGCGGCCAGGAGAAGGGCGGCCACTGGCAAACGTATTATCAGGCGCGAAAGTGGTTGGGGTAATGGCTGAGATTCTTTTCTTTCCCATTCGCCACCACAGCCCGGCCTGCGCCTGGCAGCTTGAGTGGCTGATTGACAAGCGCAAGCCGCGCGCCATTTTGATCGAGGGGCCACGCGATGCCACCGCGCTGCTGGGGCAGATCACGCATCCGGCCACGCGAGCGCCCATCGCTCTCTACACGACGTTTGTTGATACGGCGAACCAGCTACAGGCGCCGGCCTTTGATCGAGCGAAGCCAGCCCGCTTCTCGGCCTACTACCCGCTGGCCGACTACTCGCCCGAACTGGTGGCGATCAGAAAAGGGCTGGCAGCAGGTGCAGCAGTGCGCTTCATCGATCTGGCCTTCCCAGAGATGGTGCTGGCCGAAGGTGGTCAGAAGAAGAGCGAACAGGCGCGCAGCCTGCTTGATGAGCATTACCTGCACCACAGCCGCTTCCTCAAAGCGCTCTGCGAGCGCACTGGGGCACGCGACCCTGATGATCTCTGGGATCATCTCTATGAAACAGATTATCAGCAGATGCCTACTGAGGAGTTTATCAAGCGCGTCGAAACCTACTGCGCCCTCTCGCGTGCTGACTATACGACAGAGATGCTGACCGCCGAGGCGCATCTGGCGCGCGAGGCGGCGATGGCCGCCGAAATTGCCGCCGAAGCCGAACGCGGCGATGGGCTTATTCTGGTTGTGACGGGCGGCTTCCATACGCCGGGGCTGAAAGAGCGTCTGGCAGCGGATACAAAGCCGACAGCCAGACATGAGCCAGTCTCAGGCGAGGCGCAGACATTGCTGATGCGCTACGGCTTCGCCCAGCTTGACCGGCTCAACGGCTACGCCAGCGGCATGCCCGCGCCCGCCTTCTATCAGCGCGTCTGGGAACACCTGTACGATAAAAAGCCATCCGATGTGCTGCCTGCAACACTCGCAGCGACAGAATTTATCGTCGAGCTTGGGCGCATCAGCCGCGAGAAGGCGCCTGGGCTTTCGCCCGCTGACGAGATCGCCGCGCTCGATCAGACGCGCCGCCTGGCAGGCTTCCGCCAGCATCCCCAACCCACCCGCGAGGATGTGCTGGATGGCATTCGCTCCGCGTTCATCAAGGGTTCTGCCGATGCTGAAGGGTTACAGGTCTTGACCCAGGCACGGGTGCTGCTGGCGGGAGACCGCATCGGCGATCTGCCGCCGGACGTGGGCGTGGCCCCGCTCGTTGACGATTTCCGTCGCACAGCGGCCAATCTAAAACTGGACATCTCCAATCTGGTCGCCAAAGAGGTCCAATTGGACCTCTATCGCAAAGCGAACAGCCGTGCCGCTAGCCATTTCTTCCATCGCCTCAACTATCTCGGCGTGACGTTTGGCGAGCGGGTCAAAGGCCCAGATTTCGTCGCTGGCCGCGACCTGGAGCGCATCACCGAGACCTGGCGCTATCTCTGGTCGCCCGATACCGAAAGCAAACTCACCGAACAAACGCTCTACGGCGGCACATTGGAAGAGGCCAGCGCCAATCTCCTTCAGCACGGACTGGATGAAGCCGAAGCGCAGGGGTTGGGGCGACGCTCCGATGTGACCGCGACGCAACTGCTGCACGCCTGTCGGATGGGCCTGCACCGCTTTGCCCCAGAACTACTGGCGCGCACTGCCGCGTTGATTGCCGAGGATGCTTCGTTTGTCTCGCTCGTCTCAACTGCCGAGCAATTATTACTGCTGCATTCCTCGCGCGAGCCGCTGGAAGCGCACCATCTCACCGGCCTCACCGCGATTGCTAACACTGCCTATCAGCGCGCCTGTTACCTGCTTCCGCAGCTTGCCGGAACTGGCGCCCAGGAGGAACAAGACGTGCTGGACGCCTTAAACGCGCTCCAGCAGGTGGCGCTCTCGCTGGGCGAGAGCCAGGCAAACCATCTCTTGCTGCGCAACGGTCTGCGCCTGCTGCTGGAAGAAGCCCAAGGCAACCCAACCATTCGCGGAGGGGCAGTCGGCGCGCTGCATGCCGATGGGCAGATGCCCGATGATGAACTGGTGCGCTGGGTGAGCGGTCACATGGAGCAGGCTGGCCCAGGCTTTCTGCGCGGTCTGCTGCGCACGAATCGCCCATGTCTCTGGCAGGTAAGCGCCTTGCTGGAAACACTGAACCGCACGCTCTGTGCCTGGGATGAAAGCCAATTTGTGCGCGTGCTGCCGGAGCTTCGATTGGCCTTTGCCGATCTGACCGCGCACGAAGCCGATCTGGTAGCGCGGACCGTGGCGAAGCAGGTTGGCGCGCGGGCTGTGCCCTCGCTGCTCATCACTGGCGCTCAACCAGAAGACTTGCTGCTGGGCGCGGCGCTCAACCAGCGCCTTGAAGAGACCCTGGCCCGCGATGGCCTCGCAGCCTTTCTTGAGGAGGCCACCCGATGAGTGAATCAGCCGATATGGCGATGACCCGATGGAGGTTAGTGCTGGGCCACTTTGCAGACAACGCCATGCCCAACTGCCTCAACGGCCAGGGAAGCCGCATGGACGCCGCGCTCGATTATCTGTATGGGCGCGAATATCGCGGGCGCGGCATGCGCGCCGGAAAGCCAGGCAATGACCGTCAGGGTGGCTCCGAGGCCAGCCAGATCACCATTCCTGACTGGCTGAATCAGGTGCGCGAACTCTTCCCACGCGAAACCGTCGAGATCATCGAACACCACGCCCTGGACCGCTACGGTATGAGCGATCTGGTCACAGACCCGCAAGTGCTAGAGCGCCTGGAACCCAGCTACGACCTGCTGCGCACCCTGCTCACCTTCAAATCGATGATGCGCGGCGAGGTGCTGGAGATGGCCCGACGCATCATTCGCCAGGTTGTGGAAGACCTGAAGCGCCGCATGGAGGCCGATGTGCGCCGCGTGCTGTGGGGCAAGCTCAATCGCTTCCAGCACAGCCCGCTCCGCGTGGCCCAGAACTTTGATTGGCGGCGCACGGTGCGCGCCAACCTGAAAAACTACGACCCGCAGGAGCGCCGCCTGCTCATCCAGGATGTGTTCTTCTTCTCGCGGGTCGAGCGGCATCTGCCCTGGCATGTCGTGCTGTGTGTCGATCAGAGCGGCTCCATGACCGACTCGGTTATCCACAGCGCGGTCATGGCGGGCATTCTGGCGGGATTGCCCGCGCTGAAGGTCAGCCTGGTCGTCTTTGATACGGCAGTGGTGGACCTGAGCGGCTACGTGGACGACCCTGCCGAAGCCTTGATGAGCGTGCAGCTTGGCGGCGGCACCGACATCGCCAAAGCGCTGACCTACTGCGAAACACTGGTCGAAAACCCGCACCGCACCGTCGTGGTGGTTGTCACCGATTTCTACGAGGGCGGCTCGCCGCAGCAATTGGTGGCGACGGTCAAACATCTCTGTGAGACTGGCGCAAAAGTGATGGGACTGGCAGCGCTAGATTCCTCAGCCACGCCCAGCTATGACCGGCAGATGGCCGAGCGCCTGGCCGCCGCCGGAGCCGATATTGCCGCGCTGACGCCTCTGCAACTGGCCGAGTGGCTGATGAAGGTGATACGCCGATGAACCTGAGCATGTATCAAGCGCTGGATGATGAGACGCTGGCCGCGCTCGCCAACAAGGGTCTGCTGCGCCGCGCTCAAAAAGACCTGGAGACCAACAAGCCAGAAGCTCAGGAAGAGCGGGCCGACGCGCTCGTCTTCAGCATCCCCGGCGAGGGTTGCACCGTGACCATGCCCGCCGCCGGCCCGACGAAAGCCACCTGCACCTGCCCCGCCGATGGGGTCTGCCGTCATATTCTGGTCGCCGCGCTCTTCCTGCGCGCCCAGACACAGCAGGCTGCACCAGAAACATCTACCGAAGCGCCTGCGCAAGCCGAGATCGCGCCTCAGCCCGACGCGCTGCTGCAACTCGGCGAGGCCGATCTGATCGCCTGGGCGACGCGCCCGCTGTATCGCCAGGCGGTTGAAGAACTGGCGTTTGGCGAACTGGAGATCAGCAGCGAGACGGAAGGCAAGACCACCCGCTTTCGCTTCCCACAGTACAACATCGTCGTGCGCTGGATTATGGGCGCCGGCCTGGATGGACTGATCTGCTCCTGCAAGCGCCGTCCGTGCTGCCAGCACGCTGTCGCTGCTATCCTCTTCTATCAGGCGCAGCATGGCAAGCCGCTGCCCGTCCCAGACAAGAGGACGCTGGAGGCAGCGGAAGGCACGCCGCGCAGCCGCGAGGAAGTGCTGGAATCGGTCCAGAAAACGCTGGCAGATATGGTTGCACTCGGCCTGGGGCGGCTCTCAAAGACGACTGAAGGCCGGTTCATTACCCTGGCGATCTCGGCGCACGGCGTTGATTTGCCGGCCCTGGAATACTCGCTGCGCGGCCTCAGCGATCATCTCTCCTGGCATCTCAACCGCGATGTGCGCGCCAATACGCCGCAGTTGCTTGCCGCTGCCGCCCGCTCCTACGCACTGGCCTATGGGCTGGCGCATGCCCAGGGCGTTCCGCCCGCCTCGCTGGTGGGCGAGCATCGCCTGCGCTACTATGATATTGGCAACCTGGAACTGGTGGGCATCGGCGCGCAGCAGTGGCGCTCGCGCGCCGGCTATGTCGGGCTGACGCTCTACTTCTGGGATGTGGCCGGGCGGCGCTGGACCAGTTGGACCGATGCCCGCCCGACGATTCACGCCGATGTGCGTTTCGATCCCCAGCGGCGCTATCAGCACGATGAGATGTGGGACAGCGCGCCGGCGCCAAGCATCATCAGCCGCAGCCGCTTTCGGCTGAGCAGCGCGCAGCGCAACCGCATGGGCCGGCTTTCTGGCCGCACACAATGCCAGGCGCTCCTCTCTGGCTCCGCCGACCTGACCAGCCTGAACCTGGAGGGCACACAGTTCGAAGATTGGTATAAGCTGGCGGAACACATTGCCGCCTCGCATGCTTCGGGGCTGGTCAAAGGTTCTCCGCTGGATACGCTGGTCGTCGTCACGCCCGCCGAATGGGGCGAGCCGGTCTATGATCAGATGCGCCAGGCGCTAGTCCGTCCGGTGTTCGATGCTGCCGGGCGCGCCTTACCGCTGACGCTGCCCCACGCAGCCGAATGGTCCTTTGCGGTGGATACGCTTCAGTCCTGGGATCCCAAACAATGGGAGACCTGGGGCGTGCTGGGCACAGCTTTCATCACCAGCGAGGGGCTGCAAGTGACGCCTATCTCTTTGCTCAACCGCTCGCTGCTCCCCAGGCCCATCCAATCTTCTGTATTGCATCTGACGCTGGACCCCTGGAAGGCGACAACCACGCCTGCCGCGCCCGCGTCAGCGACGCCAGCAAATGAGGCCATGCCGCCTGAAGCCAGCGAAGAGGAAGAAGATGCGCTGGAGGAGGAACAAGAAGGAGAGCAGGAGGATGATTTTGCGGGAGACCATTCAGCGGTGAGTCAACTCTTGCGAACGGCCAGCCACGAGCTAGAGCAGATTGCCGAGCGTGGCGTGCGCGCCAGTTCGCCCGCCGTCGAGGATCAATTGCGCAGCTTGGCCGAGCGTATGCGCCAGATCGGCTTGATCGCCTGCGCCAATGCTCTCGCCAGCGTGGCGGCACACATGGCAGCCAGCCGCCATCAGATGAACCCGGAATCCGAGCAGATCGCCCACGCGCTGCTCCACAGTTACTATTTGCTGCGACTGGCTGTTGAGCAGTTGGCGGTGACGGAAGCGCTCGCCAGGTATCAGCGTTAATCTGATGGCGGCAGCGAGCTATCGCTGCTGGACGTAGTTGAGCGAAGTGACCTGTGTGAGTGTTGCCGCAACCTGGGCGGCGGCGACTGGCCCGATGGTCAAGCAGATCGTATTGCGCCAGGGGTCTTGAACCGTGACGACCTCACCCGCTTCGATAGCAGAAAGGCCCGCCGCGCGAACGCGGGCGAGGACAGCGGCTCGCGCGTCCTCATTGGGAAGCTCTATGGTAAAGGAGCGCAGTCCTGCTATGCCCGTGGGCGCGGGTCCGGCGCCACGACTATGCCAGGTGTTCATGCCGATGTGGTGGTGGTAACCTCCAGCAGAAATGAAGAGTGCAGAAGGCATGCGGACGATGATGTCAAAGCCAAGAACCTCATGATAGAAGGCTTCGGCTTGCGGGATGTCGGCAACTTGAAGGTGCATGTGGCCCAGGCGAGTGCCCACCGCCATGCCGGTCCAGGGCTTTCCCTCCTGCTCGGCTGCCGCCAGTACGCCTTGAATATCAATGGGGTCTGCTGCCATCTGAAGCTGCCCACTGATATAGGGCCACTCCTTGCGCGGACGGTCACGGTAGACCTCGATGCCGTTGCCATCAGGATCGGTGACATAGAACGCTTCGCTCACCAGATGATCGCCCTGGCCTGGGAAGGGGAGGCCAACTGCCAGCCAATGGCGCAGCCAGCGGCCCAGATCAGCGCGGCTGGGCACCAGAATGGCAAAGTGATATAGCCCGGTGTAGCCGTAGCGGTCATGCGGGAAGGGCTGCGCCCCAGCCTCTTCGGTGAGGAACAGCAGCGGTGTCCCAGGGACGCCCAGGGTAGCGCTCCCTTCCTGCTGTTCAAGCACAACGAAGCCGAGTCCCTGCGTATAGTAGGTAAGGGAGGTGTTGAGGTCGGCAACGGCCAGGGAAACCAGGCCCATCTGGGTCTCCGGGGCAATCGAGGCGCCAGGCGCCTGCTGGGAATGAGCAGTCATAGAAAATCTCCAATCTGCGGACGGATGCGTCTGCTCGTCAGAACAGCGCGCAGTGTGAGCGAACAATACGAAGAAAGAAGAAACCAGCAGACGGATGTTTGGCGAATGCGCCTGCTGATTTCTAATGCTGCGTATTGCGCAGTAGCTATATAATGTATAGCATAAGGATCGTTCACGTGTCAAGGCCGAGAGAATTGGAAGCTACTATAGATGAGTGATGAGCAGACTGAAACGGCAGCCAGTGTTTCCGCCTGGCCGGATGGGCAGGCGCGTCCCGGCGGAGCGAGTTTTTGTGGCGTTGCTGCGGCGGTTGCCCTTCTGGGCGACGCTTGGACGCTGTTGATTGTGCGTGACCTGGCTGCGGGACCGCGCCGCTTCGGCGAACTGCATGTGTCCACCGGGATCAGCGTGCGGGTGCTGACCAACCGGCTCCGCAGCATGAGCGCTGCCGGTCTGATTACCCGTCGGGTGTATGCCGAGATTCCCCCTCGCGTGGAATACGAGCTGACCGAGCAGGGACGCGGCGCAGTCGCCGTCGTGGATGCCCTGCGTGTATATGGAGAGACATGGCTGCGCCCAACGTAGACCGATGATCGCCCGGTACCATAACAGGGTCGAAAAGGCTTCCTCCAGGTACAATCACCCCAATCAATGTAAATAGCCGCAAGCGCTGCCTCTATTTATCCTCTCCCAAGCAAACTGCTCAGACACCCCATCGAAAATAGC
>CAZFWN010000073.1:0-23671 GCA_964522745.1 uncultured Ktedonobacterales bacterium
TAACGCAGGCGATTAAAATCGCGCCTTTTTAGCCTGCGGGCTACGAAGTCCGCCTACGCGGACTGGGTTCAGGCACGTACTCGTCCTAACCCGCGAAGGCGGGTTTTGTGGCGGCACGCCAAGAAGGCGCGATTTTAATCGCCAGCCTACAGACAAGGAGAACATTATCATGACTGGAGATGAGCTGAGGCACTCATTTTTGCATTTCTTTGCCGAGCGCGGGCACGCCATCATTCCTTCGGCGCCGCTGGTGCCGGAGAACGACCCGACGGTGCTGTTTACGACGGCGGGCATGCAGCCGCTCGTGCCCTATCTGCTCGGCGAGGCGCACCCGCAGGGCCGGCGGCTGACGGACGCGCAGAAGTGCCTGCGCACCGATGACATCGAGGAAGTGGGCGACATCAGCCATAATACCTTCTTTGAGATGCTGGGCTTCTGGTCGCTGGGTGACTACTGGAAAGAGGATTCGCTGCGCTGGACGCTGGAATGGTTTACTCGCGTGCTGGGGCTGGGGCAGGAGCGCATCTCTGTGACCGTCTTTGCCGGCGACGAGGACGCGCCGCGCGATGACGAGGCGGTGCAGGTCTGGCTGAGCCTGGACATCCCGCAGGAGCGCATCTATTATCTGCCTAAGAAAGACAACTGGTGGGGGCCTGCGGGCAAGACTGGCCCCTGCGGTCCCGACTCCGAACTGTTCTACGACACGGGCCGGCCCAAGCATGGCCCCGACTGCCAGCCGGGCTGCGGCTGCGGCAAGTATATCGAGATCGGCAACAATGTCTTTATGCAGTACAACAAGACGGCGGAGGGTACGTTTGAGCCGCTGGCGCAGCGCAACATCGATGTGGGCCTGGGGCTGGAGCGCATCCTGTGCATGCTGAGCGGCACCGAGGATGTCTATACGACAGACCTCTTCTCGCCCATCGTGGCGCGCATCCGCGAACTACGCCCGGCGGGCGCGGAGACGCTCGCGCCAGAGCAGGAGCAGCGCTTGACCAGGATTATCGCCGATCATCTGCGCGCGGCGACCTTTATCATCGCCGATGGCGTCGCGCCCTCCAACGTCGAGCAGGGCTACATCTGCCGCCGGCTGATTCGCCGGGCGGTGCGCGGCGGCCACGAGCTTGGACTGCCCGCCGGCTTCACCGCGCAGGTGGCGCGGGTGGTCATCGAACGCTACGGGCGCGCCTATCCCGAACTGGCAGCGCGGCAGGAGACCATCCTGGGCGAACTGGAGCGCGAGGAAGAGCGCTTCGGTCAGACCTTGCAGCGCGGGCTGCGCGAGTTTCAGAAGCTGGAGGACGGGCTGCGCCAGCAGGGCGAGACAGTCATCCCCGGCGAAGCGGTCTTCCGGCTCTTCGATACCTTTGGCTTCCCACCGACGCTGACGGCGGAACTGGCGAATGAGCGCGGCCTGGTCGCCGATCTGGCGGGCTTCAACAACCTCTTCAAGCAGCACCAGGAGCGCTCGCGGGCGGCGAATGAGGGCAAGTTTGCCGGCGGGCTGGCCGACCACAGCGAGCGCACCACCCAACTGCACACGGCGACGCACCTCTTGCAGCAAGCGCTGCGCGATGTGCTGGGCACGCATGTACATCAGATGGGCAGCAACATCACGCCGGAGCGGCTGCGCTTTGACTTCTCGCACCCTAAGAAGCTGACGCCGGACGAAATCCAACGGGTCGAAGAGATCGTCAACCGCGAGATCGAGCGCGACCTGCACACGCAAATGGAGGTCATGCCCTTGCAGCAGGCGCTCGACGCCGGCGCGCTGGCCTTCTTTGGCGAGCGCTACGGCGAACTGGTCAAAGTCTACAGCATCGGCGATTACTCCAAAGAGGTCTGCGGCGGTCCGCATGTCCAGCAAACCGCCGGCATGGGGCGCTTCAAGATCACCAAAGCCGAAAACATCGGCCAGGGCGTGCAGCGCGTCCGCGCCGATCTGATCGAGGCCGAACGCTCCTAGCGGCCTTTCGCCGATTAAAATCGGCGCTACGGGCGCCTGCGGCGCCAGGAAGTCCCGCCGGGACTGGTTGGCCGAAGGCCCGTAGCGCCGATTTTAATCGGCGATGGGGAAGGCGCGACTTTTCCATCGCCCCTGCGTGGCCCAGGCCAGCGCTTGACAGATCGATGCGTGCGCGCTAGTATGGGAGCAAGTTCTCAATAACAATGAACCAGACGCTCGCAGCGTCAGAAAGACAGCACACCATGCGCAACGAGTGGCAAGACGACCCTGAACTTCAGGAACTTGAATTGCTCGAAGAGGAAGAAAGACGACAGACCCTCCATCAAACGCCAAACCCTTCAGCCATCCCCCAGAGCTATGTTGACCAGCTCTATCAGAATGCGCTTGCAGAGATGGAGCGCTGGGTAAGTGAGTACGAGCAGTATCGCATGCAAGGCCGCTTCGCGCAGCTTGAACCCATCTTCCAGATCACCATACAGCTCACCGGGCGGTAGACGCTCGGATCGCGCTCGGCCTGCTGGCGGCTGAGAGAAGCGCCAGCAGGCGGGCGCGGATTCGCTCCAGGTATCTCTGCTGCTGTGTTTCGCTAAACACGCTCCAGAAAGTCTAACACGACCGTATTGAAGCGTTCTGGCTCTTCCATATTCACCATATGGGCCACGCCGGGGAAGATCACCTGCTGCGCCCCGCTGATCCCCTGCGCCAGCATCTTCATCGCCGTCACCACGCCTGAGTAATCCAGATCGCCCCAGAGAACCAGCGTGGGCACGCGCACGTCGCCCAGCCTGCCCACAGCGGGCGGCTCCAGCACACGCGGCTGAAGCTCCTCGTGATGGGTCCGGTAGTTCTTGGCAATCATCTCGCGCAGCCGCTCGCGCACCGAGGCGGCGGCGCGCCCCTCCGGCTGGCCTGGCCCATCACCCCAGACGCGCACCGCAAGGTCGGTCAGCGCCTCATAGTCCTTTTGCTCCTCTAGTCGCTCGTATTCCGTGAACGTCTGCATCTCGGCCTCAGTTGGTTGATCTTGATAGCCGCTCACCGCCCCTGCCACCGGAATCAACGCCCTCACCATCTCAGGATGCTCCAGCGTAAAGTCCAGCGCGATCTGCCCACCGCGTGACAGGCCCAGGATGGCCGTGCGTTCCACGCCTAAATGCCGGAGCAGATCAACAATATCCTGGCGGTTGGAGAACGAGACGTTCTCCGAGGTCGTCTTGCCAAAGCCTCGCGCATCATAGCGAATCACGCGGGAGCGCTCCGCAAAGACCTCGAATTGTTCATCCCACATCCGGCAATCTGCCACGCCAGCATGTACCAGCACCAGGGCTGGCCCTGTTCCTGCCACCTCATAATAGAGCCGCCCACCCTCGACCGCAACAAAGCCGGTCTCTGGTCTACTGCTTATGCTCATCAAGCGCATTCCTTTCTATTCTAGCAAGCATCAGCACTGCCCTTGTTCCCCCCTCTTCTTCGCCGGGTGGTTACAGAGACCAGGCCCAGGGGTAGAACATCCCTCTTGCCTTCCCCTCTTCTGGCAGCGGCTACGAAACGCTGCTGATGAACTCATCCAGCGCGGTGGTCACAGCTTCGGGCTGCTCGACGCTGGACATATGGCCGGCGTTGGGAATGACAATGTATTTGGACCCCTTGATGCGGCGATGCAGGTCTTCGCTCTTCTCCGGCGGCGTGGAGACATCCTGGTCGCCGCAGAGGATCAGCGTCGGCACGCTGATCTGGCTGACCGTCTCGCTGACATCATCGCGGTCAATCACCGGCATGATGGCGTTATACATCACCTGACGGTCCTGCCTGCCCGTCCAGTACTGGTGCCAGCGCTCCACTTCCGCCGGGTTCTTCTGCGGAAACGCGGGGGTATAAAAGGTCGCGTCCAGCCCGGCGAGGATCGGCGGCACCGCGCCATAGGCCAGATAGGTCTCATCCATCTGCTTATAGGTTGGTAGATGCTCTTTATCATCGGCGGCGGAGCTATCGATGAACGTAAGCGAGCGGAAGAGTTCGGGGTGGCGCGCATAAAGCCGCATCGCCACCATGCCGCCCATCGAGAGGCCGACCCAATGGCACTGCCTGATGCCGAGATGCTGCAACAGCGCGTAGGCATCGTCGCCCAGATGGTAGAGGCTATAGTCCTCCGGGTTGTCCCCGCCCTCGCTCTCGCCCTGGCCGCGCCAGTCAACAGCGATCACCCGATAGCCCTTCCTGGCAAAATGCGCGATCTGATGCTCAAAGCTCTGCCAGCTATACATCAGGCCATGCCCGAAGAAGATGGTTTGTTCGCCAGCGCCGCGCTCCTCATAATTGTAGAGACACCCGTTGATCGAGACCTTTGGCATGTGTTCACCGCTCCTTCGCTGAATCGGAGCGCCGCCTGGCGCGCTATCAATGCTCCACGCCATGCCAGGAGCGCAGACGGCGCGCCCCTGGCGTGCCTCTATTGTAGCCGTTTGCCCGGCGGTTGGAAAGAGGTAGAGAAGACTGGCGGTTAAAACCGCGCCGGCGCTACGCAGGAAGCGCCTTTGCTTGTAGCGCCGGCATCCCTGCCGGCGTTCGTTGCGCCGGCTGGAAGCCAGCGCTACAGGCAGAACGCTGGCAAGATGCCGGCGCCACGAGCGCCTCAGCCTCACGTTTGGATGCAACCAAAAAGTCCTTTGCCACTTGACACTCAGCAAGCTATAGACTATGATAGAACCAGGCGCCTCTGATGGGGCGCCGCGCACCTTTCCAGCAAAGAGACGGCTGACGCGCCAGTGTTAATAACACCGGCGCGTCACAACCCCACGCCTGGGACTACCAGGAGGGGGCTAGGGAGAGATTGTACCATTTGTGGGGCGATCTTCTGAACGGCCACCTTCTGGCGGGCTGGGTGTCCTTTGCCGGGAGGGCGGGCGAGGCCGCTGTGGTGTCATCTGGCGCCACAGCGCTGCCTTCCTCGCGCTCCGGCAGGGGCATCTGTCTGCATGGGGGGATGGCCGTTTCGCGTTGGCGGGGGGTTGCGGTTGGTGTTTGCTGGTTTGCCACGCGAAGGAGATCATCTCATGAATCCATCGACAAAGGAATGCTGGTTATCGTTTGTCAGTTGGCTGAACGGCGGCGCGTTGGGCGTCCTGCCCAGCACGCTGCGCTGGACCCTGGGGCCGATCTGGCGGCTGCTGCCGCTGGCCCGCCACGTCGCCGGGGCCATGAGTCCCTGGCTGCTGGCTCGCCTGGCCGAGCGCCGGGCGCTTCCGCTGCCCGCAGCCGGCATCGATCAGGCGCTCGTCCGCCGGCTGGCTGCCGATCTGGACACGCGCCCGCTGCGGGTCGTAGACGTGCGGCCCGACCTGACCTGGCTGGGCCGGAAGCTGGAGGTTGAAGTGGCCCGGCTGATCCGCTTGATCGAAGCGCCCCACGAGTTGGTCACCCGCCCCGGCTGGCTGCCCTGGTTGGCACGCTATTGGGCGTTGGTCATCTCGCTGGCGCGCATCGGGCAGCTTTACTCCTCCCTGGAGTGCCTGCACAGCCCGGAGGTAGCCTGGCAAGTGCTGTGGCAGGCAATAGGCCGGGTGGAGTGCAAAAGTCGCGTCTGAAGCGCGCACCTCAAGGCGAAGCGCCACCAAGCCGGCCTACGCCGGCTCGCAGGAGACGCCTGGCACTCTTGTGTTCAGGCCGCGCAGGCGGCCTTCGTGGCTCCTAGCCTCAAGGGGCGCGCTTCAGACGCGGTCTTTGGGTTGCTGCCAGCGCCTTGTACCTGGCCCTGGTCAGGGCCAATGGAACCTTGCCAGGTCTTCGCGCGTCTGAGACAATACAAGCAAGATCAAGCAGTGAGGTAGAGCGATGGCACCTATGCAACGCGCCTCTGGCGCGCTCTTTGGCATGGCCTTTGGCGACGCGCTGGGAGCGGATACCGAGTTTCTCAGCGTTGAGCGCATCCTCCAGCGCTACCCGCCCGATGGCCCAACCGCGCCGGAGGGCAACCCGGCGCTGGTGACTGACGATACCCAGATGGCGCTGGCCGTCGGCGCGGCCTTGCTGGAGGCGCCGCGCCCGTTGACGGCAGCGACCCTGGAGGCGCCGCTGCGCCGCCGCTTTGTAGACTGGTGGCAAAGCCCGGACAATACCCGCGCCCCCGGCAATACCTGTATGGCTGCCTGCACCCAACTGTCGAGAGGTCTGCATTGGCACCAGGCAACAGTTGTTTCGAGCAAGGGCTGCGGCGCCAATATGCGCGTGGCGCCGGTGGGGCTGCTGCCGGAGAGTGAGCCAGGCATGACGCCGGCTCTGCGCGCGGCTATTGCGCAGTTTCAGGCCGCGCTGACGCACGGCCATCCCACCGCCCTGGCAGCCGCCGATCTGACGGCTATGACGGTTTATTATCTGGCGAGCGGTGGCTCGCCGGCGGCATTGCCGGGCTGGCTGCGCGACTACGCAGAGCGCCAGCGCCAGGTTTATCACGCGGACTGGCTTGGGCTGCTCTGGCAGCGGCCCGGCGTGTCTACGCCGGTGGGCTTTATCGAGCGCGGCTGGGAGGAATGCCTGGGCGTCCTAGACCGTCTGGACGCGGCACTGGTCGCGCAGGACCGCCGCAGCGATCCCTGCCTGGCAACGGGCGCTGGCTGGATAGCCGAGGAAGCCTTTGCGACTGGCCTGCTCTGCTTCCTGCTCTTTCCCGATGATCCTGCTGCGGCCATCCGGCGCGCCGCCGTCAGCAGCGGCGATTCAGATTCCATCGCCTGCCTGACCGGCGCCTTCGCCGGCGCGGCGCTGGGCATGGCTGCCTGGCCGGCGGTGTGGGCCAGCCGCATAGAATATCAAGACCAGCTAGCAAGGCTCGGCGCCGCCTGGGACGGCGCCTTCGCCTGATGCCAATCCGCTTGTAGCGCCGGCAGGGATGCCGGCGAACTGGACGAGCCGCCTGGAAGCCGGCGCTACAAGTGAAGCCTTCAGCCGGATGTGGCACAAGACAGAGGAAAGAGGAATTCAGCATGTCCATGTCACCCGAACCTACGCCGCCTCCACAGGGGGACGCGCCCCAACCACCAGAAGCCGGGCAGCCGGCGCAAAGGCAGACCCGGCGCGGCCTGATCGCCGGGGCAGCGGCCATCAGCATCGTCGTATTCTTGTTCGCCGGCCTGTTCTTTGCATTCAGCCACCGGGCCTTCTCGCCGGCCAGCGCCGCGCCCGCGCCAACGTTTCCCGCCGGCTGGCAGCGCTATCAAGACCCCGGCGGCTACTTCAGCGTTTCTCTTCCCAAAGGCTGGACGGTACAGCGCGATACCAGCGGGAAAGAAACGATGGGAAATACGCAGGGGAGCGTTACGGTGCATCCCGTGATGGACGCGCTGGGCGGACCACCACGCGGGCAACAGACCATCACTGTCTGGATCACCATTACACCCATCATCAACGACTTTGAGCGGCAGTGGATGTGTGGCGCCCTGCCCCCAACGCAAGACAACACCACCATTGCTGGATTGCCTGCTAGTCATCACGTTATTCATGACGGCAACCCCGCTTGGCTGCTCAATAGCAGCAGCGCCTCCTTCCAGATCGACTACACCTATCCGAACTGGAAAGGCGATGTTCTTATGCCGGCGAACGCGCCGACGGCCACGCCGATGCCGCCTGGCTTTTATGCACAGGGGCAGCAGGAGATGCAGACCATTATTGCGTCGTTTATGCCGCTGCCAGATACGCCGCTGGCCTGCAAGTAAGCGCGGGGAAGCGCGGCGCCGGCTCAGCCCTTGAAGCGATAGCCCACGCCGCGCACCGTCTGGACGAGAATCGGATTGGCCGGGTCTTCCTCAACCTTCTCGCGCAGCCAGCGGATATGCACATCGACGGTGCGCGTGTCGCCGGCGAAGTCATAGCCCCAGACGTGTTCCAGCAGGCGATCACGGGTCAGCACCATGCCGCGATGGCGCATGAGATAGACCAGCAGGTCGAAGAGCCGGGCCGGCATCTCAATCATGCGCTCGCCCTTGACCACCTCGCGGCGGTCCAGGTCCACGCGCAGGTCTTCGGCGCTCATAATGCGCGCCTCGTCGCGCTGACCGGGAGCCAGGGCGCCGCTGGGGCGCGGCTCGGCCCGGCGCAGCAGGGCGCGCACGCGGGCGCGCAGTTCGCGCCAGCTAAAGGGCTTGGTCACATAATCATCCGCGCCCATCTCCAGGCCGACGACCTTATCCGTCTCGTCGGCCCGCGCCGTCAGCATCAAGATCGGCACGTCGGTAGTGTCCTGACGCTGGCGCAACTGCCGGCACACCTCCAGCCCATCCAACACTGGCAGCATCAGATCAAGCAGCACCAGATCGGGGCGGCTGCGTTGGGCCGTATCAAGCGCGGTGGCGCCATCGCCCGCCGTCAGCACTTCATAGCCATCGGCGCGCAGATTATAGACGATGGTATCGCGCAGAATCGGTTCATCTTCAACAACCAGGATCGTCCGTTGCACAGCAGTTGCTCCCTCATGGGTGCCTTAATTCAATTCCTCGATTTCACCCGTTACCATATAAATCACATCTTCGCAAATATTCGTCACGCGGTCTCCCACACGCTCCAGATCGTGCGCCACAAAGAGCAGGCTGGTGGCCTGCGGCACGTTCTCGGCGTCGCGCATTGAAGCGAGCAGTTCGTCGAAAATCTGGCGATAGAGGTGATCGACCTCATCATCGCGCTGGCAGATGGCGCGGGCCTCGACCACGTTGACATCGATGAATGACTGGATAGCGTCGCGCACCTGCTGGCGAATCAGCTTTGCCATCTCCGGCAGATCAACGACGGCCTTGACGGGCGGCTGGGCAGCCAGCCGGATCGCATTTTTCGCCACGCCTACCGCGTGGTCGCCCATACGCTCCAGTTCGTTAATGACCAGTTGAATGGTCACCAGTTCGCGCAGGTCGCGGGCTACTGGCGCCTGGCGGGCAATCACACCAAACGTCCTGTTGCGGATGGTACGCTGGTGTTCGTTGACCGTGTTATCGCCATCAATGACGCGCTGGGCCAGTTCTACATCGCGCTGAATGAGCGCCTGCACTGCCTGGGCGATGGCCGTCTCCACCAGCGTCGCCATCTGCACGACCCCTTCTTCCAACGCATCCAACTCATGATGGAAGGCATCTCGTGTCATCACTATTCTCCTAACCAAAGCGCCCGGTGATATAATCCTCGGTGCGTTTATCGGTGGGCCGCGAGAAGATCGTTGCCGTCGGGCCGATCTCGACCAGTTCGCCGGTGAGGAAGAAGCCGGTGCGCTCCGAGACACGCGCCGCCTGCTGCATATTATGGGTCACGATCACAATGGTGTAATCGCGCTTGAGTTCTTCCATCAACTGCTCAATCTTCAAGGTGGCAATCGGGTCCAGCGCGGAACACGGCTCATCCATCAGGATGACCTCTGGGGCCACCGCCAGCACCCGCGCAATGCACAGGCGCTGCTGCTGGCCGCCGGACAGCCCCAGCGCGCTGCTGCTCAGCCGATCCTTGACCTCATCCCAGATCGCCGCGCCGCGCAGGCTGCGCTCAACGATCTCCGCCAGTTCGCGGGGGTTATTGTTTCCTTGCACCCGCAATCCATAGGCCACATTTTCAAAGATCGACTTGGGAAATGGATTAGGCCGCTGGAACACCATGCCGACACGCTGGCGCAGCTGTACGAGATCGATGCCAGCGCCATAGATATTGCGCTCATCCAGCAGGACAGCGCCTTCCACCCGCGCAATCGGGGTCAGGTCGTGCATGCGGTTCAGGGCGCGCAAGAAGGTGGACTTGCCGCAGCCGGACGGACCGATCAGCGCCGTTACCTCATTCGCCACCACACTCAAGTTCACGCTCTTGATGGCCCGGTTTGAGCCATAGAACACATTCAGGTTGTCCGAGCGCATCTTAATCTGCCCATCGCTCACCGGGCGGGGAGGCTGCTCCGCATTACCTGGCTCGATGCCGCTTTGCGTAGGCAGCCAGGGCGCGGCGCCCTGGCCGGCGCGGTTGGCCTGGCGAATCGCCTCATCCAGCGACTCCTGCGCCACATTCGGCGTTGTTACCTCACTCATACATCCCTCCTTTGGCTCATGATTTGCTGGCCGTCAGGCGCCGGTAGAGCGTGGCGCCGATAGCGCGGGTCGAGAGGTTAAAGAACAACAGGAACAGCACCAGCACGGCAGCCGTGCCGGCGGCCACTACATCCGAACTGGCGGTGAACGCCTCGGTCTTGAGTACCCAGACGTGAATCGTCAGTGTATCGCTGGGCACCAGCGGGTTCAACGTCAGGAAATTACGCGGGCTATCCTGGCCGGCGGTGAAGACAATCGCCGCCGTCTCGCCAATGATCTTGCCGGCAGTCAGAATGACACCCGTAAGCAGCGCGGGCAGCGCCGCCGGGATGATGACTTTGCTCACCGTCTGGAAGCGCGTCGCCCCCAGCGCCAGGCTGGCCTCGCGCAGTTCGCCCGGCACGGCGCGAATGGCATCTTCAGAGATACGCATCAGCAGCGGCAGGTTGAGCAGCACCAGCGTCAGGATGGCGGCCAGACGCGAGAAGCCGAAGCGCGTGCCGGAGCCGTTGACCGTCACAAAGGTCAGGAAGCCGAAGAGGCCCAGAATCAGCGAGGGCACGCCGGCCAGCGTCTCGGAGCAGAAGCGAATGATCGCCGTCAGCACGCCCTGCGGGCCGCTCTGTTTGGCAAACTCGACCAGATAGACGGCAGCGCCGATGGAGATCGGGATGGCAATGACCATTGTAGCGACCAGCAGGTAGAGCGAGTTAAACAGTTCTGGCGCGATGCCGTCCTGATCGGGTGTAGCTGAGAGGAAATGCCAGAGATTGCCCAGGGCACCGCCATGACCACCCAGCGACAACACCTGGAAGCCGGAGATCAGCAGATAGAGCATCAGCGCGCCCAGCAGCAGCACCAGCGCCCCGGCAATGCCCCAGATGACACCAATCGCCGCGCTGTTTGTCCGGCGAGCGCGGCTGCGGATGCGCTCCATTTGAATCACGCGGCCCCGACGCAGCCAGCGATTCAGCCGGCCAATGCCTTTCACGATCAGATAGAGCGTCACAATGATATTGATGGTACTCAAAATCAGTTGCAATTGCTCGCTGCCCTCGAAGGTCTTCTGCAACGGTGGCGGGCTGCTGGTCAGCACCAGCCAGACATCGCCGCCCAGGAAGGCGCTGATCGAGTTGAGCGGACCCAGAATCACCCCCAGGATATTGCTGATGAGGACCAGGAAGAAGCTGATCGGGTCGCCGCCCAGCAGGATATTGACGGCAAAGCTGACGATAAACAGCGCGAGCCAGACCCGGCGCGGCACCTTGCCTAGCAGAGCCATAATCTGCCGGAAGTAGCGGCTGATGATGACAAAAGCCAGCGAGATCAGCAGCAGCAGGCCGGTCAGGCTCCAGAGGACGTTACGCGCAAAGGTATCGGGCGTCGTCTCGCCGAAATCATGCAGCAGTTGAGCCGTGATTGTCGTGCCGGCGGCAAAGACCGACTTGGGCACCACCGGCACATCGCCGATGACCATCTGCACCGCCAGCGTCTCGCCGATGGCGCGGCCCATGCCCAGAATCACGCCGGTCAAGATGCCGGAACTGGCAGCAGGCAGCAGCACGCGGGCCATCGTCTGCCAGCGGGTCGCGCCCAGCGCCATGCTGGCCTCGCGCATCGCGCCAGGGATGCCCTTGAGCGCGTCTACCGTCAGGCTGGTGATCGTCGGCAGGATCATGATCGCCAGCACAAAGCCGCCGACCAGAATGCCCTGGCCCGTACCCAGCAGCCAGTTTGGCGTGGGATTAATCGCCGATTGCGCGCTGCGCAGAATCTTGCCAAGGAAGGGCACCAGCACCGTCAGGCCCACAAAACCATACAGCACCGACGGGATGCCGGTAAAGAGTTCCAGCGCGGGCTGCACCAGCCGGCGCGCCCAGGGCGGGGCAACCTCGGTCAGGAAGAGCGCCGCGCCAATCGAGAGCGGCGTGGCGATAATCACCGCCAGCAGCATGACCATCACCGAGCCATAGATCAACGGCCAGGCGCCGGCTACCGGCTTGGCCCCAGTGCCTATATCGGGCGAGGGCAGCCAGAGATCCTTGGTGAGAAAATCAAGAATATTGACGGGGGGAATATTACTGCCCAAATATTTCTGAGGGCCGATAAAGGGGTCCAGCGTCTTGACGCCGATAAAATAGAGCAGCGCGCCGATGCCTAGCACAATCACCGCTGCATTCATCAAATAGAAGCCGTTTGCCAGGCGATCATTTTTAAGAGTCGAAACGAAGTAAAAGAAGGCCAGATAGAGCGCGGCAATGGCGAAGAAGAGCCACAGGATGGTGGCTTGAGAGCTACCAGAAAACGCCAGCGCCATCACCACGCCGGCCAGCCCGGCGGCCAGGGTATAGATGGCGCGCGCCAGTTGCAGCGTGTTGCTCTCGAAGAGGCGCCCGGCAGCGACAAACAAACAATAGCCGCCGGCCAGCGCCAGGAACAGTGCGGTCTGGCCTCCGCCGTTCGCCGGGGTCGGGTTCGCCAGCGTCAGCACCGCATCCAGCAGGAGGAGCAGCGCGACCAGCAGCACGGCTGAGGCGATCAGAATGGGACGTGCCCGGCTAAGAGGCATGGCCTCCGCCGGGCTACGGATGGGCGCTGGGGGTGTTGATACGGCCATAGAGGGTTGTTCCCTTCTGCCCAAAGCGGGCGGTTAAAACCGGGCCGGCATTCGTCTCAGCCTGCACAGGCAGGCTTTGTGGCCGAAGACCCTTAGGCGCGGTTTCAACCGCCAGCGGCCCATTTATGCGGTGGGCTGGTGCGACTGTTTCGCCGCAGCGTTGAGTTGACTGGCCGACATGAAGTACAGGCTCGGCAAGTCCTTCTGCTGGAAGTCGCTGCTCAGGATGTACTTGATGAAGCTGGACGCCAGACCCGTCGGCTGGCCCTTCGTGAACATATGCTCGAAGTTCCAGAACTTGTAGGCGTTGCTGGCAACATCCGTCGGGCTGGGCTTGTGCCCATCGATGCACAGCGGCATGATCTGGCCGTTGTACTTACCACCCTGGCCGATGAAGCTGGTAGAGATATAGCCAATCGCGCCGGGAGTTGAGGCAACCGTCTGGCCGAGTGCGCCGCTGTCATCTTTCTGGAGGGTCTGGCTCGGCTGCGAGGGCTGGCCCTGCATCACATACTTGGAGAACGTGCCGCGCGTGCCAGAGCCGCTGGGGCGCTCAACGGTGGTGATCGTCTCGCTGGGGCCGCCAAGCTGGCTCCAGTTGGTGATCTGGCCGCCGAAGATCTGTTGAATCTGGCTGGTGGACAGGTTATGCACCTTCGCCGCTACATCGGGGTTGACCACGACGGCAAAGACGACGACGGCCACCTGATTATCGGTCAGGTCTTTGTAGGCGGTGGGATCGACATCCTGCGTGAACAGGTCGGAGTTGCCAATCTGCACGGCGCCCGCCTCGGCATCGGTGATGCCCTTCTTGCTGCCGCCGGCATTCACGGTGATATTGGCGCCGGTGTTGGCCGCCACATACTCATCACGCGCCTGGACGACCAGTGGCTGAAGCGCGCTGGAGCCATCGATGGTGATATTGCCGGTAGCGTTGTCGTTGGGGGCGGTGGCCTTGGTGCTGCCGCCTGGGCCAAGATCAGACGTACTCACCGAGCAATTCGCTGGGTTGGCCGTAGGAACGGTTGTTGGCGGGTTGTTGGTGTTGGTTTGGGCGCCACAGGCGCTCAGCAGCATCGTTAGCGCCAGGAAAATGGTGGCAAGCGTCGAGCCACTTAGGACGCGATTGCGCGACCACCGGGAAAATAGACTCATGAAGTCCTCCTTAAAACCACGCTGTGCATGCGCAAGGGTGTCTCTCACACCTCTTTTTTATGTGTTGCTCACATGCTCCTCTGCTACTGTACCGCCCGCTCTTTAACTATCATTTAAGCGCCTGTTAAATTTGTGTTAAGTGAAACACCCAGTTCGAGTGATCGAACTGGGTGTTTCACTCAGGACGTTGTGGAGACGCCCTAGCCCGCCAGCCCTTGCAAGATAAACTGAACTATCGTAGGAGCTAATTCCCGCAGGTGACGTTCACTATAGCCGAGTACGCGAGCGGATAGCACCAGAGACTCAGTAGCCGAAAACAGAAACAGCGCGCGTGTTTCAAGGTCTCCTGACGGCGCCATATGACCGTTTGCTTTCTGTGGCAAAATCTTGCTCAGCAGCAAAAGCGACTCTCGCAGCAGCCGCAATGCCTCCTGCTGGAAGGCCCGATTCACGCCATAGAGGGCGCTCAGATAGACATGGAACCCATCAGCGTCCTCGATAGCCAGGCGAACCAGCGCGAGAAAAAATGCCTCAAGCCGCCCCTGCAAGGATGATGTGCTTTCCAGGGCAGCCTGGGCCGCCGCCAGGTGCCGCTCGGCAATGGCTTGCAACATCGCCAGAAAGAGATCACGTTTGCTGGGAAAATACAGATAGACGGTGCCCTTCCCAATACCAGCTCGCTCGACAATCAGGGTAATATTGGCCTGCTCATAGCCCACCTGGGCAAATTCGTGCGCAGCCGCCCGCAGGATGCGGTCCCGCATGGCCTGACGCGCATGAGGGTCGGTAGTTCTTCCTCTCATCGCTGCTCCTCCAATAACCTTCCGCGCCAATCAGCGCTTGTCTCTTGAAAAAACGAATGTTTCCTAGTATTATAATTATATGACCGACTGTTCATTCATGTAAATACAACAACAAACATGCTGCATCGAAAGATCTGGGCCTCGCTGCTCCTGGAGCAGATACCTGATAACTCATTGTACATCGGATAGATCATGAAAAACCATCAGCTTGCAGCATCTGCTGTTGAGTCAAGTGGGTATGAAGGCACAAACGGACCCTGGGGCGTCCCAGGATTCAGAAAGGAGTACGCTTCAATGAAGCGTTTCCCGGCAGTATTGCTCTGTGGCTTCTTGCTCGCGCTCGTGATGGAGGCTCTGCTCACACTCCTCTTCCTGGCCCTGCGGGAGAGGTGCCTGCGATTGCACTGGCAGATCCCTTCCTTTATTCCCTTGCCCCCACCCGGAACCCTGAATTTCTGATCTGGCACGAGGAGGTGAACAGCATGCCCCTCATCCTGTCACAGGATGCACACGTGGCGCCACTCCACCAGCCTTTGCAGTGGCTCATACAAGCCAGCCATGTGCTGGAAGTTTCGTCGGCGGAACTGATGCAGTTGGTGAAGCAAGAGGCAGCAGAGAATCCAGCACTCGAAATGGAAGAACACTCGCTCTGTTCGGCCTGTGGACGGCCTCTCCTGGGCAATCATTGCCTGGAATGCCCCGCTTCTGCACTGGCCTCCGCCCTCCCTTCAACGACTACACAGGACGACTGGTCACTGCCTTCCATACAGGGAGGCAGCGATAGTGATGCTGCGAACCCGACTGACTATCTGCCAGCCCAACTCTCCCTGGCTGAACATCTGCGGCAGGCGCTTCAGGCCGAACTGCCAGACGATGCCAACCCGGTGATCGAGTATCTGGTCGGCAGCCTCGACGAGCATGGCTACTTGCAAAGCTCTGTGCAGGAAGCGGCTTCCCTGCTAGGGGTCTCGCCGATGCAGGTCGAGCGGGTACTCGCCACCTTGCAAACGCAAGAGCCGGCGGGAGTCGGCGCCCGCAATGTGTGCGAGTGCTTGCTGTTGCAATTGCAGTCGCTGGAAGCGAAAGGGCAACCAGAGCCTCTGGCTGTCGCCGTTGTTGATCGCTTTCTTACAGAACTCAGCCGGCGGCAGTATGGACTCATCGCCCGGCAACTGGGGGTGACGGCCACACAGATTGAGCAGATCCATCGCTTTATTCAAGATCGGTTGACCCCGTTCCCAGCACAGGGGTATCTGGGAGCAGGAGTGAGCGGACAGCAAGAGCCGGAACGCCCGCTCATCCCGGATGTGCTGATTCGTCGCCTGCCAGAAGGAAGCGAGAAGCCGTATGAGGTTGAGGTCGTCGAAGCTCAGCGGTTCTCACTGCGCGTGAGCGAATCCTATGCCCAGGCGTACCGCGAACGCGCCGGGTTGGCCGGAGAGTCGGTAGAGAAGCGCGAGTACCTCGTTCACTCCATAGCGCAAGCGCAGTTCTTCCTCTCCAGCCTCAGACACCGCTGGCAGACGCTCAGCCGGATCACCTGGGCATTGGTGCGGCGGCAACACGCCTATCTTGAGCATGGCATCCGCGCGCTCCAGCCGCTGACGAGGGCCGAGCTGGCGGAAGAGCTTGGCCTGCATCCCTCTACGATCAGCCGGGCCACAACTGACAAGTATGTGCTGCTGCCCAGCGCCGAGGTTGTGCCTCTGGCAACGTTCTTCACAGCGAACCTGTCGGTCAAGGCGGTATTGCAGGAGATCATCGACCAGGCGCCGCGACCATTGAGTGATCAGCGCCTGGTTGGAATCCTGGAGCAGCGCGGTATTCAGATCGCCCGCCGAACCGTCGCCAAGTATCGAACAGAGTTGGGCATCGCGTCCAGCTTTAGCAGGCCGCATCTCCCCCAGGCACATGCCCGGTGCGCGCGGCCCTGGACCCGAAAGAATGATCAGGGAGGGAGGCACTGATGCGCGGGATCGGGCAGCGGCACGCCGCCATCTGTCACTACATCGAACAGTACACCCAGGCGCAGGGCTGGCCCCCAAGCCGCCGAGAGATTGGGGAAGCCCTTGGATTCACCTCTATCAGCCAGGTTGCCTACTACCTGACGGCGCTTGAGCAGCAGGGCTACCTGCACCGCCAGCCCTACATCAGTCGTGGGCTGGCCCTGACTCCAGCAGGTCACAGATTGGCTGAACACGTCCTGGCTGTCTAGCCAGAGAGAGGAAACTCGCAATGGGAATGAATCGTGTGCCCCACGCAGCCATCAACACCTTGATGCAGTGGGTCCGCAAACGGGGCAAGCAGGTACGCGCATTGAAGACCTGGTCGCAGCCCACCGGATGGATGGCCCATCTGGACCTGCGTGGCACACGCCCACTGCATGCGCGCATCACCCCACGCAACTTGCGCTTTAGCGTCGCGCGGGTGAAGAACGAGCCAGGCTGTCCGGTCTGCTCAGGCCAGGAGGGTCCGGCTGACCTAGCGGCTGCCCAGGCTCGCTCGGTAGCTTCACAAGTGGGCTTTGGAGGCTATTGACATCGGTGCTGGAAGGGAGACAAGGGTAGGGGGACGGCCCCTTCGTCCTTACTATCATCTATCATAAGGAGCATACGCTATGTCTAGTATTCGACCCCAGCAAGCTGCTGCGCCTGCTCAGGGCAGCGCTCAGCCTGCCAGCAACCGCAGTGGTGGCCCCAATGGCTTCTTGCAGCGCCTGGAATTCCCTGGCCTCCTCTGGATACTGGCCGGACTGGCACTCTGCGGCTCGTTCTTTCTGCCCTGGTTTAGCTCCGGCCTGGTATGTACTGATCCTGTTTGTAATCCAACGGTTGTCAAAGACGCGCACTTTCTGCGCCACTATGCTTCCTCCCCTTCGGGCTTCTCCATCGCCAGCGGCACGTTCGCGCTGAATACCAATGGGCCGTTTGGGCCGATCCATGAAGGATTCAGCTTTCTGCTGCTCTGGCTAGTGTTCCTGGCGGGGCTGCTGCTGATTGGGCTGCCGCTGCTCCTGGCGCTCGTAAAGATGGACGCCAGGCGGACGCGCATCTTCCTGCTGGTGCTGGGTCTGCTCGTACTGGCTGTCGAGGTTGGCTATGGCGTGAGCGCCAGTCAAGCCCTGTCGCAAACGCGAGATGGCCTGGCGTTTCTCCTGAATAGCCTGGCAGCGCGTTCCGGGCGAGCAGCAGTTTTTGTCTTTTCCACCGGGCCAGGCGTGGGCTTCTGGCTAGGACTGACAGCAACGCTGATCGCTCTAGGCGCGAGCAGTTTTGCCCTCTACGCGGTGTCCTCTGGGCGCCGCTTCGATGCGCTCTCCTTCTGGCAGCGCATCGGACTGGCGGGGCAGACCACGCTGCTGGGCGGGCTGGCACTCATCATCGTCTTCTTCCTACCCTGGTTCTCTACGCCTGATTCCACCGCCGGCCCTGGCGGCGGCTACCAGGTGACGGCGCAGAAGCAGGTGATCGTTGCCCAGACGGCGACGGCTTCGGGATGGAACACGGCAGCCAATGGCCTCCAGACCCCATTCTTTGTGAGCGGGCCATGTACGAGTTGTCTGACACCCCATGTCAACATCTTTCTCGCGCTGTGGTTGATTCCACTGGCGGCGCTAGGGCTGTTCGCTATTGCCTGGCTGCTGAGCCGGGGTCTGCTGTGGCGGCGCATGGCGGCGATCCTGGCTTGCATCACCCTGCTGGTAGCTCTGGTGGTGGAGGTTTCTTTCCTGCTGGAGGTGCAATCGCTGCAAAGCTATGCCGAGCAAGTCTTTCAGTCAGCAGGACAACAACTGACCGGCACAGCGTTTAGCGTGGCCTGGGGCTTCTGGCTGGCGCTGGCCGTCAGCGGGGTGGGACTGTTGGTGAGCGGCTTTCTCCTCTTGCAGCGCCATAAGTCCGTGACTGGCATGCCAGCAATACCCTGAACCCGTCCTTCCACCCGATACTCACTCCCTGAGCAACTCTCATCTCTGTCCCCTACATGGCGCGCCTGATAGGCGCGCCATCGTCTGCTCAGCACCATGTCCTCATTGACACGCTTGCTCCCTGGGTCTATAATCTCTCCAGCTATCCATCTGAAAAACGACAGGATTCGGGCGCGACAAGCGGCTTGCGCCCGGCACGCAGTGTTCACCTGAGCAGAAGCTAGGGCCAACGGCACATCTCGATGGGAGAGAGGTGGAACATGGGAGAGACCCCGACGTATCGCACCAAAGCGTTCATCAGCTACAGCCACGAGAACCGGGCCTACTTGCAGCGCTTGCAGCAGCACCTCAGACCCTACCTGCGCGAGAGCGCCATGCAGGTCTGGGATGACACGCAGATTCAGCCCGGCGCCGACTGGATGGCGGCCATCGAGCGCGGACTAGCCGAGGCGCAGGTCACCATCCTGCTGGTGAGCGTGGCCTTTCTGGCCTCAGACTTCGTGGCCTATAAAGAACTGCCCAGGATTCTGGCGGCAGCCAAAGAAGACGGAGCGACCATTCTCCCAGTGATCCTGGAGCATTGCGCCTTCCGGCGCAGCCCGCTGAGTCGCCTCCAGGCCATCAATGACCCGGATACCCCGCTGGGCAGCTTATCTGCGCACGAGCAGGATAAAATCTGGAGCAAGGTGGCAGAACTCACCAGCGATACCCTCAAGGCCAAAGAGCAGGAATGGCAGGCCAAAGCAAAGAGTCTATTTCAGGCTGCGAAGTATCAAGAGGCGCTCGTTGCCTGCGAGCATGCGCTCCAGTTCAACCCCAATGACGCCGCTGCCCTCAGGTACAAAGGAGCGGCACTGTATTATATTGATTCCTCTCCATCTATCTCTTGGGCGGATGGGCAGACTTATTATCAGAAAGCCCTCGATGCCCTTGAGCGGGCGATCCAGCTTGAGTCTGGTAATGCCTTTGCCCACAAATACAAAGGAATGGTACTTTACCGGATTAACCGATATGAAGAAGCCCTGGCCCCCCTTGAGGTGGCGCTCAAGTCTGATAGCCGCGATACCGAAATCCTTCAGAGGAAGGGATATGCACTTTTCAGTCTCCAGCGGTATGAAGAAGTGCTAGCACCACTGGACCAAACTCTGAAGTTCACTTCCGGTAATGACTTTATCTATAAGTACAAGGGGGCGGCCCTCTTCCATCTCCAGCGCTATGAAGAAGCTCTGGCTGCCTTGGACCAAGCGCTGAAGTTCGCCCCCAATGACGCTTTCATTCATAAGTACAAAGGCGCCGCGCTCTTCCATCTCCAGCGCTATGAAGAGGCTTTGACAGCCCTGGAACATGCTACAAACTCTTGGGGTGATACTTTTGCTGAAAAGTACCAGGGCGCCGCGCTCTTCCATCTTGGCCGGGAGGTTGAGGCGCTGGCTGCCCTGGAGCAACTTCTGGCTATCCTTCCTGCATGGCTCAAAATGAACGATGCCTTTGCCTATAAGTACAAGGGCGCTGCGCTGGTCAATCTTGAAGCAGAGACCGAGGCGTTAGCCGCTCTTGAGCGCGCCCTCACGCTTGAGCCTGACGATGTGTTTGCGCTGAGCTACAAGGGCGCCGCGCTGCTTGGGCTGCGGAAGTATGAGGAAGCGCTGGGGGTGCTTGAGCAGGCACTTCAGCGTGCGCCGGGCGATGCCTTTGCTCTGCGGCTCAAGAGCAAGATTGAGAAGATTCTCGCATATAAAAAGCAGCTTGCCGCCAACCCCACACAGCAGAAACGCTAGCGCGAGCATTGGTGTTGGGCCGGCCCTTAGCGCCGATTAAAATCGGCGCTAAGGGCCTTCGGCCAGGAAACCCGCGCAGGCGGGTTGGGTTCAGGCGATGAGCCAGGCGAGGGCGAGCGGGAGCGCCACCCCACGAGCCGGGAAAACGTCCTGCTTTGCCTGGAAGTGTGCCTTGCGGGCGAGCGTCACAGCAGGTCAAGTGGTACGAGCCGGCTGGAAGCCGGCGCTACAGGCAAACGCCGGCAGGGATGCCAGCGCTACAAGCAGGGACGCTCGGCTGGACCCAGCCCGCGAAGGCGGGCTTCGGGCCTCGCAGGCCAAGAAGGCGCGGTTTTAACCGCCAGCCGGCGCGGTGAGGAGCAATCAATAATGAAGGGGAAATGCTAGATGCCGGAGATGGATCAAAGCCTGAAGTGGTTAATTGAGAACCGCCGGGAGGATTTTGTGGCCCTCGGCCTGCCTGGCGCGCTCGTTCTGGGGCCGCTGCCAACGGATGTGGCATCAGGGCCGCAGTTGCTTCCAGACACGCTCTACAAGGTCCGCTACTACGATACGGACTGCGCCGCGAATATTGAAATTCAGGCGTATCCAGATGATACGATGCCGCGCCGGATGTATCTGTATGGCACGCGCGTTGACTAGGTCTATGATCTGCCAGTCTTCTCTATTGTGCTGTGGGTGCAAAAGAAAGGCGGCATTCCCAAGTCACCCTATGAGCGGCGCGTCGGGCCATTTGTCGTTGCCACCTGGCACTTTATCAATATCGATGTGCGCAAACTCTCTGCATCTGATATGATGGCATCAGGAGGGCTTGGCATCATGCCGCTGATTCCGCTCATGAAAGGGGCGGATGAAAGCGTAATGACTGAAGCGATGCGGCGGGTGAAGGAAGAAGCACCGTCGGAAGATGTAGGCTCGCTCGCGCTGCTGCTGACGCATTTCATCACGCGCAGGCATAGGAAAGACCTGGCGCTTTCGATCTATCGGAGGTTCTTTATGTCTAACATCGACCTGCTGAAAGATTCACCCCTCTATCCGATTCTGGTTGAAGACGCAAAGGCCGAAGAGCGGATACGGATGCTTCGATTGACCTTGGAAGGACGCTTTGGGAAGCTGGGGGAGGATATGGTTGGGGCGCTCAAGGCCGCCGACGAAGCGACGCTGACGGCGCTGGCCGTTCATGCCGGCACCGACACGCTGGAGCAAATCCGCAAGCGGCTGGGGCTTGCATAACCCTCCACCTCATCCATAGTTGACACGCTTGCTCCTTGGGTCTACAATCTGTGATGGAAGAAAACAGGCCGGCCCGACCTACCTACCGGCCTGAGAGTGCCATCAAAGGAGCCAGGCTTCGCTATGGACACATCCTCGCCGTATTGTCCCAAATGTGGCGCGTTGAATCCGCCAGAGGCCACCACCTGCTTTGCCTGCGATGAATCGCTGGCCGCGCCCGCTTCAGGGTCAACAGCCAACACTTCCGGCTCGGTCTCCGGGCCGCCGCTGCCCGGCCAACTGCTGCGCGGGCGCTATCGCATCACCCGGCGCATCGGCGAGGGCGGCTTTGGCGCGGTCTATCAGGCCGAGGACAGAGAACTGGGCAACCGGCGCGTGGCGATCAAAGAGATGAGCCAGTACGGCCTGCGCCCGGAGGAACTGAGCGAGGCCACCGAGGGCTTTCGGCGCGAGGCGCTGCTGCTGGCTGGCCTGTCGCATCCCAGCCTGCCGCGCATCTTCGAGCATTTCAACGAGGGCGGGCGCTGGTATCTGGTGATGGAGTTCATCGAGGGCGAGACGCTGGAGGAGGGACTGAAGCGCGTCGGCGGCAAACTCTCGGTGGCAAAGACGCTGGAACTGAGCATCAAGCTCTGCAACGTGCTGGAGTATCTGCACACCCGCCAGCCTCCCATTATTTTCCGCGACCTCAAGCCTGGCAATGTGATGGTTACGCCCACTGGCAGCATCTTTCTGATCGACTTTGGTATTGCCCGCCTCTTCAAGCCGGGGCAATCGAAGGATACCATCGCCTTTGGCTCGCCGGGCTACGCCGCGCCGGAGCAATACGGCAAGGCGCAGACCACCCCGCGCTCGGACGTCTTTAGCCTGGGCGCCCTGCTGCATCATGTGCTGAGCGGGCATGACCCCTCCGAAACGCCCTTTCGCTTCGCCCCGCTCACGGGGCCGGCGCTGCCAGGGCTATGGGAACTGATCCAGCGCATGGTGTCGCTCGATGAGGAGAAGCGCCCGGCGACGGTGAGCGCCGTGCGCCAGGAACTCCAGCGGCTCGAAGCCGCCTGGGAGGGCGGGCGCCAGAGCAGCGGGCGCCCCACCTCCGTGCTGGCGCCCGCCGCGACGGGCCAGTTTGCGGCACAAACCGCTGGCACCGCCCCACGCTTCGCGGCCCCGGCGCCTGCCACGCAAACCGCCGCGCCCGCCGCGCCGCCGGCAAGCTCCAAGCCTCGCCCCAGGCGCAATCGGCTCGGCTGCCTGATCCTTCTCATCATCATTTTCTTCTTCACTGGCGGGCCAGGCTTTGTACAAAGTGCGTTCAAATCATGGTTTGGCTCGCCAACGCCGGCGCCAACGATGTCCACCTTTCCAATCGTTAATACGACTGGCCCTGACACCCCAACGCCGATTAGCACGGTGAGTCCAGGTCCAGTAGCTCCTACTTTCACCCCCCCGCCGACTAGCACACCAGGTCCGGCGGCTGGCACTACCAGCAATCACGTCTACGCAGTGGCCTGGTCACCTGATGGCAGTAAACTGGCGTTTGGCGGCATGGGGGGCAAAGTAGAGATACTGGACACAACGAACCAGAAGAAAATTGCCACCTATGCTACGAACCATCGGACCATCACCGCGCTGGCCTGGTCTCCCAATGGCAAATACCTGGCAACCGGCGGCACTGATCCGAGCGTCCAGGTCTGGGATACCGGGACAGGGCAGCCTGCCCTCTCCTTCACCGCGCATCGGCGTGGTATCAGCGGGCTGGCCTGGTCGCCAGATAACACGATAATCGCTTCAACCAGCAACAATGAGGCGGCTCTGACCTGGAACATCCAGACGAACAAGCTGCTACTCACCTTTGCTTATCCCGCTAGCAGCCTTTTTCCTTCCTCTCCTTGGGCCGGCAATGCCATCGCCTGGTCACCCGATGGCGCCTATATTGCTGCACCTAGCAGCACCTATAGCGTACAGGTCTGGCTGAGCGCCACCGGCCAGAAGGTCTATACCTATACCAGTGCCAACTTCGGCATCATTGTGAAGAGCGTGGCCTGGTCGCCAGATAGCACCCGCATTGCTTCGGCCAGCGACGATGGCACCGTTCAGGTCTGGGGCGCGCTGGATGGCAGCAACCCGGTGACCTATCACGGACACACCG
>CAZFWN010000074.1:0-23240 GCA_964522745.1 uncultured Ktedonobacterales bacterium
AATTTGGCGTTGATGCGGAAGTAGGCTTGCAGCGGAATCTCTACGCGCACGCCTTCGGGAATGTAGACAAAGCTGCCGCCGCTCCAGACCGCACTGTTGAGCGCCGCGAACTTGTTATCGGTGTAGGGAATGATGGTGCCGAAGTATTGCTTCACGATGTCGGGATGCTCGCGCAGCGCGGTATCCATATCGGTGAAGATGACGCCCAGCTTCTCCAGGTCTTCGCGCACCTTATGGTAGACAGCTTCGCTCTCATACTGTGCCGTGACGCCGGCCAGGAATTTGCGCTCGGCCTGCGGGATGCCCAGCCGGTCAAAGGTCTCTTTAATATCGGGCGGGACATCTTCCCAGGTGCGGCCCTGGTTCTGCATCGGCTTGATGTAGTAGAAGATGTTGTCGAAGTCGATGCCGGAGAGGTCGGCGCCCCAGGTGGGCATGGGCCGCTTGAGGAAATGCTCCAGGCTCTTCAGGCGGAACTTGCGCATCCAGTCTGGCTCGCGCTTCATCTCGGAGATCTGCTCGACGACCTCTTTGGAAAGCCCCCTCTGGGACTTGAAGATGTAGTTTTCCGGCATGGCAAAGCCGGCGGCATACTGTTCGAGTTCCGTAGTGACCAATTCAGACATAGTGTGGTCGCTCCTCGTTCCTGGTGATGCCGCCAAATACCAGCAGCGGCAACCTTTATAAATCTGAGTAGTTTAGTCGGATTTCATTGTGATTATATGACTTTCACGGCCCGTTGTCAAGGGTAGCAGTGCTTGTGCCAGGCCAGTCCGTCAGTGGCGAGACCAGAAACTATTCTGCCAGCAGCAGTTCGAGCGCAGGCCCGTATGCTTGCCGCATTTTGTCTATCTGATGAATCAGGCCGGCTTGCAGGGCGATAGTCAGGGCGCGCCGGATGAAGTATCCCCAGCCGGCGTGATCCGCCAGCTTCCTGAGAAAAAGCCACAGCGGGTCAATCGGGTCGCCGCGCCGCTCAAAGATGGCTCGCGCCTGGTCGGCTATGCCTTCGGCCTCGCTCAGCGTAAAGCGCGGCACGCGGCTGAGCGCCGCCAGCTTTCCACGCAGTAGATAGGGCTTCCATTGCGCCGGCTGCTCGCGGAAAGAGCGAGTGGTTTCTCCCTCCAGATACGACTCATACGCCTGGCGCGACAGCCCCAGGTTGTGGTACGCGACGGCCTCGGCGTTGATGGCCTGAAGAGAGAGGCGATCTAGCGACGCTCTTTCCCGCTGAAACCGGCTATCAGGCGTCTTCTCTCAGATCACTCGCGCGAGTTTGGCATGGTAGAGCGCGTCATCCGGGCGATTCAAGACACATTGGGCATCGTGAACCAGAAAGCACAACTGCGCGACCAGCGCTGGTCTGGCAGGGAGTGGTAGCTGTGCAAGTGCTTCCCTGGCGGCGTCACGCACAATCTGGTAGTTGTGCTTGCTGACCTGCGGATCGCTGGCTGTCCCAGCTTGATGGTGTAACTGGCCCAAGACTTCCGCGATGTCCTCAAGGGGTCGCTGCTGTAGCTCTATGCGCTGAAGCCTCCTGGCTTCTAGCCGGCGTTGGTTGGCGAGAACGAGGTGTTCAAAGAGGCTCTCGCGTTGTTCCGGTTCCAGCGGCAAAGCGGCGCAGATCTTTTTCGCCAGATGCGGGTCGGCGGTACGTTCATCGTGAGGATTCTGGAGGTAGCTGAGGTATTGAGGGCTAATGCCCACCCGCCTGGCAAGCGCTTTCTTGTCGCCAGGCGTTTGAAGTGCGCTCTTCAGGAGCGCGCTGCTGACCTCGCGGTGCAACAGTGCCTCCCAGGCGAGGTCAATCCCAAGAGTTCCTGTAACGCTGCTTTTTCGCATGGAATTAAACAAGAAATGGCCCGCTCAGCGGTTATGCTCTAGCCAGCACAGGAAACCGAATGTCTGGAGTGCTGTGAGCAACTTCCGGTTGCCAGGATAGGTGCAGTATACGCTCAGTGAAGGCAAAGATCAAGCACCCTGCCTGGTTAGAGGGATAACCGAGCGCCATATGGCACTTCATTGGTGGAAAGGATGAGCAGGTCGATGCACAGGAATTTAGGGGCGAAAGTGATCTGCCCCGCGCGGTCTGGGCATAGAACCCGCCGGCGAGCCGTGAGTCACCGCCAGCGTGGTCTCAAAGGGTGGGCCTGGTTCGCGGGCTATACCGGCACGCTGGCGGTGGCGCGGCGCGAGATGGTAAACGCGCTCCGCCAGCTTATGCAAGCGCCGGACTGGCGCGCTGCCTGTGGGGTACTGGTGCGCCATCCTTTCCTGCTGGTGGAATCGGCGCCTGAATTGCTCCACGACGCCCTGCAAGATGCTGAGGCGCATGGCGACCAGGAGAACGTCACGATGTTGCAAGAATATCTTGAGGTGCTGGAACTGGCGCGGCGCCAGGGCATCGTTGCGGTTATCCGCTGGTTTCTGCGGAAGCAGCAGTAGTGCTGGCGTTACTTGATATTGCTCAGCTTCCAGGCTTCGAGGACGCAGTGCAGCGGAATCTCGGCAATCCATTGGCCCTGTGGGGAGTTTGCCAGGAACTCCTCGGTTGGCGCCGGCTCCTCCAGCGCAGCGACGACAAAGCCGGCGGCGCGTAACGCTTGAAAGTACCAGGAGAGTGGTCGGTGATGGGCGTGTGTCTCGTAGACTTCGCCAGATGGCAGGCTCCAGGGGACGGTGGCCTCTGCAAGCTTGCGGTAGCGGGTGACCTTGCGCCAGGCGGTGGTGTTGGGATAGATGATCTCGATTTCCCAGCCTGAGTCATTCACAATGTCGAAGCAGGGGTGGTTGATGCTGGCAACAAAACGCCCCTGGGGACGCAGCACGCGGGCAGCCTCCTGAATAGCTCCGGCGGCATCCTCGATGTCCATCAGCGCCATATTGCTGAAGACGAGATCAAACGATTCATCCGCCAGCATCTCCAGATGGGCGGCGTCAACGATGTGATAGGTGATGCCGAGCGGCTCGCGGTCTTCTCGCGCTTGCGCTCGTTCGATGATTGGCGCAGATGCGTCTACGCCGGTGACTGTGGCGCCCTGTCGAGCGAAGCGGCGCGAGAGGTAGCCGTTGCCGCAGGCGAGGTCCAGCACGCGCTGCCCGGCAACGTCGCCCACCAGTTTCAACAGCGGCGGGTCGATCAATGATCGGTGCCAGAGGTCGCCCTCGTCACCAAATTTTTCATCCCAATAGGCGGCCATTTGCGCCCAGCCGTTCGTACTCATGGAATGCTTCTTCTTTCTAGTCGATGATGAGATGCTCACCAAGCCACTGGCTCAGGGTGGTTTGTAGAGGATGGAAGGCATTATCCCAAGGCAGCCAGAGGAACTTCACAGTGCGACTATCTGTGAGTACAAGTTTCAGACGGTCTGCTGACATTCCTTCATGCAGATAGGCTTTTACTATATGTTCGCGCGGAACCCAAACGTTCTTGCTGTCGGCAATGGTGGTGGTGAGCATTGGTAGAACAATTTGCCAGTTCTTCCAGTGTTTCTGGTTGACTGTCGGCCCCGTACCATGTAGCACCGTCTTCCACAATCCGAGCGGACGGCGTAGCAGGCCTGATGGGAGGAGCCAGAGTTCTCCATGAATCCAATCAAGCCAGCCGGTAGTAGCACTTGCCGTGAGAAGCCAGGTAACTTGAAAGGGCTGTGGTTGGTCTTCCCATCCTGGAGTCATGAAGCGCTCCTTGGTAAGAAAGTTGATTTGTAGAAGGGCGCGAGCGGCACAGCAAATTAGATGCTGTGCCGCTCGTACATTGTGGCATATTAATAGATGAGATGCAAGCGCCCCTATGCGACAGCCACCTCGGCGTCACCGCTGGTAACCTTTTCGCTATTCTGGTTTTCGGCCCAGATGTCCAGAGTGATATGGGTTTTGCCCTCGCGCTGCTCAACCTTCTTGATACTGCCCTTGCAGGTGAGGACATCGCCGGGGCGCACCATTGCGGAGAAGCGGACTTTGATACGTGTGAGGCTGGCCTTACCTTCCAACGTCCGCATCCAACCGCTGACGAATTGGCCCAGGAAGGCTGCGCTCAACATGCCGTGAGCGATCACGCCATCCAACCCGGCCATGCGCGCAAAATCATCGTTGAGATGGATAGGGTTGTGGTCGCCGGAGGCTTCGGCGTAAGCGGCCAGTTGCTCGCGGGTGATGGCCGGCTTGACCAGCGGGGCCAGGTCTTGCCCGGCGGCGAGGGATGTTATGCTGCTACTCATGCTTCGGCTCCTTCATCGGGGATGCGCAGGATGGCGAGCGTCCGACCTGTGTAGACGTGCGCGCCAGCCGTGTCTTTGCCGCTCGTTTCCAGGGTCACAAAGGTCATGGTGCTGCCCTTGCCTGGGCGCTGGCGCACTTCGGCAACACGGGTCTGGATGGTCAGCGTATCCCCGGCGTAGAGCGGGCGCGAGTAACTGTACTCTTCTTCGCCGTGCAGCAGGCGCATTTTGATCGGATCGATGGCGAAGGCGGAGACAGATTGGCGGAATTTTGTCACGAAGGTGGGCGGCGCGACCAGACCAGGATGGCCGGCAGCGTGCGCAGCGGCTTCATCATGGCTGAGGGGATTATCGTCGCCGACTGCATCGGCGAACTGGCGGATGGCCTCGGCAGTGACTTCAACCGTCTCCGCCTCAGACTCGGCGCCAACAAGGCTGGCATCAATTGGCATGAACGATTTCTCCCTCGATAAGAGAGCAGGTGGCTTTGCCACCTGCTCTCGTGCTTCAATCTGGAGATAGCGCTCCCAGGCGTGGTATTAGCTGATGGTAGCGGTAAAGACCTCCTCGCCCAGAAGCTGCCCGGTGGCAGGATCAACTGTACCATCAAAACGGCCATCCGTCCAGATGGGATGGATACTGCCGCCAAAGGCCACAATGCCCTCGTAGTCGCCATACTGGTTGCCAGCGTCTGCGTTGGGGTTAGCGGCGCTTTCATCGCTCATGGCGGTTGTGATCTTGAGATTTGCTGCAAAGGAGAGGCCGCCATTGGTTGATTGCGCGAAGAAGATGTCCGTCTTCGTGTCGGCGGGATCGTTACGCGCATCGTTCCAACTCAGGTTGACTGAGCCAGAGGTAGGGTCTACCGAGAGCCACTGATTGAACTGGTCCTTGCGTACACCAGCAGGATCATCGTTCACGCGCAGCGGCGCGCTCCAGGTTGCGCCGTGATCAGTCGAGCGAGCGATAAAAATGTCGGTGCCGTTCGCGGCGGTCTCGTCCATCCAGGAGCAGTAAAGCGTGCCCCGGTTGGCGCTGCTGCTCCGGTCAGCGTCACAAGCCGGATAGAGCAAGGCGTGTCGGCTCGCCATCGCTGGAATGGCATCATCAAAAGCAACCTGAGTAGAGGCAATCTCTTGTTGCGGGCTGAAGCTGGCTCCGCCATCGAGTGAACTGGCGACCATCAACTGGCTGTGCTGAACATCGTGCCAGGCCACATAGACCTCGCCGTTTGGTCCGACAAAGGGGTCAGCCCCAATAACGGCGTTAGGGCCGCCGTTGAGGGTGTTCACCGCGATGGGGTTGCTAAAGGTCTTGCCGCCGTCAGTGGAACGCGCAAAGAGCAGCGCATCGTTGGCGGACGATTTCCCGGCATTATTGGAGGCGTTATCCCAGCCGACATACACGCTGTCACGGAAAGGGCTGTTGGGATTGGTGTCTACGGCGATCATCGGCTTGTCGTTGAATTTGCCGCTGCCGCTGTTGAAGTTGAAGAAGGTGACCTGCGGCCAGGTTTGACCACCATCAGAGGACTTGGCGACGGCCATCTCGGTCCCCTGGATTGACTGGAACGAGCGGTTGAAGAAGACGACGATGTATGAGTAATAGACATTTCCGCGTGTATCAAAGGCGACGCCAGGGTCGGAGCCGAAGTCAACACCGTTGGTCGTCGCGGCAGGTGGCAGCGGTAAGTCTACCGCGCCCCAGGTCTTGCCGCCGTCGCTGGAGAAATAGCCGCGCATAGGCAGGCGAATGATTTCATTGGAGCCACCAACAAGTATCTTGGGATTGTTGGGATTGATGGTAATAGAGGTTTCGCTTTGGGGCGTGTCTTCGTTGCTGACATCGACGTTTGCCCCAACAGTCAGCGATCCGCTGCTGGAAGCGCTTGCTGGCGCTGTTTGTTTCAGGAGTTGCTGATACTTGGCCCACCATGTCGGCTGGGTATATGCTGAGGAAGCAGTGGCGCTGCTCGCGTGCGCGCTGGTGAGCAGGAAGGCGCCGCCGGCAAAGAGCAGTAGGAATACTGGCAGGCCGAGCAGCAGCGATCGGCGGGCGGTTCTGAATGTGATAAATGCGTGCATAGACCTGGTTTACCCTCACTTTCATAGAGACTCATACATGGGTAACTTTCATACCCGGTTACGCTCAAGCAAGCGCTCGTTTGAGTGTAATCAGGCTTAGTTCTATAGTTGCTTGTGTCTCTGAGAAAGTTATGGGTAGGACAACGTGATCTCGCTGGCTTGCTGAAGTACATCTGGATGAGCGTTGGCGACAGGGGCGCCATGCCCGGCCCAGGCCAGCATAGGGGCATCGTTGGGCATATCGCCAAAAGCGATGACCTCTGGCATAGATATGCTCCTGAAAAAGCTGCTGCTAAGCCCGTTTGAGGCTTGAGACGACTTCGCCCTCAAAGATTTCGCCGGTCTTGCGAAAGCCCAGGCTTTCGTAGAGCCGCTCAGCCACAGCGTTCTCCGGCTCATAGCTTAGGACAATCTCCTGGCAGTCGGGAAGAGCCTGCATGCGCTCAATGAGGGCTTGCATTGCGGCGCGGCCATAGCCCTTGCCCTGAAAATCTGCGCCGATCATCACCCGGTAGATGAAATATTTGCCTGGCTCGAAAGGTTGCTCGTTGTACATCACAAAGCCAATCATCGTCTCGCCGTCATAGACGGCCAGCGGAACCAGCCCCGGCTCGTACTTTGATTGTACCAGCGAGTAGACGTTTAAGGCCACGAAGTTTTCCTGGTCTGCGCGGACTTTGAGGCTGACGCATTGCCGCCAGGTCTCTGCGGTAATCTCTTGTAATGAAATCTGGCTCATTGCTGTCTGCCCTCTGCCAACTTCGGCGCTGCTGGGGCACTCGTGTTGCCGATCTTGTCTTCAGCGAGCAGACGTTCCAATACCACCGCCACGCCATCTTCCATGTTAGAGAGCGTGATCTCTTGCGCGTGCTGGAGTACCTCTGGGTGGGCGTTTGCCATTGCCACGCTGTGTCCGGCCCAGGCCAGCATAGGAATGTCGTTGGGCATATCGCCAAAGGCAATCACTTCTGATGCCGAAATCCCCAGCCGGGCACACAGCTTCTCCAGCGCCCAGGCTTTATGTACCCCTGCTGCGCTGATTTCGATGAATCCGACGCCAGAATACGTGACCAGCACCGTCTCGCCCGCGACGCGGCTTATCAGTTCGGCCAGCGCTTCAGTCGTAAACTCTGGGTGCCGGGCGATCAGCTTGACCGCAGGCTCCCGGCTCAGGATCAGCGCGTCCTCGACCACCGGATCGAATCCCTGCGGAAGCACCATACGCGGCACTGGATAGTCTGGTTCCCGGCCATAACGCAGCCCAAGCTCCAGAGCAAAGAGGATACCTGGCGCGGCCTGGCGGAGTTTGACAATCAGTTGGGAAGTCACTTCTGGCGCGATAGGCCAGCTTTCAACGATATGTCCTTGCTCAAGGTCGTAAATGATGGCGCCGTTACTGCACACAGCCAGGCCAGTCACGCCTGCTTTTTGTGCGATGAGCTGGAGCGTGCGTGGGGGCCGGCCAGAGACGAGAACAACGGTTGCGCCCGCCTCTCGCGCTCGTTGAAGAGCCTGACGAGTCCGCTCTGAAACGGACTCGTCTTTGCGCAGCAGGGTGCCATCAAGGTCGGTGGCAATCAGCCGAAAGTTACCTGTTTCCATTAGTCTTCGTTAGCAATCCATTCGCCCAGCTTCACATAACCCCTCAGCAGATCGCGGGCGATGATGAAGTGCTGAATTTCGTCGGTGCCTTCGTAGATGCGGGTGACGCGCACATCTCGATACCAGCGCTCGATGGGCATCTCTTTGGTGTAGCCCATGCCGCCGTGAATCTGCATCACGCGGTCAACCACGCGGTTGACCATATTGGCGGCAAAGAGCTTGGCAATGCCGGCGTCGTGGCGAGTATCCATGCCGCGCTCGGCTTTCCAGGCGGCATAGAGCGCCAGCCACTTGGCTGCCTGAATCTCTACTTGAGAATCGGCGATCATCCATTGGATAGCCTGGCGGTCAGCAATCGGCTGGCCGAACGTCACGCGCTGCTTGGAGAAATCAACGGCCATCTGCAAGAGGCGCTCAGCCGTGCCAACGGCGCGCGAGGCGATTATCCAGCGGCCCTGCCCGATCCAGCGCATGCCCAGCTTGAATCCCATGCCAACCTCGCCCAGCACGTTTTCTTCTGGCACGCGGACATTCTGGAAAGAGAGCGCTGCTGGCGACCATTCGCCCATCGTGCGGATCGGGCTGGAGGTCCAGCCCATCTCGCGCTCTGCGATAAAGCAGGTGGCTCCGCCGTTATGCACATCGGCGTTCTTATCGGTTACAGCAACCACCAGCACAAAGTCGGCCTCGTTGCCGCCGGTGATAAAGATTTTCTCGCCGTTGATGACCCAATGGCGGCCATCTTTCACGGCTGTGGTGCGGATGGCGGATGGGTCCGAGCCGGCGCCCGGCTCGGTGATGGCGAAGCAACTGCGCAGCTTGCCCTCGATGGTGGGAATCAGGTAGCGGCGCTTCTGGTCTTCGTTGGCTTCGTAGAGAATGTTATCGGCGCCGCCGCCAAAGGTGAAAGGCACGAGCGTGCGCCCTAGCTCCATCGTGATGAGCGCAGTCATGACCGGCCCCAGGTCGGCGCCGCCATATTCTTTGGGGGTATTGATGCCCCAGAAGCCCATCGCTTTGGCCTGCGCTTGCAACGCCTTGTACTTTTCAGTTGGGGGGCCGTAGGTCTCGTTGCGTACAAGGTCGGCCTCCAGGGGCATCAGTTCTCGTTCGACAAAGCGGCGGACGGTTTCCTGGACCATTTTCTGTTCACTGCTGAGGGCAAAATCCATCAGGGAGCCTCCTTTGGCTGGGCAACATTCTTCTTGCCAGAGTATACAGCGCTGGGATACTGGATATGCCCCAAGCATATCATATGCTGGGCAAAAAATAGGGTTAGCGAGCTAACCAATCAAAGGCGGTTGTGCGGCGCTGGAGATAAGCTTGTTGTCGAGTTCCTAAAAAATGTGCTACTTATGTATCGTAAGTTCTCTAACACTCTCTTTAGAAGGAAACATTGTTCATGCTTGATCTTACCCCACTGCGCGAGGGAAAAGCCACCTTTGCCGATCTCACCCGTGACCTCTCCGTTGCCGATCTACATGCGCTGACGGATGAGATGATCGATACCATGCTGGCGATCATTGAAGACGCGACGGATGCCGATGTGGTGTTCGTGCCTGAAGACCCCGAAGCCAATGATACCTTTGGCAAAGCCGAAGATGTGGACCTGGCCTGGACGCTCGCCCATGTGATTGTCCATGCCACCGCGTCCTCCGAGGAAGCAGCGGCGCTCAGTTCGCTGCTGGCTCGTGGCCTGCCCATCGAGGGCCGCTCGCGCTATGAGACAGACTGGGAAACGGTCCATACGGTGGCGCAGTTGCATCAACGCCTGGCGGAAAGCCGGCGGATACGCCATGCCTTCCTGGATGCCTGGCCGGATGAACCGCATCTAGAGGTCACCTTCACCTATTCAGGAGGGCTTTCCAGATTTGGGCCTATCAATGCGATTGGGCGCTTTGTGATGGGCCTGATGCACGACGATTCGCACCTGGCGCAACTGCGCGAGATTATGCGCCAGACCCACGCAGGACACCTGGCCGCCCCGCGCAAGTAGCGTTCAAAGCAATGTAGGAGGGGAGGCGTTGACCGTCAGGCGATACTTTTTTCAAAAAAGATGACCTCCACGTCCGCGATGCTTCCCCTGCTGATTTCCCGATAGCCGTTTTTGCGGTAGAGTCTCTGGGCGGCGACCATTTTGACGCCGGTATCCAGGTGCAGCGTTGTATAGCCGAGTTCTTTTGCTTTTTGTTCCAGCGCGTCCAGTATGGCCTGGCCGAATCCGTGCCCCTGGTATGCGGGCGCTACGCGCATTCTTTTGATTTCGGCGCGCTCGGCTGAAGTCCGTTTCAATGCGCCCATCGCCACCACCTGCCCTGCATATTCGCCGACCAGATATTCCCCGCCGTTTTGCAGATATACCTCTTCGATATGAAGGACATCATCATACCAGGAGTCACTGCCGAGATGCGCGCCGGTTGGCCCTATTGCGTCGTTGTGTAATTTCCATACGATGTCGCTGTCAGCGCTTTGATAGCGTCGAATGTTGAGCATGTGGTTCCTCCGGCAAGTATGAAGGCAGCTATGACCCTGGGGGCATCTGCCTTCCAATTGTGATGAGTCGCGCCGCTCGCTCGGCGGAGGCGGCCAGCAGTTCTGCCGTTCGCGCTCGCGCTTGTTTGAGGGATATGGGGGCATCGGGGAGCGGCACAAGCGCGTTGATGCCCAATTGATAGAGGGTGTCGTGGCCCATGCCAAGGCTGCCGCCCAGAGCGATCACTGGCACGCCCTGCGCCTGGGCGCGCGCTGCAACGGCTGCGACGGCTTTGCCATAGGCGGTCTGCTGATCCAGGCGGCCCTCGGCAGTGAAGACAAGCGCCGCGCCGCGCAAATGCTCGTTCAGGCGCACGGCGTCGAGAATGAGCGGCGCTCCTGGCGTGAGGCTGGCATTCAGAAAGGCGAGCAGGCCCGCGCCCAGGCCGCCGGCGGCGCCCGCGCCAGGCACGTCGCGCACGTCTTTGCCCAGATCGCGCAGAATGATCGCCGCGTAGTGCGCCAGCGCGGCATCGAGTTCGGCGATCATGGCCGGGGTGGCGCCTTTCTGTGGCCCGTAGACGGCTGAAGCGCCCTCCGGTCCGCAGAGAGGGTTAGTGACATCGCAGGCCACCAGTATCTCGGTTTCCTGTAGCCGCCTGTCCAGATGAGCAAGGGAGATATGGTCCAGCCGAGCCAGGGCTGAACCGCCCGGCGGCAGTTCTGCGCCCTCTGCGTTCAGCAGGGCTGCGCCCAGCGCCTGCGCCATGCCAGCGCCGCCGTCGTTGGTGGCGCTGCCGCCAATGCCGACAATCAGCCGGCGGCAGCCGTGATCGAGCGCCTGGCGCATCAGTTCGCCGACGCCGCGTGTGGTGGCGTGGCGCGGGTCGCGCTGCGTCTGCGGCACCATTGGTAGGCCGGCGGCAGCGGCCATCTCGATGACGCTGGTGGATGGTTCGCCGGGCGTCCCCAGGATGCCGAAAAAGCTTTCAACCGGCTCACCCAGCGGCCCGGTGACTCGCGCCGGGATGGTCTGCCCGCCAGTGGCTTCCACGAGCGCGCGCACGGTGCCCTCACCGCCATCCGCCACCGGCAGCAAGACACACTCAGCCCCCGGCCAGACGCGCCCAATGCCCTGCGCGATGGCTCGCGCCACATCAGGCGCATCCAGGCTTCCCTTGAGTGCCTGGGGTGCAATGATGATTTTCATGCCGTATCCTGGCGTGGCTGTCGCTTGATGTGGTGGGTGGAAGAGACGCAGAAACCGGCGCGCCCCTTCCAGGAGCAGTGTAGCACATGGAAGAGGCCGGCGCAAAGGGGAGCGTTATTGCCGCCCAGGAGCTTACTGCCCTGGCCTGGACGGGCGCGGTGGAATAATGGTGAGATAAAAAAAGTCACGCTGGGTTCCCCGCAGGTAATCTAACGCATTGCCCTGCATTGCCGGGTTGAGCTTCATCGTGTGCAAGGTTCCAGCAGCATCTCTCTCATAGAGAAAGGCGCGTACCCAGAAGGGATTAATATCAAGCTGCATTGCCATCACCGCGCCAGCAGCCTTGAGCGCCTTCCCAAGTGTCTCTGCTGATAGGGAATTTCCGGCAACATACAGGAGGGTGCCGTTTGCCGTCAAGCCAAGCCCAGAGCGCCAGGTATAGGCACTGTTCAGGATCGTGCCGCCCCAGGCTACGCCATCCTGGGTGAGGGGATTGATCGTGCCCTGATCAATGAGCAGCGCGCAGTTTTGTCGCCAGGCCATCAGGTTACTATTGCCACTTGTGAACCCTGGGTCCACTCCCCAGGCGCCCAGGAGTACCTGTCCGCTCTTGGTGACGGCGACGGTTGCCTGGCCTTGCTGCGGTGGAACATAGACTGTGCCATCGGCCATCATGCCATAATGACCATCAGCGTATTTGAATCCACCATTAAAGGCCGCGAGTAAGAGGTTGCCCTGCTGGTCGCTAGGAGAGATAGCTCCTGGTCCGGCAATCCCTTGTGGACCTCCTGGTTGAGAGGTGCCCGCAACCATATGCAGAGCTAGATGGCGCAGGTCAAACTGCAAGAGCGTGGCAATGGCATAAGGGCGTGCCGGGTCTGGCCGAAGAAACGTCTTGGCGACCAGTGGCGGCAGCCCAGGGGGTGAAGCCGGCACCCCATCAGTTGTCCAGATACCTTCACCATCCAACGCTGGAGTAATAGCGGACGGAATGGATACCAGCGACATTGGCGGTGGAGTTGGCGTTGCGGCGGGTGCTGTCCTACCGATGGTCGGAGTCGGCCCCACCTTCCAGGGCACGCTCGCCTGCTGACCACCGAGGTGATAGGTAAGCTGGTGGACCGTATCGGTCACCCCCAGATACCAGGATTCAATTTGGGCGGTGATTTGTGGCCCAAGCACACTGCGCAGGGCATCGGCGGCCCAGGCGCCGAAGGCTCCGTTTGCCTGAGTGAGTAGGAGCAGCCCCAACATGAGTATCAGGCTACAGCGCAGAAGCCAGCGACGCACACGGCTCCTACGCGAACGCTGTTTGCGTTTATGACGGCGAGCAAAGGGAATGCGAATGAGCTGCTGGCTGCGTTGCACTCCCGCCTGCCCTGAGGACGGGGGTAAACTCTCTGTGCGATCCAGGCAAGCTACCTGATCCCCGCCTTTATCCTTGTCAGTAGAGAAGAGGTTGGTGATAGGTCGTGGCCTGGTGAGGCGGGCCATAAGAAACACTCCTTATAGATGGTTATTCCAGATAGTATCATTCAGGTATAGCTGGCAGCCAGCTATACCTCATCACTCCCAGAATGGGAATACACTTATACCAACGCTTGAAGTGCAGCCGGATTGTCATCACATCCTAAGTATAAGAGATGTTTATGAAAGAAGCATGAAATTGGCTTTGTGTGCCCAACCCTGCGGATGAAGTTCGTAAACGAGGGGTGGTATGATGGGTGATCGAATGATAAGAAGTGGGCAGAGATGCTGAAAGGATGAACCCATGCAGCCGCCAGATTTTAGCCAGGTTACTATCGCTATCTACACGTTGGCGCCGCTGACCGATGATTTGCCGATTATTGAGACTTCAGAGGGCAACTATGTGCCGCTGCGCGCCCTCTGTGAGATCGTGGGGCTGCCGCCCGCTGCCTATATTGGAGCATTTTGCCAGCAGTTCAAGGAGCTTAATGGCGTGCGGCGGTTGCTCTGGGAGAGGCCCGCCGGGAAGCAGCAGGAGTGGTGTCTGCACCAGAAGTTCATGCCCATGTGGCTGATGGCAATCGACCTGGATCGGGTGCCGCCAGATCGCCGCGAGCCGCTGGCGGCGCTGCAAAAGCAGTGCATGGGCGGCTTTTCGCATGTCTATACGCAGATGGGCCAGCGCCAGCACGAGGTACGCGAAGAGGTGTTTGAAGTGCTGAAGCTGTGTGAACACCTGGAGGGGCAGATCAGTCAGTGGTTTGCAAAGGGCGTAACCACGCTTGCCGATTCATGCCACCACGAACTGATAGACCGGCTGAAGAAGGGGGGCGTTCTGGTAGATGCGCTGGCCGCCTCTGCCCGCCGGACACTGGCAGCCATCATGGAGGGGCCGGTGGTTGATGGCGTGGTGATTGGCACTGATGGTGAAGTGAAGGATACGGTTGCTCTTCCGCTCCTGCCGGTGGTGCAAAGGATGGAACCTGAAGCAACTGAACTAGCAAACCGCCTGAATGAATGGCTTCGTGAGTTTGCCGCCTGGTGGAAGATACAGCCTGCAAAAAAGCGGTAATTCGTCCAATGCGGCTGGAGCAGAAGGGGAAGCGCCATGTTCCCAAGTGATGATTACACACCGCATGGCTACCTGGATACGCCAACGCACAACTGGGCGCTGCATCCCATCGGCGTGCTGCGCTCGCTGGCGCCCCTTGGCATGGGCTGGCACGTCCCAAACTATGGATCGTATGGGCGCAATCAATTTCGCTATAGCGCGCACCTGCTGGCCGGGCTGCGCGTGGGCGAGCGCGTGCTGCTGACGCCGCAGGATTTTATCCGGCATGGGGTGACAATCAGCAGCGACCATCATAGCAGCCAGATCATCCAGGTTGGCTTTCATCTGGATCATCCAGCGCTGCGCTGCCGGGCTGCCTTCTTTCTGGTTGATGAGGAGACACTGGCGTGCGAGTGGTCGCTGGAGAACCAGGGAACCGCATCTCTCCGGGCGGAAGCGCTGTTTGCACTGCGCTATGTCTACAACCCGGCGACGACGCGCCGCTGGGTGCAAGGAATCCTGGCTGCTCCCTGGATGGAGCGCAAGCAAGGCGGAGCGCTGGCTGGCGTCTATCCAGAAGAAGATCAGGCAGTGGCGCTGGCCCTGGCAAAGCCACCCGATGGCTACCAGGCCGCGCCGACATTGGCTGCACTGCGTGCCTGGTTTGGTGGAACGCCAGATGATGAGCCGGTAGCAGAGTTGCCAACGCCAGGCGCGCCAGAGGGCTGCTGGACGCACTGGGTGGGCCTGCGCTCGTCACTAGAAGTGCCGCCCGGCGGGCGCGTGAGCCTGCTGGCGCTGCTGCAACGCGCCGTTGCAATAGAGGCGGCGCGAGACCTGGCGCGCCAGGCGCTCAAGCGCTCGCCAGACGTTCTCTCTTGGAAGCGTGCCGGCGATGATGTGAGGTGGGGGCAGACGCCCAGGTTAGAGGGCGATTGGCCGGCGCACTGGCGACGCGGCTGGGTCTATGATCTGGAGACGCTGCGCATGGTCGCTCGTCCAAAGCAGGGCATCTTTCGTCGCGTCTGGGATGGCATGCAGATTCAGGCGCCCAGACTGGTGCTGGCCGAGGCCGCGCTGGATGCGCTGGCGCTGAGCTACGCGGACCCGGCGCTGGCACAAGAGGTCTTGCTGAGCGCGTTTACCTCTGCGCCGCTGCCTAATGTGCCCTGCATGCGCGAAGATGGCAGCTACAACATGCTGACCGAGACGGGTGAGCCGTGTGGCACGGCCCCAGAGTGGGGCTTTCCGCTGTTCTGCTGCGATCTGCTCTACCGGCGGCTGGGCGATCTGGCCTGGCTGCGCAAAGTCTATCCCGGCGCGGCGGCGTATCTGCGCTGGTGGCTGAGCGAGCGCCGCAACGCGGAGGGCTGGCTGGTCTATGCGTGCAGCTATGAGAGCGGACAGGATAGCTCGCCGCGCTTTGGCCCTGGCGATACTGGCGCCTCCTCTACGCGCCATCTGCGGCCAGTGGACCTGCAAGCGGCAGCAGCGCAGGCGGCGCGCATCCTTGGCGAGTGGGCTGAGGCATTGAAGCTGGCAAGCGAGGCTAGCGAGTGGCAGAAGATCGCTCAGGAGTATACATCGCGCACGCAGGCGATGTGGGAGCCTGATGGCTGGTTTCGTGACTTTGATCGTCGTGCTGGGACGTGGTCGCCAGTGCGCGATGCTATGCACCTGGCCCCGCTGCTCTGCGGCTGCGCTACGCCAGGGCAGTCAGCGGCACTTGCGCCGGTTTTTCAGCAGCCAGGCGCGCTGCCGCTGCATGGCGAACGCTGGAACCCGCTGGTCTGGCCGCCGGTGGCCTTCACTGTTATCGAATCAGCAGCGGCGGTTGGGCAATACGAGGCAGCGGCGCGTTTGACCATGCAAGTGCTAGAACAGGCACATCGCCGGAGTGATAGCCGGGTGGTTGGCTCTCAGGGAGGCCTCCCCGGCATCGCGCGCGAATACTGGCCGGATTGGGGCGAGGCGACGGATGCCGGCCCTGGCGGCATCGAGGGCTACGGCTGGGGCGCGCTGGGGGGTGCGCTGCTCGTCCGGCATATCCTGGGGCTGCGCGAGGTGGCTCCGGGTCGATTTTCTCTGGCTCCGGCCATTCCTGCCGCGCTGGCCGGGCCTGGGCAGCGCTTGCGCGTCGGCCCCCTGCCGCTTGCAGATGCCGGCTGGTTGCGTCTGGAGGTGGCGCCTGTCTCCGAGAGCCAGATATGTGATATAGTCTTGTATAGAGGGAGTGATGTCTCCTTTCCGGCCAGCAGTGCCCCATTTCTTGCAGTAGAAGATATGGCTGGCGCGCCAGTGGCGTTGACAGACGTTTCTGGGCCAAACACCAGTGAGCGCGGTTGGCGTTTTCAACTACCGATGTTTACTCCGGTGCTGCTCAGCCTTCGAGATGCGTAGGTGGAAGCAGCGTGATTGGCGATGCACGGGGAGAGAGCCACGCTGTTTTGGAGGAATTGGGGGAGAATCGTATGGATTATGAACGCGGACAGGAACCCGGCGGAGCAGGCGAAGCGCCACTCCCAGAGGCGCTGCATGTGACCGAGGTTCCTCAGTTGCGTGATCCGCTGCTCGTTGCTGCCTTTGCAGGCTGGAACGATGCGGCTGGCGCGGCGACCTGGGCTGTACATTTCTTGATTGATCGCTGGAGTGCGAAGCGCTTCGCGGAGATTGAGCCAGAAGAGTTCTTTTCATTTAGTGACACGCGCCCACAAACCAAGCTAACCAACGGCGTGGTGCGCGAGATTACCTGGCCCAGCAATGAGTTTTATTACGCCCGCGTGCCAGAACGCCCAGAGGGCGAGACCCCTACGCGCCGACGCCGGGCCGAGCCGGCGCGGGATATGATCTTCCTGCTGGGGACGGAGCCAAACCTGCGCTGGAAAAGCTTTGTCAAGATGATCACCGACCTGAGCCGTCGGCTCGGTGTAGCGCAGGTGGCTCTGCTGGGCGGTTTGCTGGCGGATGTGCCGCATACGCGCCCGGTGCCGATTACAGCAGCCTCAACGACACCAGAGCTGGCCGAACATCTGGCGCTGATGGGCCTGGGGCACTCAAAATATCAAGGGCCAACCGGCATTCTGGGTGTGCTGCATGATGCCTGCCGCCAGGCCAATCTGCCGGCGCTGAGCTTGTGGGGCGCCGCGCCGCATTATCTGACCGTCTCACCCAACTTGCAGGTGTCGGCGGCCTTGCTGGCCCGGCTGAATGAAGTGCTGCATCTGCATGTCAATCTGCGCGAGTTGCAAACCGGCGCGTCGCGCTTTCAAGAGCGCGTCTCGCTGGTGGTCGAGCAAGACCCGGAGGCGTCAAGCTATGTCCATCAGCTTGAGGAACGCATGACCTCCGGTGATGATGACGAGGCGCCGCCTTTGACGCTCGAACAAGAGCATAGCGTTGCTGGCGAATCACATCCGCGCATGTCTGGAGACCTGCCCAGCGCTGAGGTCTTGATTCAGGATATTGAGGAACTGCTGCGGCAGAACCGGCGCGGCGAAAGCTCCGATGCGGACCAGGATGAGAACGACGATTGACCCCTCATCTGATCGGCCCGTGAATAATCAGCGCTGACAGCAGCATCAATCCTGTATCTATCGCCAGGATCAGTAGAATGGGCTTGAGGGCGTCTGTCAGCGCCTGTGCCTTCTGACCGCGCTTGAGCCGTATACGGATAGGCACCCAGAAATCTGGCAGCAGAACGAGACCCAGCAGCAGCCCAATGGCTAATCCTCCCATCTCAGCAGGCAGGAAGTAGCCGGCAAAGCTAAAGGTCAGCGCGAGATTGAGAACCAACCAGAAGAGCCAGCTACCTAACGTCAGCCCAACCGCGTAGCCTTTTTGCCAGAGATACGCGCCCAACGCCCCAAAGATACCCATGACCGCCGTAGCGGCGCTGATGAAAGCCAGATCTTGAGCGACCAGCAGGGTCAGGAGACCCCCAAGGATGCCCGATCCCACATAGATCAGCAAAGAGCGCCCCGGCCCATAGAGTTGCTCTACCCAGCGCCCGATGAAATAGAGAAAGAACATATTAAATAGCAGATTCAACCAGCCAAGGTTAATAAATGGGGCGGTGAAAATACGCCAGAAATCCCCTTGAAGAATCATAAAGCCAAACCCTAGAGTCTGGAGATAGAAAGAGGGAAACAGATAGAGGCAGAGAAAGAGCGCGACGTTGATGATAATCAACGCGGTCATCGCCAGGGAATACTGGCGCGTCGTGAAACGAAACCAGATGATCTGCCGCCGCAGCTTCGAGGGAGGCTGCCAGGCGTCCTGGCGAGGAGCGGATCGGCGCTGTTCCGGCGGTGCTTCTGGCGCGCCTGGCGCTTGAGGCGCCGGGCCGATCTGTGGGAAGAGCGCGCGAAAGTCAACATTGCCCTCTATCCGCGCCGCCCTGGCTTCGGCCAGCGCCGCCTCATAGTCCCTGCCAAGCTGGCGAAGGCAATGGCCGCGCAGCGCGTGCGCGTAGCCCCGGCTGGGGTCTGCGGCGATCACCTGCTCTGATGCCTCCAGCGCGCGATCAAAGCGCCTGTCCAGCGCGAACAGTAAGGCGCTCGCCAGCAGCGCCGCTTCTGCCCCGGAAGCTTCCATCTCTTGTACACGGCGGCACGCCATCTGAACCAGCCCGTAGGAGCCAAGCGCCAGATTCGCCTGAGCCAGCCCCAGATGCCCCGCAGCTAGATTCGGAGCAAGCTGCACTGCATGCGCGTAGGCAACTGCGGCCTCGCGCGCCTGTGCTTGCCAGAGCAGCATCTTCCCCTGCTTCAGATAGTCCTGTGCTTCAGCCGGCCCTTCCATATGAGGTCTGCTCCTTGTTCACGAAACTGGCCGGCTGCGGACTTCCGGCCTGGGTTGGCGTGAGCGGGTGTACCTTTCTGCCAGCACAAACCCAGGCGTAGTATATCGCTGAGTCTCAGCGTTGTAAAGTCGCTTTCAGGCGCCGGCCTGCGCGGCGGCAAGCGCGTGATCGAGATCGGCGATGATGTCGCTGGCGTGTTCGATGCCCACCGAGAGCCGCACCAGGCTCTCGCTAATGCCTTGCTCGGCGCGTTGGGCGGGCGTCAGGTCGCGGTGGGACGACATAGCGGGATACGAAAGCAGCGAATAAACATCGCCCAGGCTGGTGCCGCAAAGGCAGAGGCGCAGCGCGTCCATGAAGCGGTAGACGGAGGCGCGGTCAGCATCGCGCAGTTCAAAAGAGACCATGCCCCCAAAGCGGTTGCACGCCAGCAGACGCTTTGCCAGGTCATGCTGTGGATGCTCTGGCAGGCCAGGATAATAGACCCGCTTGACCCCTGGATGCTCGCTTAGCCACTGCGCAACCGTCAGGGCGTTTGCGCAGTGCCGCTCCATGCGCAAAGAGAGTGTTTTTAGCCCACGCGAGATCAGCCGGGCCTCGAAGGGGCCGAGCATGCCGCCGACCATGCGCACGGCGCTGGTCAGCGAGGCCAGCAGAACGGCGCTGCGTGCCACAGCGACGCCGGCGATCACATCGCCGTGCCCGCCCAGGTACTTGCTGGCGCTGTGGACCACCAGATCGGCGCCGCACTCGATGGGACGAAGCAGCAGCGGCGTGGTGAAGGTACTATCAACGACGACAACGGCTCCAACGCTCTGCGCGGCCTTGACGATGGCCGGCACGTCGCAGAGTTGCAGCAGCGGATTGGAGATTGTTTCCAGCAAGATGGCTGTCGGCTGCTCTTCCTGGATAGCCTGGCAGGTTGCCGCCGTGTCGGTGAGGTCGCGCAGGATGACGCGCACCCCCCAGGGCACAAAGAGCTTGCGCAGCAGGCCGGTGGACGCGCCATAGAGGTTATTGGCAGCCAGAATGCTCTCGCCTGGCGCCAGCCCGGCGGCCAGCAGCGCGGCGTGCAGCGCGGCCATACCAGAGCCAAAGGCAACGGCGCCGTACCCGCCTTCCGCCACTGCCATTGCCTCTTCCAAACTGGCAACAGTAGGATTGCCATGACGGGCATAGGAAAAGCGCGGCGGCGCGCCTGGCGGGGGCGTCTCAAACGCGGCGTCGAGCGCGTCAGCATTGGCATGCACAAAAGTCGAGGTAGCATAGATCGGCATGCTGGTAGACATGCCCTGCTGCGGGGCGTCTGTTACGCTTTGATGCTCGCCGGTGTGAATCAAGCGGGTTTCCAGGTTCCAGTTGGGCGCGTGTTCGGTCATGTTGCTCTCCAATAGGGAACGCTTCAGGAAGGCTCAACGTTGATAGCGATGCCATAGATGGCGTGCGGGCCAACCCAGCCATTGATGCCGCCGCGATTGTTGCCAATCAAGAACCGATCCCGGTCAATCGCTTTGATGAGGTGCAGGTAAATATGCCCCTTCGCCCGGACCAGTACAATATCCCCGACCTTTAAGCTATCGGGGTTACAGGGCGCCAGCGTGACCCTATCTCCATCGTTCACTTTGCCCTGCATGGAGTGGCCCCTCGGCTTCACTTGCACAGTTTGGCCCTGGCTCAATGCCTCAATGGCATGGGTAGCCCAGTTCATCGGGAGGTATTCCCATTTCTCTTTTAATGAGGAACATGCTCATAGCCACGTTGCTTGCTGAGCGTTCGGAGGAGGTGTTCCTGACGGCCCCGGCTTTTTCGGGCAGCGCTGCGCCGAGGGATACGTGCAATCAAGATAGCACACGGCAAGCGGGACCGTCAAGGAGTGGAGTGGGCCGTCTTGACAGCCCACAGATAGGTCAGGGCTAGCCTGTTTGTGCCCCGGCCCTCCTCTACCAGCGGGCGCAGGTGATCGATGAACTGCCGCGCTTCTTCTTCAGTCAGCGAATGCTTGATGACCTCCTCAAGCGTTGGGGCCAGCGGATTGGGGGAACTATGCAGGCGCGTCTCCCAGCGCTGGGGCTGCTTGGGAGCAATCTCCACCTGATAGTCTAGATGGATGGTAGTAAAGCCCGCCTGCTCGGCAAGCGCCAGCATGGTGCGCTCATCAAAATCAAGCATAGGACTCTCTGCCAGCGGCTGCGTAATGCCATACGCCGCCTTTACTTTTTGCGCGATTCCCAGGATTGGCGTCATATCATAGCCAAAAAAGAGGGAGGGCGGTTCGGGATAGGCGAAGCGGTTGATTGGCTCAAACAGCGAGACACGCCCGCCCGGCTTCAGCACGCGATAGAACTCACGCAGCGCCCTCGGCTTGTTGGCAACATAGATCAGGACTGAGCGCGTCGTCACCACATCCACCGAGGCATCCCTAAACGCGGCCAGGTTGTCAGCCGAAGCCCACACAAACTGGCAGCGCCCCAGCATGCCCATCTGCTCGGCCAGCGCCCGGCAGTGATCGAGCAGGTCTTGCGACACATCGCTAAAGATAACCTTGCCTGTTGCCCCCACCTGCGGCAGCGCGCCAAAAGCAATCAACCCATCGCCGGTGCCCACATCCAGCACCGTTTCGCCTTCAGCAATGCTGGCGTGGCTGAGTACCTGATCGCGGTAGGCAAACAACTCCTTGAGCATCGCTTGTAGATGCTCCGGGTTGCCACCGTGCCGGCGCTGGAGGAGCCACTGCGCCCATATATCTTGCATCGCTTCCGGCATGCGCTTATTCCTCGCTGATAATGGCCTCGGCTTCGATCTCGACCAGCATCTCCGGGTCGATCAGGCGGCTGACCTGAACCATCGTTGCCACCGGGCGAATATCTCTGAAGAACTCACCATGCGCTCTTCCGATTTGTTCCCAATCGGCGATAGTGATGACAAACATCCGCGTGCGCACAACATCTTCCAGCCGGGCGCCGGCCTTGTGCAGCGCCGACTCGATATTGCGCAACACCTGGATCGTCTGGGCATAAGGGTCGCCTTTGCCGACCAGCTTGCCATCGGCGTCGGTAGCTGTGGTGCCCGCGACATGCACCACGTTGCCAACGCGCACGGCGCGCGAATAGCCAACAACCGGCTCCCAGGGGGCGCCGCTAGAAATGTTTATTCGCTCCATAGCAGAGTTGCAAGCCTTTCAAGGTTTTCTTCTCTTCTATTCTATATCACCAGAGAGCAGGATGGTGTTTCCGTCAGGGTCATTGATCATCGCAAAACACATCCCAAAGGAGGTTTTGTAGGGAGCGCGCTGGCTCTGGTAGCCAAAACCCGTGAGTTCCTGGTACTTTGCCTCTACAGCAGTCTGGCTCTTTAAGTAAAACTCAAGGACCAGGGGATAACTCTCTGCTGTTTCCATTCGCTCTGAGGCAGGCTTCTTGACAAAGTTGGGATCCCACCGAGAGGGTTTGGAGTCCAGGAAGAAGGTTAGCCCGCTGCCCATCTTGACCTCAACATGCGTCTGTCCTTCGCTTCCTTCTGGGATAGCCAGGCCAAGCCGTCGATAGAATTCCAGTGACTTACCCATATCCTGGGCAACCAGCCCGATCATATAGAGTTCGAGTGCCATCGTTCCAATCCTTTCACTTTTCAAGAAGACACAGGTGTTTACTGCTTCTATGATACAGTGAAGGAGATGGAGCAATCTTGCAGATTCGTGCGATGTTGTTAAAAATCTGCGCTGCTTGAGCGCTCCTGTGGCTCGAAGAGAAATATATTCCGGTTGATGACGCTCAGGCCAGCGGCACTGGTTCATACCCGCTTTGCGACATACCACGCACTTCGGTGATCTGGTTTTTTTCGTTGACTAACACCACTTTAGGCTGCCAGTCCTCTGGCACCGGGTCTTGCACCTGTACATACGACATAATAATCACCAGATCGCCCACCTTGACCAGATGGGCGGCGGCGCCATTCAACTGGATCACACCGCTGCCCGCTTCGCCCTCCAGGGCATAAGTTTCCAACCGGGCGCCGTTGGTGATGTCCACCACCTGCACCCGCTCGAAGGGCAGAATGTTGGCTGCCTTCATTAGCCGCGAGTCAATTGTAATTGAGCCAATATAGTTCAGATCAGCGCCAGTCACCGTCGCGCGGTGAATCTTGCCGCTGAGCATCGTCCGTATAATCATCTAGAAAGCCTCTCTTCATCAGTTGCCCGCTCCACTTGCAGAAAGCCACACACAAGATCAGTATATCCTGTCAAGTGTATGAAGTGAAGCAGGCTTTGAGCGGTGCTGGGGCGATGTAAAAGTCCCCACTTGGACGAATGGCTGCAAAAACTCAGTCCGCGTAG
>CAZFWN010000075.1:0-23008 GCA_964522745.1 uncultured Ktedonobacterales bacterium
CGCGTGGGTGGTGGCGGCGGCTGGTTTGTAGCCCCGGACGCTGGCCGGCTGGCGTAGGGCAGGAGGCGGCTGTCTGTAACGCCGGCATCCCTGCCGGCGTCCCGACTTGTAGCGCCGGCGTCCAGCCGGCTGGGGTGGGGCGACGGGGTGGTCTGCGGCGGCCAGCCAGCGGGCCACCAGGACGGGAAGACGGCGGGCAGGGGCGCTGTCGGCTGTTTCGCGTACCAGTTCACCCGCGCCGGCGCCCGGTCCACCGAGGGGGCCGGCACGGAGCCGGCGGGCACGGGAGCGCGGCCAAGGAAGCCGCGCCAGTCGGGGGAAGTCAGGGATGCCATCGAATCCTCCTTGGGCGCCGGGTTGCCCGGCGCCAATGTGCTGCGTTGATTGCTCAACAACAGAACAGCGACCTATCCCTTCTCCTTGCTCGCGCCGCGTGTACAGCGGGTTGAGCGGTTTGGTTGAGATGGTCGCTGAGGGGTCTCGATGGTAACATAGCCTCAGCCCCACCTCCTGGCTACACCAGGACTTGGGGATAGTAGCGTGAGCAGGCGTTGTGTACGCCGTCGCGCTATGCCGTTATTCAGTTGTGAGGCGCCCGCACAATCGGACGCTGAGAGCAATGGTAGCATACTTTCGCCCGGCTGTCAAGGCTCCGCGCGGGCAATGGTACTGAAGTTCGACCACTTCGACCACCTGCGCGGCGTTCGGTGGAGGATGACGCTTCAATCGTTCCCACGCGACAGGCAGCGGGAACGATTGGGCACTGCGCCAGCCCAGGCGACGCCTGGCCTCGCGTGAGAGCGTTCCCATCGTTCCCATCGTTCCCGCTTTGCCAGATGCTCCCCAGTGCTATGCCCCAAGAGACGCGAGGCATTGGTTTAGCCCTAAACCCACAATGAGCCAAAAACGTGGTTTAGGGCTAAACCAACGTTCGCTCCCCACCTGACCCTTTCAGATGGCGGGGCGCACTGCCTGGGAAAGTTGGGAAAAGTGGGAAACTTTGTCTGTAGCGCGGCGTCTCGCCTGCCGGCCAGGAAGAATGCCTACTCTGCCTGGATGAGCGGCTGTACTATCATATGTCGAGTTTGTCTACAAGGGAGGGGGTGGCTCCTGGGTGCGCGCGGGCTTCTCTGGCTGGTGCGCGGCGCTGTGCGTGGGCTTTGCCTTCTGCTTCTTCTTTTTGTCTTTTGAAACCTGCATCCAGACGACGAGCGCCCCGATCAGGGCCGCGACAACGGTTGCCGCCGCGCCAATGATGGCGGCGACGATGCCAGGGTCAAGCCCGGTCTGGGGCGCAGCCGGCGGCGGATTCTGCACCTGAATGTCCAGGCGCACTTCTCCCAGGGTGCGCTCGATCACCTCTCCGCCATCGGTTGGCCTCCACTGTCCCGTAATCGTCACGTAGATCACTTGCGGCCCGGCGCTTTTGGGGCTGACCGTCCACAAAAACTGGACATCTGGCTGATTCAGCGCCTGGGTTTGCGTCGCAGCAGGCGTAATAGCAAATTCGGGCGCCTCCAGGTCTCCCACCGCGAAGGTCTCATAGCCAGGCCCAAAGGCTGTGTTTACAGGAACGCCGGGCGTTCCAACCGGGGTCGCCTCGCTGATGGTAGCGGTATGTTCTGCGCCAGGTGTCGCAAGCACTAGAGACGGGGGAAGCAGATCAATAGTAATATCGTCTGATTGCCCAACGATCATCGCCTTGCGCCACTGCGTCTGAATCTTCAGCGTGGAGACGGCTGAATCAGCAACGGTGGTTTGAGGCTGGCTGGTTCCAATCTCTCCGTTATGAGCCGGTAGCAGCCTGCTCCCGATCAACGCCCCAAGAGAACCGAGGAAGGCGAGCAGCAGCAAGATTGAAAGGGCAAATATGAAACGCCGACGGCTAGACATAGCGCTCTCCTGATTATCTCACAGGGAATCCCCTGCTTCTTTTGTTCCAAGCATACACTATCGGTCAAGGAGCGCCCGGCATACAAGGCTGTGCTATACTGGATAGTGAGACTTACAATGCCTGGGGCATACTTCCTGCGCTCCTATTCGATCCGACGGGATAGGCATGAAACTCGCAGGGGGCTTCAGCCGTATTATTTGGCGGAAACCAGAAAGAACATTTCCACCTCTGCAATGAGGTATTAAAAGGGGTTAGCACGCGAGATGATCCGCATCTGCCCGCACTGCGGCACCAGCAATCGAGACGACGCCAAATTCTGCAATCAGTGCGGCGCGCTGCTGATCGCTTCCCCCGGCGCGACGCAGACCAACGTGAGCGTCGCCAGCGCAGTGGGCCAGGCGGCCAACGACCCTGCCGCCACGCTGGTTACAGTGATAAGTCCCAGCGGCGACCCTGGCGCCACCATTCCTCAGATTCCCATCATCACCGGCACGCATACCACCCCGCATATCAGCCCGCGCACCGGCCTGCTTCCGCCGGAGACGCTGCTGCAAGAGCGCTATCTGATCGTAGAAAAGCTGGGCCAGGGCGGCATGGCTGCCGTCTATAAAGCCAAAGATACCGGCAGGCGCGGCGCGCCGATCCGGGCGATCAAAGAGATGAGCCAGGCCACGCTCAAAGAGAGCGAGCGTGAGCAGGCGCATGAAAACTTCCACAGCGAAGCCGAGATGCTGCGCACGCTGGACCATGCCAACCTGCCCAAGTTTTACGAGCAGTTTCAGGAAGATGACCGCCACTATCTGGTCATGGAATTTATCGATGGCGAAACGCTGGAGGACCGGCTGGAGCATGCCGGCAAGGGGCTGCCGGAGTCCGATGTAATGGGCTGGGCCGAGCAAATATGCAGCGTGCTGAACTATCTACACGAGCGCCGCCCGCCGATCATCTTCCGCGACCTCAAGCCCGGCAACATCATGGTCACCAAGTCGGGGCAGGTCAAGCTGATCGACTTTGGCATCGCGCGCATCTTCCGCAGGGATAAAACCCACGATACGCAGGTGTTAGGCACGCCAGGCTACGCGCCGCCGGAGCAATACGGCAAGGGCCAGACCGACCCTCGCTCGGATGTCTACGCGCTGGGCGTGACGCTGCATCAACTGCTGACCAACTACGACCCATCCTCCACGCCCTTCTCGCTGCCGGCGGTGCATACACTCAATCGCAGCGTCTCGCCGCATATTCAGGTTGCCATCGAGAAGGCCACCAAACTCAAGCGCGACGAGCGCTACGAGAGCATCTCCGATTTTCAGGCGGCACTCTTTGCGCCGGACGCCTTTGTCTTCCGCGACGGCCAGCGCGCCAAGACGGTGGCCGAACTGGTCACACTCAGCCGGCAGCTGCCCCAGGAGGCGGCGGACCACCTCTATCACGAGCATTTTGAGATCTGGCTGCGCAGCATCGGCGAGCGCAAGCTGGTCAAGGTGGCGCGCACGGCGCGACTGAGCAACCCCGACCAGCAGGCGGGGTTAAACGCCTTCCTGCTAGAAGCCGACAAGACCGGCGGCGCAGCAGCAGGCAAGACGACAACCACCCAGAAGCCGCCAGCGTCCGTCGGCGGCGCCAGCTTGCAGGTGCAGCCAGGCACGCTGGACTTCGGGCTGGTGGCCGCCGGCCAGTCAGGGCTGGCGTCGTTGACCGTTGCCGGTTCCAGCGGTGGCAGCGTGAGCGGCGAGGTCAAGTCGCTGGTCAACTGGCTGCGCGTCAGCCCGACGCGCTTCAGCGGCGCCAGCACGCGCATCGAGGTCACGGCAGATACCGCCTGGCTGCCGGGAGCGCAGAAACATCAGGGCAGCATCCAGATAAGCGGCAACGGGCAGCGCTTGCTTATCCCGGCCAGCGTCGAGGTGCTGGGCAACGTGACTGGCGTGCCGGTGAAAGGGCCGCAGGCGCGCACGCTCAGGCGACTCTTAAAATACACGACGCCACCACAGCGCCAGCCTGAGATCGTCAGACAGGCCATCTCGGCCTGCATGGGCATTGGTCTCTCGCTGGGAGTGCTGCGCGTGGTGCAGCAGGCCATCGGCTATCCGCATCTGCTGACGCTGCTTGGCAGCCCGTTCTTCCCGCTGCTGCTTTTGGGCTGGGCACTGGTCACCACGCTCGGCGTGCTGATCGGGCGACCAGTTGCCAACCTGGAGAGCCGGGCGCTGACCAGCACGATCTGCTCGCTGCTCGCGCTGGGGCTGGTGGCCTGGGGCTGGTCTGGTTGGTTGCAGCCACAGGTGATGCAGCATCAGTTGCATCCCGAAGCCTTTTTAGTAACGACGCTGGTGGCCGAGGCGATAGCGGGCGCGATGGGCGCGGCGCCCAGGATCAGCGGTTGGATACTGCGTGTGCTGGGGGTGCTGGTGCGGCGAGCCACACTGCTGATCTTTGCCGGTTTTCTGGTGCTGGGCGGCTATGTGGGCTATCTGCTCACCAATGGCATTCCCTCGCCGCTCACCTTCCTGGAGCCTGTCGGCATTGTCCTGGGCATCGTAGTTGGCGCGCTGCTCGCCACCCGGCTCAACCGCTACATCCGACGCATGCAAAGCCAGCCAGTCAACAAGCCGTAGGGGCTGGCGGCTGAAGGCCGCGCCTGGAGGCTGCCTTCGCAAGCTAAGACGAGCGCCGGCACAGTGGCCGGTGCTACCAGCAGCATCCCCGCTTGAGAGAACCATGACAGCAGCACCCAGCGAACGCTCCGCATCCCTTCCCCTGCTGGTGATTGCCGGGCCGACGGCCAGCGGCAAGACTGGCCTGGCCCTCGCGCTGGCCGAGCGGTTGAACGGGGAGATCGTCTCGGCAGACTCGCGCCAGATTTACCGAGGCATGGATATTGGCACCGCCAAGCCCACACCAGAGGAACGCGCCCGCGTGCCACATCACCTGCTGGACATCATCCCTCCCGACGCATCGTACACGCTGGCAGAGTACCAGGCCGACGCGCAGGCGGCGATAGCCGCCATCCACGCGCGCGGGCGGCTGCCGCTGCTGGTCGGCGGGACGGGCCTGTATATTCGCGCCGTTGTTGATAACCTGGCGATCCCTGAAGTAGCGCCGCAGTGGGAACTGCGCCGCGAACTAGAGGCGCAGGCCGCGCGCGAGGGCGCTGCCGCGCTGCATGCCCGGCTTGCGACGCTTGACCCCGCCGGCGCGGCGCGCATCGACCCAAATAATCTGCGCCGCGTCATCCGCGCCCTGGAGGTGTGCCTGATAACCGGCCAGCCCTTCTCCGAGCAGCAAGGGGCACGACCTTCTCCCTATCACTTGCTGCTGCTGGGTCTCACCTGCGAGCGCACCCTGCTCTATCAGCAGGCCGACCAGCGCGTTGATGCCATGCTGGCCGCCGGGCTGGTCGAGGAGGTGCGCCGGCTGGTGGCCGAGGGCTACGATTGGAAGCTGCCCGCTATGACCAGCCTGGGCTACGGGGAGATCGGTCTCTATCTGCGCGGCGAAAGCACGCTGGAAGCGGCGGTGGAGCGGCTCAAGCTCAACACGCACGGCTATATCCGCCGCCAGTATACGTGGTTCCGGCCTGACACGCGCATCCAGTGGCTCGACAGCAGCGCGCCAGACCTCGCGGCGCGAGCGCTGGCGCTGATCGAGACATGGCTTGCTGGTGAGGACGACGCCGAATGAATTCGGCGCTACGGGCCTACGGCCAGCATGTCCCGGCGGGACGTGGTGGCGGCACGCCCCTCGCGCCGATTAAAATCGGCGAACGATTGAGCGTAGCCCGCAGATCAAGCGCGGCATTCAACCACCGGCCCCGTAACTACTGGCCTCAGCCTGAACCTTCTGAGGCATGCCAGGCCGTGCCAGACGGCGGCCTACCAGTACTAGCCAGGTGGGGAAGAGGATGGCCGAAGGTGCCAGCACGGCGGGCGACACCCCATAGGCCGCCAGATAGGAGTAGCTCGCAAGGTTAAGGACGTAGAGCAGGCCGATCACGCGGATCGCGCCTCTGGCCTGCCAGGAGGCCACCGCGATCCAGACGGCTGCCGACAGGTGATCGCCATAGCGCAGCGCCAGATAGATCGTGTTGGGAACGTGATTAAACGCCATAATATCGGTAGACATATCTACAACCAGCCAGCCATAGCCGGCAGCCTTCGCCCACTGCGGGGCCGGCAGCGCGGCGATAATCGGGAACATCACCAGATGCTCCGCCAGGCTGAGCAGCGCGCCGGGCACGGTGCCATCGCCCACCTGGCTTTGGATGCCAGGAGGAAGAAAAAAGAAGACAAAACGGATGGCAAAGAGGACGGCAGCCACATAGGCTACGTAGGCTGCTCTTGCCTGTCGAGAAGAACCAGTTGCCTGCATCAAATGCTCCTCCAGGGTGAAATGCCCCTGCTACTTCCTGCGCGCTCTGGCGGGAAGAGGGGCGTTTTCAGTATATCGCAGCGGGAGAAAAAGCGCACGCCTTCCCGGAACGGATGCTACAAAGATGGAAAGCAGGCACTTGCAAGCACTCAGAAGCTCAGTTATAATGGCGTCAGAAATCTGGGTGAGACAAGATATAATACAGTAGGAGCCACCAACATTCGTGGAATGTCTTCATCTTTTTCTGAGCAAGAGTAGCGCTCCAGGGAGGACCAGATCATGTCGGTGCCGATGAGAGGCGGGATGAGTATGATCCGGTTTATTGATGGACCGCTGGCCGGACAGACCATCGCGCTGAATAGACCACAGCTCACGCTTGGACGTGAGCCTTCCAACGATGTGCCTGTCAACGAGCCAACGATTTCGCGCCAGCATGCCAGGCTGGTGCAGGGGCCACATGGCTGGATCATTGAGAAAATTGCCCCGAACAATACCCTGCGGGTCAATGGACGCGATGTCAACCAGGCGCCGCTCACCAATGGTGATACGGTCTTGCTTGGCTCCATCGGCTTCCAATTTCAGGAGACGGCGGCCATGCCAGCCGTCGCTATACCCAGCCAGCCGCCTGGTGCCACTGTGGCAGTGGCACCAGGCGGGTTCGCCCCACCACCACCACCGCCGCCAGGAGCAGTGGGCAGCGGGCCAGCGTTCTCATCAGCCTCCTATGAGCCGGTTGGGTCCGGCTATTACCAGCCCGTTCAGCCGGCCAGCGTCCCGCCGGGCGCGCCCTCACTGCATGTCATTATCCACGAGGGTCGCTACGAAGGCCGCCAGCGACATCCGTTGAACAAGCCGGTCATCACTATTGGCCGCGAGCCGAGCAATGATATTGTCATTCCCGCCGGGGTCGTGTCACGCCATCACGCCCAGATCGTCAACCAGGGCGGCGTGCCAACGATTATCGATAACAACAGTGTCAACGGTATCTATTATCAAGGCAGGCCCATCCCCCAGAAACCACTGACGCATGGCGACCTCTTCCGTATCGGCGACCTGAACGGCACACTGGTAACGCTGATCTATGATTCTGGCAGCGGCGCACCGCTGGAGCAGGCGCAGCAGCCGGCTATGCAGCAGTTCGCGCTGGCCGGCGGTCCGCAGGTGGTCACCATTGGCCGCGCGCCAGGCAACGTCATCCTGCTCAATCACCCGCAGGTGTCGTCAAACCACGCGGAACTGCGCCGCGAAGCCAATGGCACCTACACGCTGATCGACCACAGCACCAATGGCACCTATGTCAACGGCCAGCGCATCGGGCGCGTCACCCTGATCCAGGGCGCTGAGGTGCGCATTGGCCCGTATCGCTTCGTCTTTGACGGCGCGCAGCTCACCCAGCACGACGAGAGCAACAGCGTGCGCATCGACGCCTACCGCCTGATAAAAGTCGGCGATGTTGGTGGGCTGAAAAAACTTCTTGGCAACGGCAAGCCCAACACCCTGCTCAACGACCTCTCGTTTAGCATCGCCCCGCGCAAGTTCGTGGCGCTGGTGGGCGGCTCTGGCGCCGGCAAATCGACGCTGATGGACGCGCTCAACGGCCTGCGCCCGGCGCAGCAAGGGCTGGTCCTCTATAACGGCAACGATTACTATCGCAATCTGGCCTCCTTCAGCACCTCGCTCGGCTATGTGCCGCAGGACGATATTATCCACCGCGACCTGACGGTGGAGCGCGCCCTCTACTACGCGGCCAAGATGCGCCTGCCCGATGACACCACCGACGCACAGATCGAGCAGCGCATTAAAGAAGTGCTGGCCGATGTCGAAATGACCCACCGGCGCAGCCTGCTGATTAGCAAGCTCTCCGGCGGCCAGCGCAAGCGCGTCAGCATCGCGGTGGAACTGCTGGCGCGGCCCAGCGTCTTCTTCCTGGATGAGCCAACCTCCGGCCTCGATCCGGGCCTGGACCGCAAGATGATGTTCTTGCTGCGCCGGCTGGCAGATCGGGGCCACACGATTGTGCTGGTGACACACGCCACCAACAACATCAGCAACTGTGATTATGTCTGTTTCCTGGCGCAAGGTGGCAAGCTCGCCTACTTTGGCCCCCCCGACGAGGCCAAGCGCTTCTTTGGCAAGACCGATTTCGCCGAAATCTACAGCGAACTGGAGCCAAGCGACGACCATCCCAACGCTCCGGCAGAATGGGAAGACCGCTTCAAGCGCTCCGAGGACTATCGCAAGTATGTTGTGCAGCCAATGGAGCAATCGCGGGCGGCCACGCAGACAGCGCAGATGCAGCGCACCCAGACGCTGCCACAGCCCAAGCGTGGCAGCCCAGGCCGGCAGTTTGGCCTGCTCTCGCGGCGCTACTTTGAACTGCTCAAGAACGACACCGCCAACATGGTGATCCTGCTCTTGCAGGCGCCTATCATCGCGGCGATCCTGCTCATCCTGACCAAGTCCAACATCTTCCAGGGACCAATCGATCAATTCGTCAACGGGCAGGTGAAGTCAAATGGCATTGACGCGCAAACGCCGCTCTTCATTATGACGGCGGCAGCGGTCTGGTTTGGCACGATCAACGCCGCCCGCGAGATTGTGAAGGAAGCGCCGATCTACCGGCGCGAGCGCACCGTCAACCTGGGCCTCTTCCCCTACGTCATGTCGAAGGTCTTTATCCTGGGGCTGCTCTGTCTGGTGCAGAGCTTCCTGCTGCTGGTCATCGTCGGCCTCAAGAGCGGTTACCCGGACAAGGGCATCATCCTACCGCCATTCCTGGAGATGTATATCTCGCTGGTACTGACGGCGCTTGGCGGCCTGATGATGGGGCTGGCCGTCTCGGCGATTGCCCCCAACACTGATCGCGCCATGAGCATTGTGCCGCTCTTGTTGATCCCGCAGATCATCTTTGCCGGCAGCACCTTCAAGCTGGACGGCGCAACACAAGTAATTTCCTACGTCATCGTGACGCGCTGGGGGCTGGAAGGATTGGGTGACACCGTTGGCCTGCATTCTACGACGTGTCTTGACCCCCGCTTAGGCACGTTCACCAACCCGAACTCAAGCGGCAACTGTCCAGACGGTACGCGGCAAATCAACCCCACTCAGACGACGCCCAATGGGTTCTACGACCACACCGCCGGGCATCTGCTATTCGTCTGGCTCGTGCTGATCGCCCTGACCGTTGCCTTCCTGCTCATCACCATCTACTTCCAGAAGCGTAAGGATGCGCGTAAATAAGCAGCAGCCAGCCTCGGCGGGGTTCAGTTTGACCGAACCCCGCCGAGGCTGGCGGTTGAAACCGCGCCTGAAGGCTGCGGCCACAAAGCCTGCCTGCACAGGCTGAATCTCGGTGAGCCGTTGCGCTGCCCTTCAGAGGAGACGCTTCCCCCGTAGCGCCGGCTACGCCTTCGCCTCTTCGGCTTCGGCGGCCTCGACGACTACTGTGAGCTTTGGCTCTTTGCCGGTGGAGACTCGCACGGGGACGTGATACGTGCCCAGGGCGCGCACCGGATCGGCCAGGCTGATCGAGCGGCGGTCAATCGAGAGGCCGTTTTGCGTCTTCAGCGCCTCGGCAATATCCTGGCTGGTGATCGAGCCATAGAGGCGGCCACCCTTGCCGGCGCGGGCGCGGAAGGTGATGGTGATGCCGCCCAGTTGCTCGGCCAGCGCCTGATGCGCCGCATCGATCTTCTCCTGCTTGCGCTTCTCAGCCGCGATATGCTGCTTCAAATTGCCCAGCGCCGAGGGTGTCGCCGGCGTCACCAATTGCTGCTTCAGCAGAAAGTTGCGGGCATAGCCCTCCGAGACTTCCTTGACATCGCCTGTGTGGCCGAGACCCTGCACATCTTTGAGTAAAATAACCTTCATTGTTTGCGTTTCCTTCTCTCTCTTGCTGGCGGTTGATGAGGCTTGGCTATTCCATTGGTCACCCAGCTCGCGCCGAGAGCCTGACGAATTCATTCGCGGCTAAGGGCGCTGCGGCGCCACGAAGTCCGCCTGCGCGGACTGGGTCCAGATGAGCATTTGGACCTACCTACCGAAGTTTGTCCTGATTAACAAATAAAAGAGCATCGACTGCCAATTCCTCTTGCGCGCATACTGCACGAAAGTATAACACCGTCTCTCCCAGAGGCGCAACTTGACAGCCGCCACGCTTTGTTACTATGTACTATGTTATTGTTATGAGATTCTAGCATCTTTGGCGCGCTGGCTCCCCATGCCAGACTTTCTATACTGCTTTCAGAGGAGAAGAGCATCATGAGCAACGCACCCCTGGTTTTGACCAACTTCAGCTTTGAGCCAGCCGATATAGACAGGATTCGTGAGGCAGTGGGGCCAGGGCAGGTGATCGTGACCCCTGACCGCGACGAGTTTGACCGGACGCTCGCCAGGGCCGAGGTGGTCTGCGCCTTCCAGGCGCCAGAGGACATTCTGGAGCGTGCCTCGCATCTGCGCTGGTTCCAGTTTCCCGGCGCGGGCGTCGATAATCTGATGCGCACGGGCATGCTGCGCAAGGGCAGCCCGGTAGTCGTCACCTCAGTGGCCGGCATCCACGCCATCCCCATCAGCGAATACGTGCTGACCAGCATGCTGATGTTTGCCCATCATTTCCCAGAGATGCTGCGCCTGCAACAGCAGCATAACTGGGCCTATGGCCGGCGCTGGAACGCGCTGCGCGGCACCGAACTCGCCGGCAAGACGCTGGGCATCATCGGCCTGGGCGGCATTGGCCGGCGCATCGCCCAGCTTGGGCGCGCCTTTGGCATGCGCGTGCTTGGTCTGCGCCGCTCGGCAACGGGCGAGGCCAGCGATCCCGATGTGGACGAACTCTACCCGCCCAACCGGCTGCGCGACCTGCTGGGCGCCTGCGATTACGTCGTACTGGCCGTGCCGCTGACGCCAGAGACCGAGCGGTTGATCGGCGAACACGAATTATTGGCGATGCGCCCGACGGCCTTTCTGGTCAACATCTCGCGTGGGCGCGTGATTGATGAGCAAGCGCTGATCCGCGCCCTGCAAAGCGGCTGGCTCGCTGGCGCAGGGCTGGATGTCACGGTGGAGGAGCCGCTGCCCAAGGAGAGTCCCCTCTGGGACATGCCCAACGTCATCCTGACGCCGCATATGTCCGGCCTGACCGATCAATACAGCGCTCGGCTGACGGAGGTGTTTGTCGAAAACTTGCGCCGCTATCGCGCCGGAGAGCCATTGCTCCATATCGTTGATCCGGCCAAAGGGTACTGATCCCTTGCTAAAATTGTGAACTTCATCACACTAGCCCTTTTGTCTGTTGCCTATGCCTTCTTTTATACGTTCAGTTAGAATGGTGTGAGGAGGGTGCGAACAAAAACAGCGTTCTCTTTCTAGCCGGCAAGAGGACGGTTGCCGGCACAGGCAAAGGGAGGTATCTTCATGTCCATTCTTTCCGACCACTGGTTAGATATTATCGTCGCTATTGTGCTGGTCTTTAGCATCTGGCATGGCTGGCGCACCGGGCTGATGGTGGGACTGTTTAATCTGCTGAGCATTCCGCTGGGCATCATCGTCGCCTATTTCTTCGCGCAAGGGATTGCTGCCGCCACGCATACCTCGCCAACGCTGATGTATATCATCGTCTTTTTTGCCACCGTCATCGGCGTACATATTGTTGGCAGCCTGCTGAGGAAAATGCTGCGCAGCAAAGTGCCGCTGGCGAAAGGGACCGATTCCCTGCTAGGCGCCATTGTCAGCGGAGCGAAAGCCTGGGTATTGCTGGTCCTCTTCCTGGTCGTCTGGGGCAGCCTGCTTAATTCTTCAACCATCCAGCAGGCTGCCTGCGCCACAACCGCCGTCACTACCCAAGCCGCCAACACGTTGACAAGCTGGCAGGGAGATTATAACCACGCCGTTGGCAACAGCGTCTTTGCGCAAGTCAACAGCTTTGTCATTCCGCAAAAGGCCAGCGCGCAGGGCTGCGGAGCCAACAGTGCCGGTAAATAGCAGTGCAATAAGAAGACGTTGTTTGAGGAGAATGAAACACGTATCCGGGTTTTCTGTGAGATATAGAGGAGCGCACCGCCATGCCTGACTATTCGTTAGCAGGCCGAGAGCTTGGACCATACCGGCTGATCGAAGGGGTGGGGCGGGGCGGCATGGCCGAAGTCTATCTGGCTGAAGATCAGCGCCTGGAGCGCCGCGTTGCCGTCAAGGTGCTGCCGGCAGCAATGGCAATGGAGCAGACCTTTCGCGCCCGCTTCGAGCGCGAGGCGCGCGCCGCCGCCAAGCTTCAGCACCCGCATATCCTGCCGGTGTATGACTACGGGCAGCAGGACGGCATCACCTATCTCGTCATGCCCTACATCACCGGAGGCTCGCTGGCGCAGGTGATTGCGCAAGCGCGTGGCCCGCTGCCCGTGAATAAAGCCATGCAATGGGCGGATGAGATCGCCTCGGCGCTGCAATACGCACACGATCAAAACATCATTCACCGCGACGTGAAACCGGGCAATATGCTGATCGGACCAGGCGAGCATATCTTGCTCTCCGACTTCGGCATTGCCAAAGTGATGGATGCCACTACCTCGCTGACCAATACTGGCACCAGCGTCGGCTCGCCTGAATATATGGCCCCGGAGCAGGCCAGAGGCGCGGCGGATTATCGCAGTGATATTTACGCGCTGGGCATCGTCATCTTCCAGATGCTTGCCGGGCGCGTGCCCTTCAGCGCCAGCACGCCGATGCAGGTGATGATGCAGCATGTGCAGCAGCCACCGCCCGCCCTGCGCAGCCTCAACCCGGCGCTTTCGCCGCAGGTGGAAGCCGTTGTGCTGCGCGCGCTGGCAAAAGACCCGGCGCAGCGCTTTCAATCGGCCAGCGCGCTGGCCGAGGCGCTCAAAGCCGCAGCCACCGGGCGGGCACTTCCGCAGAGCATCAGCGCGCCCGCTGGCGATCTCTCTACCCACATGGCCCCCCCAGGGCAGCCGCTCGCGGGGACGCCGCCGCGCGGCCAGCAATCGCTCGCGGGGCAGCAAAGAGTTCGGACCACCTATCCACCAGAACCCTACCAGGCGGCGTCGGCCTATCCGCAGAGCGGCTATCACCAGCGGCGCCCCACCAGCACGCGGCCCCGCAGTGGGCCGCCGCTCGAAGCCGTCTATCCAGAGCCGGCCTACGCGCCTCAGCCACAGCGCAAGCGCGGCAACGGCCTGCTGATCTTCTTGCTGGTCATGCTGCTGCTCATTGCTTTGGCGCTTGGCGCAGCCATCGTGTATATATATAAAAACCCGGATGCCATTAAATTTAGCCTACAAACGTTGGCGCTGTTCTTGCAACAAGGGCCGGCTTTGCAATAAACATCTCGGTCCTCGTAGAGTGAACCAAAAACCTCAGCTTTCTCGTTCTAGTAGAGGAATCTACCGGAACGCATGTGCTTCTTTCTGGGTAGAGCGCCTTGTAGTGTGTTTTGACAAGTGCTATGTAGGAGTTTATTTGTGGGGGGACGCGCAAAACGCCGCTTTGAGCCGAGAGCAGAGAAGGCCAGGCGATCAGGCTCTTTGACCAAGAGCGACCCAGCAGAGTCACCGAGCATCACGCTCCCAGATCAGCCGCAGGGAGAGCCTGCCGCGCCCGGCGTGTTGGACGTTGATGAGCAGCCAACACCACCACGCCTGCCGAGAGTGTCAAAAACATCTCCCGCGCCAGCGCCGGAGCCGGCGGCGCCCATACTGCCGCCAGTCACGCCCGCAGCAGCAGAGGCCACAGATGAGGAGCGGGCGACATCTGATGCGGACTGGATGGCCCCGCCCTCTGAGGATTTAGTCGCCAGGTTTCTGAGCGATGTCGCCAGCATGGCGCCGCCGCCCGCGCGCGAGCGGCCAGAAAATGCGCCGCTCCCTGCCTTTCTGCCAGCACCCAGCGCCTCGCCCGAAGCGGCAGAACGCAAAAAGGCCAAAGCGCAGCCGTTCCTATCGCAGCTACAGACAACCTCCCGCGATACATCAACAGGCCCAGTGGAAACAGCCAAAGCCAGGCGCCGCAGGAAACGCTGGATCACCCTGGTTGCCATTGCAGCCGTACTGGTGGTGCTTGCCGCGCTGGCCGTCCCGGCGCTGAAGCTGCTTCAACACAAGGCGCCAGTCCATCGGGCAACACCCACACCACGCCCCACACTCAAGAGCGGGCCAACGCCGACGCCTATCGACCTCAAGGGTCTCACCCTCCTGCTCAATGAGCCGGCGCCAAGCTGCGCCGCCCAGGGCCAGGATTTCTGGAGTTTTAGCAATGTGGATAAGACCTGCGCCAGCGATGGGCTGCATCTGACCAACGACCAGCAGGTTCCCGTCGTTGCTGAACTGCTGAGCATCAACGGGGCAAAGCTGAATCCCGATTCGGTAGTCGTGGCCCAGGTCATCCTGACGAGCGGCCAGAGGAGCGACGAGATTGGGCTGGTGACTCGTTTTTCCGGGCAAGAGGGCTATTTCTTCAGCGTCAATGCCAGCGGTGGTTGGCAGATCATCTCCTGGGAGCAGCAAGGGAGCCAGGCTCGCCTGATTGGCAGCGGCAGCTCTTCCGCCATTCACCAGGGCTTGCAAGCCCCCAACACGCTGGAAGTCATCTCAGCGGGCAATAGGTTTACCTTCTACATCAACCAGACGTGGATCGACAGCTTTCAAGACAGCACACACTCCAACGGGCAAGTGGGATTTGCGCTGAAAGACACCGGCGCGCAGGCCATCTTTAGCAACTTTGCGCTCTACAAAGCGCCCGGCACATAAGAACGCCGGCGGCATGGAGCCGCCGGCCCTAGACGATAGTTCTCCGCGCGTGTTAGAATGGGCGGGAAATACTGGCGCTTATCATCTCTTGCGTATCAGGAAGGTGAACTATGACACTCCCGCTCGAAGGTAAGACGGCGCTTATTTTTGGCGTCGCCAATCACCGCAGCATCGCCTGGGCCATTGCGCAATCACTTTCGGCGGCAGGCGCGCGCCTGGCGCTTCCCTATCAGACTCGCATGGAAAAATTTGTGCGCGATCTGGTCGCCCCCCTGCCCAACCATCCCATCGTGATGGAGTGCGATGTCCAGTCCGACGAGGAACTGGACCGCGCCTTTGCCACCGTCGAACAGGAATTTGACGGACTCGATGTGTTGATCCACAGCGTGGCCTTCGCGCCGCCAGCAGAACTGGAAGGCCGCTTCGTCAACACAACCCGCGAAGGCTTCAAAAACACTCTGGACATCAGCGCCTATTCGCTCATCGCTATGTCTAAGCGGGCAGAGCCGCTGATGGTCAAGCGCGGCGGCGGGAGCATCGTCAACCTGACCTATATGGCGAGCGAGCGCGTCTTCCCAAAATATAATGTGATGGCTGTTGCCAAAGCCGCGCTGGAGTGCTGCACCCGCTATCTGGCCGCCGATCTTGGCCCGCAGAATATTCGCGTCAATTCCATCTCCGCCGGCCCGCTCAATACGCTGGCCGCGCGCGGCGTCCCTGGATTCACCACCATGCGCACCCAGCAGGAAGAGCATGCCCCGCTGCACCGCAACATCGAGCAAGCGGATGTGGGCGAGTTGGCCCTCTTCCTATGCAGCCCCGCTGCGCGCAATATCACCGGCGGCGTGCATTTCGTCGATGCCGGCTTCAATATCATGGGCATCTAGCAGTCCTATACCCCTTGCAAAGACCTGCCGGACTCTGCTACAGTACGGCAGGTTCTTTTTTCTCGCTCAGGAGTGCGTATATGCGTATCCCGGATAGCATACTGCAAGGGGGCCGATCATGGACAAGAACTCAGTAGGGCCATACGATGACGAAGATGATGAGACTATCGAGCCAGAGCAGGACGCCACCACTGATCTGTCGCGTTCCTCGTCGCCCTTCTCCTCCACCCGCGCCGACAGAATCCGCAGCCGCCAGAATCAGGGACGCTCTGGCTCAATGCATAGGCCCAGTCCAGGCGGCGGGACAACCGCCGGCAGGTCGGGTAGTGCCCCAATCCTGCCAGAAGACGACGAAGACGAAGAAGTTCCCCCTCCCCCTGGTAGCCGGGCAAAGCCAGCGCGCCCACCAAGACCGACCGGGCCGCGCACCTACGCGCACATCATCGCCGGCTGCTGCTATCTGGGAATGCCCATCGTGCCTATCGCCGTCCTCTTCAGCCCGGCGCATCGCTTTGCGCGCTTCCACGCGCTGCAAGCGCTAGCGCTGTTTGTGCCCCTGGCAACGCTCGGCTATGGCTTAGGATTGCTCTCGCCCACCAGTATCGTGCCTGGCATCCTCTACGGGCTGCTCGCCCTGGCAATCGTCGCTCTGGCCCTGCTCACCATTACCGTTGCCATTGCCGCCTTTGAGGGCTATGTGCTGCGCGTACCCATACTCGACCAACTGCTTGAGAAAATCGATGATCTGCAAGAAAATCTGACCGCGCGCAGCAGCAGCATGCGCGCCCTGCTGGAGCTTGCCATTGGCGGGGTACTGAGCCTGATCGCGTTAGTGTTGTGCCTGATCCTGCCTCTGCTCGGCTGGTTCAAAGCGCTCACGGCCCAGAACCTGAAAGCGCTCGGTCTGCCCAATGGGCAATTGCCCATCGGGATGATCGTTGCAGCCATGCTATCCGGGCTGATCTTCGCCGGCATTGGCGCGGTGGTGCTGGCCGCGTTTCTGCTGGGTCTGCGCCGAGGCAAATTCTACCCCTCCTGGGCAGCCATCGCTGGCGCAGCCGCCACTGCCCTTGGCACCGGCTTCTTGATCGCCGATGCCATCCAAAGTTCGCTCGCCAATCAATTGACCCAGCAGTTTGATAGCATGGTCAACAACTTCCAGATTCCGCCTAAAACGCCTGCTGGAACCCTTCCGTCCGCCTTACAAAAGGTGGTAGTGAGTGGATTGCAAAGCTCTCACACGCTTGCTAAGGCACAGAGCCATCTGCTGCCCTGGGGTCTGCTGTTCCTGCTAGTGGGCATTGGCGTACTGCTGTTCCTGCTCTCACAGTTGTTCTATAAGAAATAAGCGAGCCGAAAGCGCAGGTCGGTGCTTGCAGCGCCGGCAAGATGCCAGCGCTGCAAGCGGCTAGCCTCGTTTTGCGGGATAGGAGACAAAGACCGTCTTGATTTCGCTGAATTCCTCAACGGCCACATGGCCGAGTTCGCGGTGGCCGTTGCCGCTGGCTTTCACGCCGCCAAAGGGCAGATGCGGCTCCGCGCCGGTAGTCGGGGCGTTGAAGTAGAGCAAGCCGGTCTGAATATCGCGCATCGCCCGGAAGACGGTGCGCATATCCTCGGTATACAACGCGCAGGACAGGCCATACTCCGTCGAGTTGGCGACCTGAATAGCCTCATCGTAGCTGTTGACGGGAATGACTGAGAGGACCGGCCCGAAAATCTCCTCGCGGGCGATGCGCATCTCCGGCGCCACCTCGCTAAAGACCGTCGGGGCATAGAAGGCGCCTTCGGCCAGCATGCCCTCGCTGTAGGCGTTGCCGCCGGTCAGCAGCTTCGCACCCTCCTGCTTGCCAATCTCGGTATAGTCATGTACGGCGCGCACGCGCCCGGCGTTGACCAGCGGCCCCATCTGCATGGCCGGGTCCAGCCCATCACCCACGCGCAGCATTTCCGCCGCCGCTACCAGGCGCTCGTTGAACTCGTTCAAGACAGCGCGGTGGATAATCACGCGGCTGGTGGCTGTGCAGCGCTGGCCCGTCGTGCCAAAGCCGGCCCAGGCCACGCCTGCCACTGCCTCTTCGATGTTGGCATCATCCAGAATAATGATCGCATTCTTGCCGCCAAGCTCCAGGCTGCACCGGCGCAGATCGCGCCCGCAGAGTTCGGCCACGCGCCTGCCCACCTCGGTAGAGCCGGTCAGGGAGATCATCGCCACGTGCGGGTCCATCACCAGCGCGTCACCCAGCGTGCTGCCCGGCCCCGTCACCAGATTGAGGACGCCCGGCGGCAGGCCGGCCTCGGCCAGAATTTCTACCAGCTTTGTCGAGAGCAGCGGCGTATCGCTGGCCGGCTTGAGGACGGCGGTGTTGCCCGCCAGCAGGGCAGGGAACACCTTCCAGGCCGGGATCGCCAGCGGAAAGTTCCAGGGCGTGATGATGCCTACCACGCCTAGCGGTTGGCGCATGGTCAGGCACAGCTTATCGGGCAGCGCGGAGGGCACGGTTTCGCCCTCGGCGCGGCGGCCCTCGCCAGCCACATATTTGGCAAAGCTGATGGCCGTCTGTACATCGCCGCGCGCCTCCAGCAGAATCTTACCCATCTCGCGGGTCAGCAATTGCGCCAGTTCTTCTACATGCTGCTCTAAGAGCAATCCCGCCTTAAAAATAATCTCGCCGCGCTCCGGCGCCGGTAGCGCCCGCCAGGCCGGGAAGGCGGCCTCGGCGGCGCGGATGGCTGCGTCGAGATCAGCAGGCGTCGATTTTTGAAAGCGCCCGATCACGTCGCTGGGCCGGGCGGGATTGGTATCAAGAAAGGTCTCGCCGGAAACGGACTCGCGCCACGCTCCGCCGATATAGTTCTTATAGGTCTGGACATCGCTGGCTGTCCTAGCCATACAACAATTCTCCTTTGAATATACGGACGCAGGATAAGCAAAGAACCATCCGGGCGTTTTTCGGCGCACAGACCAGCCTATTATAACAGGTTCCACCCAAAGGAACTACCATTTGTAGCGCCGACTGGAAGCTGATACATCGTTTCGGCCCGTCCTTCAACAACCTCCTGCCTAACTGTCTGCTTTACAGCTTCTCTCTTGCGGGAAGGGCATACTGCACGGTATAGTATGGTTGGACTGATGCGAGACCCTCACCCAGCAGAGCCATGCAAGATGCCAGAGTGGCTGCTGACCATTGTGTACCCACTTCTCCTCATTTCTTCCTTGCTTTATGGGCCGAGGAGATGAGGGTGGCAACTAGCATACAGAGCTGCTAAGAGCTACTCGGTTGTAGCGCAAAAAGCACAGTAAGGGACACCAGCCAACGTTGAGGATGACTGATGCTCATCACCCGCGCCTATAAAACCGAACTGGATCTGACCAACGTACAAGTGACAGCCTGTAGACAGCATGCAGGCGCGGCACGCTGGGCCTATAACTGGGGGCTGGCAACCAAACAAGAACGCTACAAAGCGACAGGGAAAAGCCCCTCCGCTATGGACCTGCACCGCGAACTTAATGCCCGCAAGCAGGATGACCTCTCGTGGATGAGGGATGTGAGCAAGTGCGCGCCCCAAGAGGGGCTGCGTAACCTGGACACGGCCTTCTCTCATTTCTTCCGCCGCTGCCAACTCAAGAAAGAAGGCAAGTGGAAGGGCAAGATCGGGTATCCCCAATTCAAGAGCAAAAAACAAGGGCTGGGCAGCTTCAGGCTCACCGGCTCGATTGCTGTGTTTTCTGCGGCTATCCAATTGCCCCGCTTGGGTCGCTTGCGCTTGAAAGAGCGCGGCTACCTGCCTACCAGCGGGGTCAAGATATTCTCGGCTACCGTCTCTGAAGCGGCAGGGCACTGGTATGTGTCAATTCAAGTCGAACAGGAGCAGAGCATCCCAGAGAACACTGGCCCAGTAATCGGCGTTGATTTGGGCATTAAGGCGCTTGCCACCTTCTCCGATGGGACGGTGATTGCCAACCCACGCCACTTGAAACGTCGCCTCAGAAAGCTCAAGCGCCTGCATCGAGTGGTCAGTCGCCGCAAGAAGGGCGGCAAGAACCGCAAAAAAGCCGCCAAGCGGTTAGGAAAGCTCTATCGGAAGGCTGCCAACCAACGGGCCAATACCTTGCATCAGATCACGACGCACCTAGCGAAAACCAAGCGGGTGATTGTCATTGAGACGCTGAATGTCGCAGGCATGCTCAAGAACCACTGCCTGGCGCAAGGTATTGCCGATGTCGGCTTCTCCGAGTTCAAGCGGCAACTGCTCTACAAAGCCGCCTGGTATAGTAGCCGGGTGGTAATGGCAGATCGTTGGTATCCCTCGTCTAAGATGTGTTCTGGGTGTGGATGGATAGATGAGCATCTGGAACTGAAGGACCGGGTATTTCGTTGCCACAATCCTGCATGCCTGCTAGTCATCGACCGCGATCTGAATGCCGCGCTCAACTTAGCAAAGTTGGCCGAGAGTTCCTCGGACACACAAAACGCCTGTGGAGTGGAGGGCGCTGGCCGTCGTCGCAGGGCGGCGGTGAAACCATCCACGAAAGGTGGGGCACAGCCCCGAAAGAAGCAGGAACCAAACGCGCGTGCTGCTTCGGCATAGCACGCCAAGTTTTGGAGAACGGAGAAACTTGATTTATGTCGATTCTTATCCCCCGCGAAGATAAGTTCTACCGCCTCTTTGAACAGGCGGCAGCCAACGTGTTACGCGGCGCAGAACTCCTCAACGACCTGTTGAATGACTTTACCGAGGTCGCCACGAAGGTCAAGCTGATTCAGGCGGTGGAACACGAGGGCGACGCTCTCACCCACGAGATTTTTGAGCAACTCAATCGCACGTTTGTAACCCCCCTTGATCGTGAAGATATTGCCGCGATTGCCCATGCCCTGGACGATGTGCTTGATTTTATCGAAGCCAGCGCCGACGCCTTCCAACTGTATGATATTGATGAGCCAACGCCGGCGGCCATCGAGATGGGCGGGCTGATCTTGCAATCCGTCCAGCAGGTGCAGCGCGCCATTGCGGCCATGCCCCACCGCAAGCAGGTGGCTCAGGTGAAAGACGCAGTGGTTGAGATCAACCGCATTGAAAACCTCTCCGATCAGGTCTATCGCGGCGCCATGAGCAGCCTCTTCCGCCAGGCGGACCCCGTGCGCATGATTAAGTGGAAGCAAGTCTACGATTATCTGGAGCAAGCGACAGACTTGTGTGAGGACGTAGGGGATGTCTTGCAAGGAGTGATCTTGAAGAATGCGTAGCTTCCCAACTCAACAGGCAGCGACGTCTCTGGCGCGCGTTGCGCCTTGCTGGCAGAGGGGAGACTGACATGGCTCCCCAGAGTACCGGCGCGCTGATCTTCCTTATCTGCACGATTCTTGTTGCGCTGGCTTTTGATTTTACCAATGGCTTTCACGATACCGCCAATGCCATCGCCACCAGCATTTCCACGCGCGTGTTGTCGCCGCGTGTTGCCATTCTGATGGCCGCCATTCTCAACTTTGTCGGCGCGTTTGTTAGCACACAGGTGGCAAAAACCATTGGCAGTGATGTCGCCAGCACCTCCGCGCTGACACCAACCGTCGTGATGGCGGCGCTGCTGGCCGCTATTTCCTGGAACCTGCTGACGTGGTACTATGGCTTGCCCAGCAGTTCCTCGCACGCCCTGATCGGCGGCATCATCGGCGCAGCAGTGGCCGGCTCATCCACGCACTTCAGCGTCCTCAAGATCGCCGGCATCGTCAAGATTGTTCTCTCATTGATTCTCTCGCCGGTGGTCGGCTTTTTTATCGCCTATCTCCTCGGCCTGGGACTGATCTGGCTGTTTCGAGGCTTCATGCCAGCGCAGGTCACCACCGCCAGCCGCTGGCTCCAGCGTGCCTCTGCCGCGTTTGTCGCCTTCAGTCACGGATCCAACGATGCCCAGAAGACGATGGGTGTGATTACTGCCGCCGTGCTGGCCTATCAGTTTGGAGGCACCCCTAAGCAATTTTCGGTGCCAGCCTGGGTCATCGTCCTCAGCGCGACCTCGATGGCGCTGGGCACCAGCTTTGGCGGGTGGCGCATTATCAAAACGATGGGTATGCACATCGTCAAGCTGCGCCCGCTGGATGGCTTCGCCGCCGAAAGCTCCTCGGCCATCGTGATCCTCACCGCCAGCGTCCTGGGGCTGCCGGTCAGCACTACCCACACCATCGCCGGCTCGATTATGGGCGTGGGAGCGCGCCAGCGGCTCTCCGCCGTGCGCTGGGGGGTAGCCGGCAACATGATCGTCGCCTGGATCGTCACCGGCCCCATCGCCGCCCTGCTGGCCGCGCTGATCTACTTTATCCTGCACGTGGTGGGGCTGTAACGAAAGTAACTTCAATACAACCCAAAAGAGGATACAGCAGGCAGAGGTATACTTTTCTGTCTTCAGGGATCGGCTCCGCCCACCGCGTTCTCAGTAGGGGGATTGGTAGAAAAGCGAGAGCCAGGCGTGTGCCTGACTCTCGCCTCTTGCTGCGCTCCTGCTCCCTTTTTTCCAGAGGTGATTAGTTGAGCGACACGCCAGCCAGATCGCCTGCCGTTCCACCAGGACAGAGCTGCGCTATCCGATCTGTGAAATCGGTCCCTTCAAAGAACGCCTTCGCGTTGCTCCAGACAACCGGGGATTGCGCCAATCCTTGATGGCTGATCGCGCAATAATAGAGGTCGTGCTGCCCGTTGCGAAGGTCAAACTTAGTCGCTGGGTTAAACAGGCTCGCGGAATAGAGCGGAACCGTCCCATCGCCGATTCCAGTGATGAGATGCCCCTCCAGGTCAGAAGTAACAATGGTCTCGTTTGCCCCCCCTGGCTCAAAGATGCCCAGTTCCGTGTCGGAGCAGAAGGAGGCAGAGTCACATTCCCCAATGCCTGCCCCTGCATCATACCCAACCATGCGCAGCAGTTGCACCTTGGGATCGAGCGGCGCCCAGGAATCATGCGTGTCATGAAACCGCTCTGCCTGAGTAATGAGCGCATAGTTCAGCAAGTCGCCCCGGGTTTTCAGGTAAAGGAGATAGCCAGGGAAAGTGATGTTGGTTGGTACTCCGTTTACCACTTTGACCAGCGGACTTTGCGGAGCCGCGTTAAAGTA
>CAZFWN010000076.1:0-22889 GCA_964522745.1 uncultured Ktedonobacterales bacterium
AACACTATCAAGCAGGTCACTAGAGGTATGCAAACAATGCGACAATTTTTTAGTCGGATGTCACACAAAACACTGCTGATCGGCGGGATCGTGCTGGGGGTGGTCTTGCTGACCGGCATCGGGCTGGCCGCAGCGGCAGCCCTGCATACATCTTCAACGGCCAGCCCCACAACCAGCGCCCCAACCACCGGCAGCACCGCCGGCAAGAAGGGCGGCGCGATCAACGGTCTGGTCCAGGTGACGGCGATCAACGGCGCCACCATGACAGTGGTGGACGGCACCAAAGACCTGACCAAGAACAAGCAATCCAAATCGGTGACTCTGACGGTCAGCAGCGCAACCAAGATCACGAAGTACGGCCAATCGGCCCAACTGAGCGCGATTCAGGTCGATGAGTATCTGATGGTGCGCAGCAGCGACGCGCAGCATATCCAGCAGATCGACATCCTGGGCTTTGGCACGCGCGGCACCATTCTGGCCTTCAGCGATGGCGGCCTGACCATCCAGAACGCGCAAGGCCAGCCAGTCAACTTCTCTGTCGGCAGCAGCACGCATATCCAGGAAGGCGATACGCCGGTCAGTCTGACCGACTTGCAGCCGGGCGAAGTGGTTGAAGTCTTTGGCGAGAAGAACAGCGATGGGTCGATGAACGCAATGCTAGTACATGTTGAGTTGCTAGATGGGCAGGTAGCGAGTATCAGCGGCAGCACTATCACCCTCACGCGCGGCAACAAAGGCGCCCAGGTCACGGTGACGACCAGCGCCGCCACGCAGTATTACGTCGCCGGGCAGTCAGTTCCGGCCTCGACCTTGCAGCAGGGCAACCAGATTGGCGTTGCTGGACCAGCCTCGAAGGACAGTGTGACGGCCACCGCCATCTTTATCCACCAGCCCAGGGTGAGTGGAAAAGTGACGAGCATCACCGGCAGCACCATCACCATCCAGGTCAAGAACGGCGCCACCTGGACCGTCACCGTCAGCAGCGAGACGCAGTATCTCAAGGCCGGCCAGCCGGCGCAGTTCTCCGATATTCAGACGGGCAGCACCATCGAGGCAGCCGGCCCCCAGAGCGGCGACAACGCCCTGACCGCGCTGGTCATTCATATCGCCGCGCCTAAGAAGTAGGCTGGCGGTTAAAACCGCGCCTAAGGGCCTGCGGGCCACAAAGCCCGCCTCCGCAGCGCCAGCGTCCCGCCGGCGAGCCGCACTGCTGATCTTCAGCGCAGACGCTGCTTTCGTAGCGCAGGCGTCTCGCCGGCCCGTCCAGTTGGCTCGCCGGAATGGCTGCCCCAGGAGAGAACGCCTGCCTGAAGCGCCAGCGTTGCGGCTCCCAAACTGGACAGGCCGCCAGGGACGGCGGCGCTACACAGCCCGCATACCGCCAGATGGAAGCGAGCAGCCGTAGGGAGCAACTACAATGACGGCGGCCAGGGCGGCGCGGTTGGAGAGCCATTCCAGGACATAATCTCGCCTGGTGGAAAGGAAGTGGCATCAGTTGGAGCGGGCGGCCAGGGCGACACCTGATAAGACGTTGAGGCAGCAGCGGCCCGCGCCTCGCGCCTGACCCGCCGGCGCACCTGCCAGGCAAAAGCGATCAACAGCAGGATCGTCACCAGTCCGACCAGGAATTGTCCGGCAAAGTCCTTCCCCGGCGTATGCGAAAAGGGCAGCACCAGCAGGCTAAACAGCGCCAGCAGCAGCAACGGCCCGGTTGCCAGCGCCAGCCGGTGGCGATCATCCCACAGCCGGGCAGGGGCCGACCAGCGCCGGATCACCACCCAGATGCCCCAGGCAAGCAAGGCGGCCATCAGCATTGTTACCGGCGCGGGAATGCGCGACTGCGGGCCGGTAAACCCCAGGAAGATAAAGAACCAGGTAAAGGCCGCGCAAAAGCTGAAGAGGCGCAGCAGCCAGGGGCGCGGCGCCGGCTGTGATGGCGCCGGCTGAAAGGCAGCGACGCTGACGCTGGCAGGCCGGGCCGGCTGGCGCAGCGCCAGCCAGGCGAGCGCGCATACCAGCCCGACGGTGGCAAGGTAGGGAATCGCCGGCGGCACATAGCCATAGGCGATATGGAAGCCAAGGGTGAAAAGCGCAAAGCCCACCAGAATATCCAGCGCAAAGACAATGCCGATCACGCGCAGCCCGACTTTGCCCAGCCAGGGCAGCGCCCGGCGCGCCGGGAAGAGCAGTTCGGTGAGCAAGATGGGAATAGTGATGCTCCAGACCGCGTGGTAGCCCGTCAGATGCTCGGCCCAGACCCAGTTGACATCTAACGCCCGTCCATAGACGGCTAGATTGCCCAGATCGGCATGGTGGACGTTGAAGAAGCTCTGAATCTGCAAGCCTTCCTCAACCATGCCATAGGCGGCACCCAGGATGAGGATGCGCGACCAGCCCAGGCCGCGCCGGCGCGCCAGTTCGCGGATCAGCACCGCGCCCGCCCCATAAAGGCCCACCTCCAGCGTCAGGCTGAGGGGGGTGAAGAAGCGGCCCAGCGGTGTCGAGCCGCTGAGCAACTCGGCCACCGCCGGCGAGAGAAACAGCAGCACCAACACAGGCGCGAGACGGCGCATCGGCAGCCCTCCTCTGGCGGAGTGGTCAGGCACGTCCTGGCAAGGCACGAAGGGAATGATGCTTTACAATTTATTACGCCCGGCAGCGAACAAGAGTTGCAAGCAGGTGCTAGAGGCGTTTGACCAGTTGAATCTCATCACGCACCTCCACGCCGGCAAAGCCGGCGCCCTCTTCGCCGGAGTCGGCATGATGGCGGGCCACCTCGCCGGGCAGCACGCGCTCGATCAGAAAGCCATGCGCGAAATAAAAGGCCAGCGCCGGCAGGTTATCGTTGGTCGTCGTCACGATCATCTCGCCAATGCCCTGGCTGCGCAGGCGCTCCTCGCACAGCGCCAGCAGTTGGCTGGCAGCGCCGGCGCCCTGATAGCGCGGCCAGATGCTTAGCTCCAGCACCAGGCCACGTCCCTCAAAAAGGGTCCAGATCAGCAGGCCGGCCAGTTCTTCGCCGGTGGGCGTAGCCGCGAAGGCGCCAATCGCCGGATGCGCCAGCAGATCGTAGGTCCGCCCATAGGTCAGCATATTGCCCGTTTTGCCCCAGAAGGCCAGCAGGATAGCGCGCACCGCCGGCTGATCGTCAGGGCTAAGGTCGCGGATAGCAAGCTGTGGCAGCGCGAGCTTGCCCCGGCGCGGCGGACGCGGACCCACCACTTCAATGCGGGCGTGCAGGAAACACAGCGGCGCGCTGGTATAGGCATCGCGGTGTGTGGCTGTCGCCCCGCAGACAATGCAGACGTCGGCATCCATAGGCTTCTCCTGGGGGCAGGTGAACGACCACAACTCTAGACGGTCTTTCCTCCCTCGCTATCGTTCTAAACGGCAGAAGCGCTGCCAAAATAACACAAGATACCCAATGGGCTACCAGACCGGCGCTCATTCCTATGCTATAATGCGCGTCATGAACACACCACAGACATCCCGACCCGTCGCGCTGATTACCGGCGGGGGACGCGGCATCGGGCGCGCCACCGCCGAACGCTTTGCCGCCGGGGGCTATCAGGTGGTCATCTGCGCCCGCACCGAAGGCGAGGTGCGCCAGACCGCCCAGCACATCACCGACCAGGGCGGAAGCGTCCTGGCTATCACCTGCGACGTGAGCAGCGCGCTAGATGTTGGCGCCCTGTTTGAATCGACGCTGGAACACTTTGGCCGGCTGGATGTGCTGGTGAACGCCGCCGCTATCCTGGTCAAGCAGCCCTTTGCCGAGATGTCAATAGAAGCCTGGGACGCGGTCATGGCGACCAATCTGCGCGGCGTTGTCCTCTGCTGCCACCACGCTTTCCACATCATGCAACGTCAGGGCGGCGGCGTGATTATCAACATCTCCTCGCTCTCCGGCTTCCCTAACGTCGAGAAATTTCCCGGCCTGAGCGCCTATAACGTCTCCAAATACGCCGTCGCCGGGCTGAGCGAGATTCTGGCCGTCGAGGGCCGGCCCCACCATATCCGCGTGCTGGCCGTCAGCCCCGGCGCGGTGGAGACCGAGATGCTGCGCCAGGCCGCGCCGCAGCTCAAGGCCGATATGACGCCCGAAGAATTCGCGCGCATCCTCTTCTTCCTCGCCAGCGACGACGCCCGCCCGCTCAGCGGCATCAACCTGCCCATCTTCAGCAACGGCTGAGCGCCGGCGGCGGCCTGCCCCATCTGCTACCCGGAGACGAAGATATTACCGCTGCCATCGATGGTGATCGGCACCGAGGTGAGCGGCTGGTTCGTTGGGCCGCCCAGCACGGCGGCATTATTTGCGGGATCGAAAGCCGCGCCATGACAGGGGCAGATCAGCGCCTGGGTCGAGGGATCATAGTTGACGGTGCAGCCGGCGTGGGTGCAGGTGGCATCAAAGGCCACATATTTATTTTGCGAGAGATGCACCACCACCCCAGGATCGCCATTCGAGGCCAACGTGAAAGAGAGCGCACTGTTCACCGGAACCTGGCTGGTGTTGCCGATAGCGCCGTTAGCCTGCGTGGGCACAGGCGTAGGGTTGTTGGCGGAGCCTCCATCATCCCCGCCTCCCAACCGCCGTCGCTCGGCCCGAAGCTGCGCGATAACTGGCTCAACGAGCCGTACAAACACAGCGCCTATGGCGCCCAGTGAGAGGACAGCGCCGCCGGCCAGGGTCATGCGCAGCAGGTCGCGTCGCCGCACATCCGCCGGCCCGCGCAGCGATGGTGCCGCTGCCGCCGTCGCCCGGCTCTGCCCGCGCTGTCTGGTGTGTGGGTGCTGCCTGGTGCGCGAGCGCGTTGCCGCCAGCGCGGCGTTGTCTTGCTGCCGGCGCAGCGCCAACCATTGATCGACACTGTAATCAGTGTAGCCAGCCAGCGCGAGCGTCAACCAGGCCATCGCGTAGATCGAATCGGACCCCAGAAAATAGGGCGAGACATTCCACGTCGCGGTCATCCAGAGCAGCGCGCTGATAAAGCAGCCCACCAGCGCCGAGAGCCGGGTGAAGACGCCAAGCAGCGTGGCAATACCAACCCAGAGTTCGCCCAGCGCGATCAGCCAGCCGAAAAAGTCAGCGTGCGGGATAGCAACGCTAGTCAGCAGCCACTTGAGCGGCGAGCTATGCGCAAAAATCTCCAACTGATATTTAATGGACCCGTGCGAGGCATCGTTAAAAAACTGCGGGTCAAATATCTTTTGCAGCCCGGCATAGATAAAGGTGATCCCTAAAAACCCTCGCAGGGGCAGCATAAACCACGCGGGCAGATGTGACCATCTGCCCATCCTGGCCGCTTCAGGTGTGCTATTCAAAAGATTCAGATTCATTGGCGTTTTCCCCGTCTCCAACACCCCGGCGTACAGCCGGTGCTATTTTTTAGAGTCTCTGGATTCTATCAATCTTCTATTGGAAAATCATTGGAGCCGGCCTATCATCTCCAATGCTTTTCCAATTCGTCTGTGCTAGACTTCATCTCAGAGAGCAGAACTCCTGGGTTCAGCGTCCGCCTGAACCTGCATGTCCTGATGCTTGGAGGCATGGGCTATGCGCGTGCTGATTGTGGAAGATGAGCAGCGACTGGTGCGCCTGCTCAAACGGGTGCTGGAAGAGGAGCGCTATGTCGTGGAGACGGCCTTTGACGGCGAAGAGGGGCTGGAGAAGGCTGGCATGGGCGAGTATGACCTGATCGTCCTCGATGTCATGCTGCCCCGCCGCAGTGGGGTTGAGGTCTGCCGCTGGCTGCGAGCGCATCAGATTGCGACGCCGGTGCTGCTGCTGACGGCCCGCGATCAGTTGGAAGATAAGGTGCTGGGGCTGGACGCCGGCGCCGATGATTATCTCACCAAGCCTTTTGCCTTTGAGGAACTGCTGGCGCGCCTGCGGGCGCTGGCGCGGCGCCCGCCAACAACACCAACGCAGCCGCTGCTGCAAGTGGCAGATCTGACCCTTGATCTTAACCGGCACGAGGTCAAGCGCGCCGGCACGTTGATTCAACTGACGACGCGGGAGTTTGCCCTGCTGGAATACTTGATGCGCCATCCCGGCCAGGCGCTCTCACGAGCGCAGATCACCAATCAGGTCTGGCCGTATGATAGCGAAGCCGTCAGCAATATCGTTGACATCTATATCCATTACTTACGCGATAAGGTCGATCAGGACTTTGAGCCAAAGCTGATCCAGACTATTCGCGGCGTGGGGTATTCCATAAGAGCATGAAAAACGACATGCAGAGCGCGGCCTTATTCGGCGCCACACGCCTCCGGGTGGTCCTCTGGACGATCAGCGTCGCCGGCGTGATGATGGTCATCTTTGCGCTGGTCGCCTATTTCATGACGGCGCGGGTACTGTCCGGGGAGATTGATGGGCAGCTTGCCTCGCGTGCCAGCGATGAGCGGAATCATCTGAGCCATGATCTCTCCGCTGGTGGTCAGTTCAATGATCACGATTACAACCCCAATACGCCCGGCGTCTTTCTCTTAATGATCAGCCCGGATGGTCAGGTGCTGGTGAACTCGCTCAATGTGCAGTCGCAGGGGCTTCCCGACCAGGCGGCAATACAGGCGGTAATGGCGAGCGGCCAGCCGGATGTCCGCACCGTGCAGGTGAGTCTGGCTGGTCAGGAGGTGTCGGTTCGCTTGCGCACAGAACAGGTGCGGCAGCCCGATGGAACCCTGCTTGGCGTCATGCAATTGGGCATGTCGCTTCATCCATACAACCATGAACTGCGGGATTTGCTGCTGGTGCTGGGACTCACCGGGGCGGGTGGGTTGGTGCTGGCGCTGGGCGGCGGCTTCTTCCTGGCAAGCCGCGCCCTGGTGCCGGTGCACGCCGCGTTTCGCCGCCAACGCGACTTTGTCGCCGATGCCTCGCATGAACTGCGCAGCCCGCTGATGCTGATCCGCGCCGATGTGGATGTGCTGGGGCGAGAACTCCGCTCGACCCGCGCCGGGCTGCTGGAGGCCAAAACGGCGGCTGCGCCCGTCGCGCCCTCCCATGCAAAAAAGCACGCGCTGGAACGGCGGGATCAAGAAGACCTGACGCAGTTGGACGATCACCTGGAACTGGTGGATGACGCGCTGGGCGAGATTGATCGCATGACCCGCCTGCTGAGCGATCTGCTGCTGCTGGCGCGTATGGATGCGGGAGCGATGGCGCAGGCACGCGAACTGGTGCCGCTGGATAAGCAGTTGGAAGACCTGGCCGCGCAGGTGCGCCGCCGGGCGGAAGCGCAAGGGCTGCACCTGGAGGTCAGTCTGAAGCCAGGAGTCAACGTGCTGGGTAATGCTGACCAACTGCGCCGGCTCTGGTTGATCCTGCTGGATAACGCTACGCGCTATAACCGGCCCGATGGCAGCATCACCCTCTCGTGCGGCGTCGAGGACCACCGAGCGCGCGTCTCGGTGGCCGATACCGGCATTGGCATCGCGCCAGATGATCTGCCGCATATCTTCGAGCGCTTCTATCGCGTCGATAAGGCCCGTTCGCGCGCCCCGGAACTGGCGGGCGCTGGCAATGCGTCCGAGCGCGCGGGTGATCAGGGTAGCTCTGGCGCGGGGCTGGGTCTGGCGCTTGCCCGCGAAATCCTCCAGGCCCATCATGGGCAGATCGACGTCAAAAGCACGCCCGGCGAGGGAACCGTTTTTACCATCTGGCTGCCACTGGCGCCCGGTGGTCACCAAACGTCCGTACACTGAGGGGCGAGCATCCCTGCCAGCAGAGGTGGGGCTGGAGCGCAAATACGCTCATTTGCAGCCAGTAGCCTTGCCAGCTTGCTGAGCATCGAGGAGCGGCTGAGCCAGCGTGCGGGTGTCCAGATTCGCCTGGGGGAGATCGGGATTCAGGCTCTGCCCGGCGCTGTTGGTTGTCCAAAGCTGCCCCCAACGATAGAAATAGTGCGCGCCGCTGCCATTGAAGCCCAGCAGAAAGCCATCTTCTGGATTCGGCTGGGCAGCGCCATTCAGCGCATCCACCAGGCCAATACAGGTGAAACTGCCCGATTGCATCCCCTGCACCTGCGCGGCCTCTGCCAGCGCAAAGAACAGCGCCAGGTCGGGAGTGACGCCTCCTGGCACATTCAGCGGCGCACCGCTGCCGGTGGTGACGCGCAGCACGGCAGGATTCCCCAGGGCAAAGGAGGACTGGCCGGAAGCATCAGTAAGGACGCTTAGCCCGATGAGGAAGTGATCAGATGACAGCGCTGCCGGGCGATATTCACCGACGACGGTGCCATCAGCCGCTGTGAACAGAATATCTGGCGTGACCATGCCGCTCAGCAACATCGTTGGAGCGTTGGAGACCTGCCCATCTTCCAACACAGACAGCCCAGGCTTGTCTACCAGTGACGTGACGCGATAGGCGATGGTCACGTTCAAAGACTGGCCGGCGGTCTGGTCAGCCAGGTATTGCGCGCCATTCGGCACGCCTCGCGCTAGCGGCTGGCCGGCGATCCGATTAGACGAGCCAAGCAGCGTATCAAGCAGACCCGGACTCAGCGCCAGAAAGGCAGTAATTGTTTGCGTCTGTCCAGCTTCGATCTGGATACGCTCGCTGGCCGAGCTATAGTTGGGCGCAGAGATGGTCAGAGGATAGCTGCCTGGGTTCAGCGACACACTCACGCTCCAGAAGCCATGACCTTCGCTCGTGAGTTGATAGGGCTGCTCGTTAATGTCCAGCACCGCATGGGCTACGTTGCTGCGCGCAATCACTCTACCCTGCCCGGCAAGCGGCGCTGAAGAACCGGATATACCTGGAAGCAGCGATAGGGCGCGCTGGCGCAGCCCTGGGATGCTCACCACGACGATGGCTGCTACCAGCAGCACGGCCAGCACGCCCAGCAGGATGCTTAGCAGCCCGCGCTTGCCGGTGCGCGGCTGGCGGCGCCGGCTGGGCTTCGGGCGCGGGAGCTTTTCTCGCCTGGTCGGGGGCGCCTTTGCCGGACCATCTTCCAGGCGCTCCAGCCAACTGTGGCTGCGCTCCTGGCGCTCCTGGCCGGCGCTTCCCTCGGTTTGCGACAGTGGCAGCGGGAACGAGATGGACGGCACAGGTGGCACGGCAGCAAAGAGTGAGGACGTTGGCTCAGCAGCCTTACCATCAGAAGCGCCTGGCGGCTCTGGTGCAGCATTCGCTGCGCCATTCACGGATGGCGCGGGCTGCGCCGGCGCTGCTTCAGGGTCTCCCCAGCGTGAGCGGGGCGCGGGTTGGGTCGGCTCGGAGGCTGGCTCTGGTGCCGGCTGGCCCCAGCGAGAAGCCGGCTTTTCCTCTCCTGTTGCCATGCGTTTCCTTCTGGTAAGTATGGCTGCGCTCTATCGCGGATCATTACTCTACTATTCTTAGAATAGCACAACCGGGCAATAGGATAGCGTCCTTTTGCCCGCCCTACCTCCTGCGTCCCCCCAGCCGCTGAAAGGCCAGGATAATGAGGAGAATGACCAGCAACACCAGCCCAACGCCGATCACAACTTGCAGGCCGGTGACCAGCGTGCTGTTGGTATCGCTGCTGCCTGGGGTTGTGCTGCTGGGCGTATCGGTGGGCGTAACCTGCGCAGTGGGGCTGATGAGCGGCGTTGGCGTCACCGTACTCGCCGTAAAATCCACACTGCAACTGAACGAGTCTGTCCCCAGCGTGCCAACGACGACATTTGGATAGGAGCAGGCGGTATGAACGGGGGGCTGTGGCAGCGGGCCGCTGGAGTTTGGCTGGCGGCCATCGGTCCACTCAATGATAAGATGGTGATAGGTGGTATCGTTGCTCGTGGCGAGTTGGTAGGTATAAGGGCCATTGCCCTGCCCGTTCATCTGGTCGCAGCCGGTGCCATTCGCCTGGGCATCAGGGCAGAGCCAGAAAACAGCATCAGTGGGCGCCGTACCGCCAGTGATAGTGACGGTAAAGGTGAGGGTCACAGCCGCGTTCCGCTGCGCGGGATGTGCCGCGCTGCTCCGCACAATGATAAGAGAGAGCATCAGCAGCACCCCCAACGCTGCCAACCCTGGCACTACCCACCGGCTTCTATGAGTCTGGAACAGACGGTATCTCAAACCGCGCATGATCGACGCTTCGCTCACTTTCTTCCCAGGTATCCCATGTATTCAACGAGCGAAGCGACAAAAAGGTACACCTTCCGCTCGCTCACTCCTGCGGCGCCGGGCGCCTGTTGACCAGCTGCTCCGTCATCTGGCCTGGTGGCTGCGGCCAGGGCGCAGGCGATGCCCAGCCGTCTGCTGGTGGCTGTGACGCCTGCTGATGCAGCAGCGCCTCGATCTGCGCCGAAAGCTGCCGCTCCGCCTGAAGCATCTGCTGTTTTTGCTGGTCCACCTGTTCGCGCTGCTGGCGGAGGATAAGCAACTGACCCTTTAAGTGTTGGAGCGGCTGGGAGGGTGGATGGGCCAGGTCATCGGGCCGTTTTGCCTGCACCGCGCGCTCGTATTCAGCCACATAGCCGATCTGGCTCTCCAGATAGGCGTACTGAGAGATCAACTGCTTTTCCTGCACGAGCAGATTGTTCATCGCTTGCAAAACCTGGCGGCGCTGCCCGGCAAGCTGCTCATAGGGAGACAGCGGCGGCACAGGTCGAGAGCTACTCTGCCCTGGCGCGGGCGGATACATCGCCGTGCCCTGCGGCCAGCCATTCTGCATGTCCGGCTGGAACCCCTGTGGGGGCACAGCCCCAAAGGGCGGCTGCGGACCAAAGCCGGGCGCTGGGGCCGGCGCCTGGCTGCGGCGCCACCAGACAAAGCCGCCGACCAGGCCCAGCAGCAGAAGCGCCACCAGCCCCAGCCCCAGCAGACCGATGGTCTGGCCCTGGTTGCCGCTGCCGGTATTTGTCGTCGTGGTCTGGTCGGTAGTAGGGGTGGCCGGAGTGTTGCTGTTGATCGGTGGCAGGCCCAGGCTCACATGCCATTGGCTCTCCAGATGGGGGACATCCATGCCAAAGTCCTGTGAGAAGGCGCTGTAAAAATTTTTGGTAGCCAGTTCATCGACCAGCCTGGCAACCTTCGGCTGGCCGAATTGTTTATAGAGATATTCGATGAAGTTCCAGCTTTGCGCGTAGGCCAGTTCTGCCTTGTCGCTATCCTGTGAGAACCGATCAGCGATAGAATTGAAGGGCAGCAGCGCGTTCGCATGCACCGCCTCATCGAAACGGAACTGCATATCTGGCTCGTGATACAGTTGGTGATAGACGGCCATGCCCTCATCAAACCAGAGCGGGCAGCCACCGCAGTCCAGCCCGGCGATCTCATGGAAGATCAGATGGGTCAATTCATGGGGCAAATCGCGTTGCAGCGGCTCTTCGTTGCCGCCAACAACAATCAAGCATTGATATAATTCGATCAGCGCCACACCACCTGCCCAGTTGGGGCTATTGGGCGGCAGACCGCCATGCAAATCGTCGCTGGAGGCGTAAACAAACACGCGCAGCGGGTGGGTCAGCGTGCCGTTCAGGTCTTGCTCAATGCTGCTCGCTTCGCTGACGGCGGTGTTCAGCACCGTCTGCCCAAAGCTGGTATCCTGATTATACCAGTAGACGGTGATGTCATTTTGAGTGAGATGCTGCCAGGTGAAGCGCGTATCCACAAAGTCAAACTGCTGGTTAGGGGCGGTGAAGCTCGCCTGCGCGCTGTCGCTCAGCTTCCAGTGATACGTGATCGGGGTGAACGGCGGCAGATAGTCGTTTGAGGCGTCATAGGTATAGCTCAGCGAAACCTGCGCGCCTGACTGCGAGACCGGCACGTCGATCTGGTGATCGACCTGTTCCGCTGGAACGCTGATCTCCAACTGCGCGCCGGTGATGCTGGCGTTGCTGTCGCTGGCCGTCAGATGAAAGATCATCTGCGAGGGGTAGCTGTCGCTCTGCGTCTCCGAGAGAATGGTAATGGCAGCAGTGGCGCGGCCCGCCCTGGCCTGCGCGTGTCCGCTCAGCCCCACCACGCCCACCAGCGCCAGGATGGCGGCGATCCAGAGCATCGCCAGCGAGCGCCCCCAGATTGCGCGCTGGAGTCGTACATGACGCGGCGCTGAAGCGCGGCCTGGCCGGCATGGCCGCTCTGCGTACTCGGTGCTTCCTTGTGATTGATGCCTGCTCATCGATGGCCCTCCGCGCCCAAAGCGCCCTGATTGCTGCTCAGCAATACATATTGTACGGCAAAGCACGCAGGGCGGCAAGTGAGTTGGGAATACCAGCGTGAGAGAACCACCTGTAGCCGGCGCTGCAAGCTAATACCCCAACAGGTGGGGAACGACGTTGCCCAGGAAGTAGCCGCCGGCGGCAGAAACAGCGCCAACGATGACGACTTCGAGGATGCTGCGCGCCAGATTGAGGTCGGCGAGCTTGCCTTTGACGTAGCCCACAATGATCAGTGCCAGCAGGGTCAGGACGAAGGAAACGGGCAGCGCCAGCGGGATCGGCAAGAAGAAATAGGCGATGAGCGGGAAGATCGAGCCGACGATATAGGACGCGCCCATCGTCAGCGCTTCGGGGATTTTGACGGTGGAGGTTTCCACCTGCAAACCAAGCTCTTTTTCCACCATCGTCTTGTTATACGCCTGGGGATAGCGCGCCAGCGCGCGAGCGATGCGCCGCGAATCGTCGGAGGCGACGCCCTCTTGCTGAAGTATCTGGACCATCTCCTCCAGCTCGCTCTCCGGGTGCTGCTCAAGCTCCTGCAACTCTTTGCGCACCTCGGTTTGATGCACCTGCGCCTCGGAGCGGGCGGAGATAAACTCGCCCGCGCCCATCGAGAGCGCGCCGGCAAAGGCTTCGGCAATGCCAGCCACGATCACCGCCTTCGGATTGCCAGTGCCCCCGGCCACACCACTGATGACCCCAAGCGGCACCAACAGCCCATCCAGCGAGCCAAAGACCAGTTCGCGGATGCGACCCCGGCGTTCGATGCGCGCTTTCTCTGCTGCCACGTGCCCGGCGGTCTCCTGCCCGGCGTTGGGGGTGCTTTTTTCGCTGGCGTGCATAGTGATCCTTTCCCGGTGGATGCTGTTGCCGAAAAGCTAGATACTAGAAAGAATACAAGAATGTCGTGGCAATAGCAAAAAACGGCGCCCTTGTGCTTGTTTCACTGGTAGTTCTGTGTTACAATATCATCTTGTGAGGGCGGGGACGATTGCATAATTGTCTCCGCCCAAAGCTATGAGGAGAAAGTAAGATTGCAATGGAAGTAACCTGGCTGGGCCATGCGTGTTTTCGGCTGCGTGGCAAAGACGTAACCGTTATCACCGATCCCTTTGGCCCCCAACTTGGCTATTCGCTGGGCCGTGTCAACGCCCAGATTGTGACCGTCAGCCACGATCACCCCGGCCATAACAACGCGGCGGCGGTGGGCGGCAATCCCCGCGTGCTGCGCGGGCCGGGCGAGTATGAGATCAGCGATGTATTGATTACCGCCGTCGCCTCCTATCATGACGGCGAGCGCGGCAAGAAGCTGGGCCGCAACACCATCTATCTGTTCCATATCGATGATCTGCTGGTCTGTCATCTCGGTGATCTCGGCCATGTGCTGACCAATGAGCAGCAGGAAGAGATCAGCGATGTCGATGTGCTGCTCATTCCGGTGGGTGGCAAGAACACGATCAATGCCGCGCAGGCGGCTGAGGTGGTCAGCCAGGTCGAACCAAGGGTGATCATTCCTATGCACTACGCGACGCCCGCCACCGAGGGGAAGATCGAAGGGTTAGACCCGGTAGAGAAATTCTGTCGGGAAATGGGAGCTGAGGTGGTGGAACCGCAGCCGAAGCTGGCGGTGACGCGGGGAAATCTCCCCTCGGAACCGCAGGTTATCACACTCAACTATCGGGGCTAGGACCGGCCAGGGTTCCTGGCCCCTTCTTCATGGGGAGCGCGGACGGAACGTTGATGCGGTTATCATAGTATTTTTGGTTCATTTTTTGCGCGTTCGCTCTCGTTATACGTAGGTAGCAATAGAGCATTGCTCACTGTCTTTATCCTACTATCTTATTGTCTGGGGGTGGAAACGATGCGCGTGTGGCGTGCAAATGGAGGCATTCAGGAGGGAAGACCCATGCCAAAATTTCTCTTTGTAACGGGTGGGGTGGCCTCGTCGGTTGGCAAAGGCATCAGTGTGGCGTCCATTGGGCGCCTGCTGAAGAGCCGGGGCTTGCGAGTCGCTATTATGAAGCTCGATCCCTATATCAATGTAGACCCTGGCACCATGTCGCCCTATCAGCATGGCGAAGTCTTTGTCACCGAGGATGGCGCGGAGACTGACCTGGACCTGGGCCACTATGAGCGCTTCACCGATGAGCCGGCCAGCCAGGCCAGCAATGTGACCACCGGCCAGGTCTACGCGGCGGTGATTGGCAAGGAGCGGCGCGGTGAATATCTGGGCGGCACCATTCAGGTGATCCCGCATATCACCAATGAGATCAAGGAGCGCATTCACAATGTCGCCCACCAGAGCGGCGCCGATGTGGTCATCGTTGAGGTCGGCGGCACGGTAGGCGACATCGAGGGCGAGCCATTTCTTGAGGCCATTCGCCAGATGCGCAAGGACGTGGGCCGCGATGAGGTGCTGTATATCCATGTCACCCTGCTGCCCTATCTGGGGGCAACCAAGGAACTCAAGACCAAGCCAACGCAGCACAGCGTCAAAGAACTGCTGCGCGTCGGCATTCAGCCCGATGTGATTCTCTGCCGCTCGGATGTGCCGGTCAGCGACGAGATTTGTGAGAAGATTGCCCTCTTCTGCAATATCGATGAGCGCGCCGTCATTCCGATGACCACCGCCGAGACGATCTATGAAGTGCCGCTGATGCTGGAGGAGCGCGGCATGGGCGACTATCTGGTTGATACGCTGCGGCTGCGCTCCAAATGCCACGAGCCAGACTTAGACGGCTGGCGCGAACTGGTGGAGCGCATCAAGCGTGAGAAGCAGGTGGTGGACATCGCGCTGGTCGGCAAGTACGTGGAACTCCAGGATGCCTACCTTTCGGTGGCCGAATCGCTGCGTCATGCCGGCTGGGCGCAGAACGTCGATGTGCGCATCAAGTGGGTCAACTCCGAAGAACTGGAAATGCGCGGCGCAAACTATGCCGCGCTGCTCAAAGATGTGGATGGCATTATCGTGCCCGGCGGCTTTGGCAGCCGGGGCATCGAGGGCAAGATTACGGCGGCCAACCATGCCCGGCATAAGAATGTGCCCTATCTTGGCCTGTGCCTGGGCTTGCAGGTGGCAACTATCGGCTTTGCCCGCGAGGTATTGGGCGTGAGCGACGTGAACAGCACCGAGTTTAACCCCAATACCCAGAATCCGGTGATCGACCTGATGCCCAACCAGCGGCAGGTCTCCGACAAGGGTGGCACGATGCGCCTGGGCAATTGGGTCTGCTGCCTGACCAACGGCAGCAAGGCGCAGCAAGCCTATGGCGAGCCGATTATCTTTGAGCGCCATCGCCACCGCTACGAGTTCAATAACACCTACCGCCGCCGGCTGGAGGATGCCGGGCTGGTGGTCAGCGGGCGCTCGGCGGACAACAGCCTGGTCGAAATTGTCGAACTGGCCGATCACCCCTGGTTTGTGGCGACGCAGTTTCATCCTGAGTTCAAAAGCCGGCCCACCCGCCCGCATCCGCTCTTTCAGGCGTTTGTGGCAGCCTGCCTGAAGCGCGCAAAGGGCGAAGTGGAGTTGCCCACGCCGGCAGCAGCTAAGGCGGCGGACACCACCGGGTATCCGGTACAGTCGGGCCACACTGGACATGCCGAGCCTGCCCAAACCTGGGAGGATGAGCAAGCCCTGGCAACACACGAATAACCTATGCCATATTTCAGTGAGATTCTACACAGGCCAGTCGAGGATAGCTGGCACGAACGCGCCGGCAAGCTGGTGGATGTCGTGGCGCCGCCGGCGCGGGTCGTAGCACTCTCGCGTGCCAACGTGCCGGCAAAGCCGGCGGCGCGGGTGCCGCCGCTGGCGCTGGCACTGATCGTTGAGACGCCCGACGGTGATCTGCTGCGCGTCCCGCCTGGCTTTGTGGGGCGAATTGAGGAAGATGCCATCTTGCTGCGCGTCCCGCGCGGCGACCTCGCCCCGGACACGCCGCAGCCAGATGAGGTACGGCTGGCCGGGCAGGTACTCAACAAGCAGGTGGTGGACCTGGCACACAAGCGCGTGGTGCGTGTGAACGACATCCGGCTGGATGACGAGTGGCGCCTGCTGGGGCTGGATTCAACCCATCTGGGCCTGCTGCGCTGGCTGGCGCCCAGGGGCGTCTATGAAGCCGTCGCCCGGCGCTTCCCGACGGCCTCGCTGCTGCCCTGGGAGCAAACTGAACTGCTGCCCCCACGCTCGCCTGAAGTGCCAACCGAGGCAGCGCCAGTACACCCAAGTGAGGAACTACCGCTGGCGCAGTTGCACCCGGCGGATATTGCCGACATTGTGCATACCCTCAGCCCGGAAGAGGGCAGCCGGGTGCTGGCCGCGCTGGATAACGAGACGGCTGCCGCCACGCTGGAAGAGATCGAGGCCGATCATCAGCGCCGCCTGCTGGAACGTATGGACCCTGAGCGCGCCGCCGATATTCTGGAAGAGATGGGGCCGGACGAGGCGGCTGATCTGCTCTCAGAGCTGCCTGAAGACAGCGCGCAGGAATTGCTCGGCCTGATGGAGCAGGAGGAATCGGAGGATGTGCAGGAACTCCTGGCCTACCCCGAAGATTCTGCCGGCGGCATGATGACCACCGACTATCTACTCATCGGGCAGGACCGCACGGCCAGCGAGGCGCTGGCGCGGCTGCGCGAGGCGGCTATCGAGGAAGAGCGCCGCTCGGCCTACCTCTATTGCGTGGCCGACGATACCCTCGAAGACGAGGAGCAGCCATTGCTAGGAGTGGTCTCCATCTGGGGCCTGCTGGCCGCCGATCCCGCAGAGCCGCTGCGCGATCTGATGGAAACCAACATCATCAGCGTGCCGCCCGACGCCGACCCGCAGGATGTGGCGGAGAAGATGGCAAAATACAACCTGCTGGCGCTGCCCGTGCTGGATGAGCAGGGCTGCCTGCAAGGCATCATCACCATCGATGACGCCATCGATGTGCTGCTTCCCGACAACCGCCGCCGCCGTGCCCGCCGCATGTATTAAAGAAAGGGCGCGAGAATTCCCATCCCTTTTAAGGGATAGGGATGAGAGCGCCCAAACGCCGCGCTAGCTACTTCCCTTGGGACTCCATGATATAGCGTCGGATGATTTCTGCTGAGACGGTGCCTGCGGTGCCCACATAGTAGGCTTGGGTCCACAAGTGGTCCTTGCCGCAGACCCGCTTGAGGTGTGGGAACCGTTCTCTAAGGTAGCGGGAACTGTACCCTTTGAGTAGGTTGGCAATCTCAGCGGGCGAAACGCGCGGCGGGGCCGACACAAAGACATGGATATGGTCCTGGTCTGTTTCCAAGGCCAGCAGTGTCAAATCATGGCGCTCGCAGCATTCAGCAATCAGTTCTTTGGTGGCTTTCTGTACTTCTCCGGTCAGCACCTTACGCCGATACTTTGGAATCCACACCAAATGATAGGCGATAGAATAGTGTGTCCAGCGTGTTTTACCCTCTTGCATACCACCCTCCTGTTGTGCTATACTGATTCTAGCATACAGAGAGGAGGGATGGCAATTGGAGACGGTACACATCTATCGCCTCACCGGCTTGCGCCCGCGCTATCAGGCCCGCTTGCATGCGGCCCAGATGGAAGCAGCACAAGTCTGGACCCTCTGCCGGGATACACATCTTACAGCCCGAAAGCTGCATACGCGCTGGCCTAATCGGGATGAATTGCAGCAGGCCACCAAAGGCCAGTTTGCCTTACACAGCCAGAGCGTACAGATGATTTGCCATGCCTTCCTTGCCACTATCGACACGACACGGGAACTGCGCAAGACGAACCCCAAAATCCGCTATCCCTACAGAGACAAGCGGTATTATCCGCTCTATTGGCCCGCTCAGGCGGTCAGCCGGGAGCGCGGGCGCATCGTCTTGCCGATGGGGCGCGGGCGACAATCGCTTGTCTTCAAGCTGGACCTGCCCGAGCAAATGGGCGCATGCAAACTGGTCTGGCGTGATGGCTACGAATTGCACGTCTCTGTTGCCGCCTATCGGACCGAGACTGCTCCTGGCTCAGCCCACGCAACGGTAGACTTGGGTGAGATTCATCAAGCCGCCGTGACCACCAACACAGGCGCGGCGCTGGTGATTTCTGGACGTGGCATCCGCTCGCTGAAACGACGGCATAATATGGTCCTTGGGCAGATCGCCAAGAAGCGCAAGCGGTGCCAGAAAGGCTCGCAGCGCTATCGCAGACTGCAAGCCGCCCGCCGCAAAGTCACCGCCCGTAAACGCCGCCAGATACGGGACTTGCGCCACAAGGGGACGCGAGCGGTGATGGCCTTTTGCCAGCAGCAGGGTGTGGGTTCCCTCTTCATCGGCACCCCCAACGGCGTCCGCAAGAAGGAGAGCGGACGGCATCACAATCAGCGGATGGCCCAATGGGAATACGGGCAGGACATTGCGTATCTCACTTACAAAGCACAGTTGGCTCGCATCGAGAGCTTCACCGGCCCTGAGCGGGGTACGTCAAGCCGGTGTCCGGTATGCGGGTGGAAACAGAAAGTGAAAGGGCGCGTCTGGCGCTGTCGGAATCCCCACTGCTCTTTTTGCGGACATCGGGATGTGGTCGGCAGCGTCAATATGCACCCCTTAGCCTTTGGCAACCAAATCGACTTTCCCGCTCAGGTCACGTATCAACGGCCCGGCCCCACCAGGGTCCACTGGCGGGATGAACAACCGCCAGTGGTGCAACACAGCCGGAACGTTGTAGCCGCCCGGACACGGGCCACCAGCGTATAGCTGGCGTTGTCTTGGTCAGTTGGAACCTCAACCGCCGCTCAGGTGAGCGGGCCTCTTCGGAGGCAGGCTACCGTTCCAACGATGCCAAGAAGCTTATCCCCTTTAGGGGATTGAGAGTGTCACTCCGGGAACCTTCTTCCGCACAGGAGGCACAAGCCTCTATGGATTTTTCATCTTCCACGAGGTCAAATACCAACCAGCAGGGCCGGGCCTCGCTCGCCTGGTACATCTAGTAGCCGATGGGCGGCTGCACCCACGCATTGAGATCGAAGCGCCCTGGACAACTATCGCCGATGTAGCCCGCCAGCTTATGGATCGCCGCTTTCCAGGGAAGGCCGTCCTGCATATCACGCAGTAGGCCAATCCTGGCAAATCAATCCCTCAAATAGTATACTTCTTGCGGAAGAGAGAACCGGCAGCGCCCCTGCCGGTTCCCTGTCCTTATCATACTGCACTATGAGCCATACTATTCTTACTATCTACGTTTGACTCCAATACCCCTCACGGCCTTCTGACTGCTTGAGACTCTCGGATTCTCTTGCACTAAAAGCTCAATGCGGGGAAGAGGTTACATTATGAATAAGCCTGTTATGACCCGGCAGCGAAAGGTGCGCCATGTCTGGATGCGTCAACTGCTGCTGATGCTTTCGGTCATTGGCCCTGGACTGATTACAGCCAACGTTGATAACGACGCTACCGGCATCACGGGCTATTCACTAGCTGGGGCACAATATGGCTATGGACTGCTGTGGGCGGTGGTCCTGGTAACGATTAGTCTGGCCGTCATACAGGAAATGGTGGCACGGATGGGGGTGGTTACAGGCAAGGGTCTGGGTGATCTCATTCGTGAACGCTTTGGCGTGCGCATCACGTTCTGGAGCATGCTGCTGTTGCTCATCGCTAATGCCGCGACAACTGTAGCCGAATTTGCCGGGGTGGCCGGTGCAATGGATATTTTTGGCATCAGCCCATTGATTGCTGTTCCGGTAGCGGCAGTCATTGTCTGGGTACTGGTAATTCGTGGGAACTATAAGTATGTCGAGCGCATCTTGTTGGCGCTCTGCCTCATCTATTTTACCTATGTCGTGAGCGGGTTTCTTGTTCACCCAAACTGGGGCGAGGTCTTTCATCAAACCGTCGTGCCTCCAGTACGGCTAAATCAGGGCTATCTGCTGACCCTGGTTGCGGTCATTGGTACTACGATTGCTCCCTGGATGCAGTTCTATCAGCAATCAGCCATTGCCGATAAAAAGATCGCCGTCGCTCATCTGCGCTATGAACAACTGGATACCTATGTGGGCGCATTTCTCACCGATTTTGTGGCCTTCTTTATCGTTATCTGTACAGGTGCAACCTTATTTGTGCATCATATTCCCATTAATCAGGCCAAAGATGCGGCCCTGGCCCTGGTGCCCCTGGTCGGGGGAAACGGGAGAATTGCGGAGATTTTGTTTGCAGTTGGACTCCTGAACGCCTCACTCATGGCTGCCAGTGTCTTGCCACTTTCCACGGCATACTCGATTGCAGAGGCATTTGGCTGGGAGCGCGGGGTTGGGCGCAGGTTCAAGGAGGCGCCGCAGTTTCTCACGCTCTATACATTTATTATCGTTCTTGGAGCAGGGATCACCTTGTTTGTCCCAGCAGATCGGCTGGTATTTGTCCTCAATCTCCCCAATGTAGTTGGCGGTATGCTCCTTCCGCTGATCCTGGTGTTGATGATTCTCCTGTGTAATGATCGTCGTTTGATGGGACGCTATGTGAATGGGCGCATCTTCAATGGTGTTGCCTGGGTAACAACAATAGTGATGACTGTTCTGACGCTTTTGATTATCTTGAGTACCATTTTTCCGGGGCTTTTCGGCGGGCCATAAGTCGGCATCGGCTGATCTTGCCGCTCTTTAGGATACACCATTGGCGGCTGAGTCTTACACTTTCGATTCATTCAGGCAAACCACACAACGGCCTGCCATCGACGTGCATTTCTGGCAAAAATGGGAATCGTCCGAACATTGACCCTTGGGACGCGGTGTGCTATATTTTTGCCAGCACTCCTGGCGCGCGCTGCTGCGCGGCGCTATGATAGAAGCAGGGCTGGCGCCCTACGCTAAAAGAAGAACTATCTCTCCTCCCTCTGCGCTATTCTGAGATTGTCTAAGGAGCGAACAGTGCCAACGATCAACTTTGTGCGTGAAGGCAAGAAGGTCCAGGTGGAAGTGGGCGCGAGCCTGCGCTATGCCGCGCTGGACAACGATATTCCGCTGTATGGAAAAATGGTGGGCATGGCGAAATTCATCAACTGTCACGGCAATGGGCTGTGTGGCACCGATGAAGTCATCGTCTCTCCCGCCAACGCGATCAATCCGCCCACCTGGCAGGAAAAGCTGAACGAGAATATCCCCCCCTTTGGCCCCATCCGCCAGAAGCACCGGGGCACGCGCCTGGCCTGCCAGGTGACGGTCACCGGGGATATTGACGTGATTACGGGCGTTGGCTTCATGAGTCCAACGCCAGAAAAGCTGCTCAACGAGACGGCAGGAAGTCGGTAGTCACAGCGGGCCATAACACAGCGCGCCGGGCGGCAAGAATCCGCCCGGCGCGCTGTGTTACTCGGCAGTGCCGCTTTCGGCGGGGGCGGGATCAATCTGGCCTGTTCCTGGTTCTGGCACCAACGATGAGGCTGTCAGGGCCGCCTGCTCATCACTGGCTGCCCGGCGCTCCGCGTAATGGCCGCGATAGGATTCAGGCAGCAATGCGGCGATGAGCTGCATCATCTCTTCTGTCACCAGCGCCAGCGCTTGTTTCTGGCTGGCGCCTGGCGGGATGCTGGGGCGATAGGGCGCGCCCACGTTGACCTGTACCCTCCAGCGCCAGAAGAGGTTCCAGGGCAAGCCACGTCTGGTCCAGACATGCTCGGTGCCGCTGATGCCAACCGGCAAAATAGTCGCGCCGCTGCGCAGCGCGAGCATGGCCGCGCCGGGCTGCGCTTTCATCATGGCTGGCGGCAGCTTCCCCTGTGGATAGGTGCCCTCAGGGAAAACCAGGACCGCGTGCCCGGCCTCAAGCTGCTCCAGCAGGCGGCGAATGGCATCGCGGTCCGACTGGCCGCGCCGCACCGGGATCACATCCGCTTTGCGCGCCAGCCAGCCCACCACCGGCCAGGAGAACAGTTCCACTTTGGCGAGGATAGAGAGCTGCCTGGGCAGCTTCGTGCCAATCACCAGTGGATCGATTAACCCCAGGTGATTCGAGACGATCAGCAGCCCGCCGCTCCGGGGAGTCTGCTCCTGGCCGCGCATGCGCCGCCGCGTCACCAGCAAGACGACCACTCCAGCAACAAACCGTAAGAATTGGTACATACTGCCACCTATTCTGCGCCAAACTGTCTACGTCAATTATATGCCATAATGCGCAAGGCGCCTGCCAAGGTCAATACTTTACTGAACAGCGCATGGGCCATTCACCATCACAAAGCATACCTGAGAGAAATGGAGCAAGCGGAATGAAAGTAGCCTACATCTTCAGCACGTCCGGGCACACCGCCAGCTATAAGCTGGGCAAGATGATTTTGCCGCAGTTGGAGGAGCGCCGGCACGGAGCCGAGGTCGTCGGCATGATGTTCTTTGATGATAATACCTATGTACTGCGCAAAGGCGATCCGCTGGGCGAGCGACTGGGAAAAGTGGCGCGGGAGCAGAACATCCTGCTGATGCTCTGCGACCAATGCGCGCTGGAGCGCGGCCTGGCCGAGGGCGTGCCCGGCGAGTGCCAGCCCAAAGACACGGTGGCCGGTGTTCAAGTTGGTTGCTTCCCCGATCTCTACGCGGCGCTAGCGGACAACCCGCCCGATCAGGTGATTACCTTATAAGAGCAAATATGCTGTACCGCCATCCCTGGCGGCGTGCAGACGCGCCGGCTGGAAGCCAGCGCTGCAAGCGGGAGCGCGTTCTGCTTGCAGCGCTGGCTTCCTGCCGGCGCACCACATGCCCTGCTAGCCACCATTCCCCACCGACTGGTGCCAGAGG
>CAZFWN010000077.1:0-22863 GCA_964522745.1 uncultured Ktedonobacterales bacterium
TTGACGGCCATCACCCTCCCGATCACCGGAACCGGCTGGTATCACTTCTTTCTGGCGGCCCTCCAGACCTATCAGGGTGAACCCAATGCCGGCCCCGTCAATCTCTCACTCTACCACGCGCTGATTGTGAGCGGTGCCGCGTTGGTGCAGCCGGGCAAGCCAGAACCGACCAGCGGCCTGCTGGTATCTTTGGCACAGGCAGTCTGTCTGGCGCTCTTTGGCGTCCTGCTGCTCAGGCAGGGCTGGCCGGCGCTCCTGCGCCCGTTGGTTCGTCGGGTCGTCGGATCATCAACCTCCCTGCCAGTGATGCCTTCGCAGTCTGTCTCCAGAGATGAGCGCGCCGCTCTCTTTGCCGGAACGGCCTGGGCAGTCTGTACGCTCTTGCTGGTTGAGCCTATCGATTGGATTTTTTACTATCTCCTTGTGCTTCTTCCCCTCGCCTCATTACTCATCTGGCCGGTTCATCTCTCCGGCTTTAGCGCGACCCGCAGCACTGGCCGGGTGCCCTGGCGCTGGATCGTCGCGCTCTTGGCCGCGCTGCTGGCAAGTATCCCCTTGCTTTTCGATACCCGCGTCGATCCGCCCATGAGCGGCAGCTTTATCATCGGCATCAGCATCCGCCCGTTGGCGCTGCTCGTAGTATGGTGCTGCCTGGCGCTGGAAACCTCTGGCAGCAGGCTGCTCTCCCTGCAAGCAGCGCAGGCTCAAGAAGAAAGCATCCCACCACTGGTGGGAGCGAGCGGGAGCAATCCACAAACGGCCCCTTCTCAGTGATTAAGTCGCTGCCCTTACCCGACCGGGCGCTTGTGCATGCGGCTTTATTCGATGCGACGCCTGAAAAAAAGTGTCATAGTATCCCCTCTGGCCTGAGTTGCTGTGATAAGTTCCCAGCTTGCCTCATCCATCAGATTGCAGAAGCTGTTGAGGGCAAACTTCATGTCCCCCCACTCCTGATGAAGAGGGCCATCTATTTTGTAAACTGCCCACTCTTTTCCTGATTTCACCAGGGTTACGTTGAGATATTCCCAGTGCCGCATGCTGTCACTCCTCCTTGCATCAATATCTCATCCATGCTATCACAGGGTTTTGCCCTCCTCATGCGTTATAGGGATAGCCAGCAGAGAATCTGGAGTAAGGAGGGCGCCTGTGCATGTCTCAATCCGCGTATGAGTGCGCGCTTCCCGCGCCGCTTGATGATGACGTCTCACTTGCGGCTCTGATAGAGCGCGCGCGCACCGGAGACCACGCAGCCTTCACCGCGCTGTTTCAGCGCTATAACGCCCCGATCTGCCGGTATCTGGCCCGCCTAGTGGGAGATGACGACCTGGGCTGCGATCTGGCCCAGGACACGTTTCTCGCAGCCTGGCGCGCGTTACCCGGCCTCGCGGAAGATTCTCGCTTTGCTTCCTGGCTCTATCGCATTGCCACCAATCTAGCTCGCTCGCATCTGCGGCGGACCCGTCTGATTCGCTGGCTGCCCTGGGGAGAATACGGAGGGCGCCCTGCGTCGAATCACCCCAGTATCGCTGGCCCGGAAGAGCAGACCGGCGAGGCCGAGCGCATCAAGCTGGCATTAGCCGAAGTCTCGCCTAAGAACCGTTCTTGCCTGCTCCTGCAACTGGAAGCCGGTTTCAGCCAGCGCGAGATAGCCCGGCTGCTCGGCATCAACGAAAAAAGTGTCAGCGCCTATATCAGCCGGGGACGCCAGCAATTCCGCCAGGCATACCAGCGCCTGGAAAATGAACCAGATACCGCAGCGAAAGGAGGGCCGGCCCAATGACCCGCCCATTGCTCAACCCCTGTCCTCGCTGGGCTGAAGCACTCGCGGCCCAGCCGGGAGACCTCTCGCCCGCTGAGCGCGCCGCGCTTGCCGCGCACGTTGCCACCTGCCCGGCCTGCTTTGCTGTGCAAGCCGACTATCAACAGATGGATGTGAGTATTCACAGCCTTGCTGGACCCAAACGCATCACTGGCCTTCCGCCCCGTTTGCTGACCCTCTGGCAAGAGGAAAGGCAGCGCGCGCGGGGTCACTATCAACTGATCTCCTCACCATTTCAGGAGGATAGCATGCACGTAGATGATAGGTCGGGCGCTTCTACGCCCGCGCCAACACCCATAGGCTCTTCTCGCCACCATCACCAGCGGCGCCTGGTCTCTGCGATCAGCGCCATCGCTGCCATTGTGGTGATTACCTTGATTACCACCGCGCTGCTGCTAAGCCATGTTGGTAAGCCTACAACAACCGGCGTCTCAGGAATCAGGGCTTCTACCCCCACTCCTGGTAACAGCGGCTGGGTGAGCGTTCCCAAATTGACCAACCTTGCTGTCCAGCCAATTATCGCACCCAGCGATCCAAAGGTCGTCTATGAAGCAGACCAGCACCTCACGACGTTCCGGCGCAGCGATACTGGCGGCGCCACCTGGCACAGCCTGTCCGTGCCGAATGGTAAGGCATCAGTGCAGTATGGTGGCCTCACAATTGATCCAAACAACGCTCAGCATGTCTTTCTGGATGTTACTGTGGCCTCCTGTCCCACCGGCCAGGCATCCACTGGTCAACTCAGCGCGTATGCAGGCGGCGGTGGCTGTGCTGTCCTCTACTCTAGTACAGATAGTGGGGCACATTGGAACATCATGCACTTCCCAAGTGGCATAACCTTCCTTAGCGGAGGGATCATCGCTCAAGGCAATCACCTCTACGCGGTAGCCTTTGATACAAATCAAAATAGACGTTTGATTGCTAGCGTCGATGGCGACGCGAACTGGCAATTTGCTGATAACGCGCTGCTGACCCAAGGGCAGCATATCTGTTCCATTGCGGCCCCCGCAGCAGGCTCGACCGTGTTTGCTTTTGTGCAAGCAGGTGCTTGCGCGCAGGCGGTAGGCTACCTGATGAATGCCCGCTTCCAGGCTCAATCATCTTTGACGCTCTGGCGTAGCGATGATGCCAGCGCTCATTGGGCACAGGTCAGTGTGTTCTCGTATCAGCAACTCGATACCGGTTTCTTCCTGGCTGTCACCACTCGTGGCGCGGCCCAGCCAACGCTTTATACTGCGGCAGGAGTAGGCGATACCTACACCAGGTTATTCAGCACAGACGGTGGCAAGACCTGGCAGCCCTTGCCGAGCCAGGGGCTTCCAGCCAGCCAGGCCGTCTTTGACGGGCCGGCGCTCAGCGATGGTTCCAGCCTGAGGGCGGTCCAGGACAATCTAAGCGGCGCTTCATCATTCTATGCCTGGAAGCCAGGCGATCAAGCCTGGCATCAGGTAACGCCGTCATTTATCGGCACTGCCTCTGATGCTGTTGTCTCGTCTGCCGGTGGGCATGATACCATCTGGCTGGTTACCAGTGTGAACTACACCAGTGATTTTACTGTCTCCCATTACACGCTAGCATAACCTGGCACTGTTCTGGATCAGCCGCTATCGGCAGTGGGCTGGTGACGGCTGATCTTTCTCTGCTTTCATACCACCTCCCCTTGAAGAGGATGTGGTATCCATTTTCTGTGCGCCCCAAAGCCTTGACACCACTCCTCTTCCTGTGCCATTATTTGCTTAGTGTGCTAACTATTAGCGTGCTAAGTGACAGAAATGCCAGAAGGGAGCGCAGCGCGTGGAGTTTCGCGTCAACGATAATTTGGGGTTCTGGCTGTATCAGACCGAGCGCGTCGTAGCCTATGCTTTTGCGCAGGTCTTGCGGATGTCTTGTCTGGAACATGGCAAAGCCTATGTCGTCACGCCGCCACAGTGGGGCGTGCTGGCGTCGCTCTACGAGGGCGATGGCTTGACCATCGGCACGCTGGGGCAGTTGCTTGGCTTCGATGCGCCTACGATGACCGGCATGTTGAAACGGCTGGAGCAAACTGGCCTGGTCGAGCGCCAGCATGAGAGCGCAGACCGCCGGGTGGTGACGGTCTGGCTCACTGCCGAAGGCCGCGATGCCATGCGCTTTTTGCCGGGGGCCGTGATGGCTTTTGTCAAGCTGCTCACGCAAGGTTTTTCTGAGGACGAGCAGCAGGCGCTCAAAGTCAGACTGCAGCAAATCATTGAGAATGTCTCACCCATTGCTCCCGATCATATCGCGCTGCTGCCTGAGCATATCCGGGGCAGCCTCAAGCAACTTCCCCAGGCATTTCCGTTTGTGCAAGAAGGCAGTTGGGAGCCTGCCGATGCTGAACCAGGAGAAACACGATGATGAGCGAAGAAACACGATCAGCACCCGCCGCTGCTGACGCCGGCGCAGTGCCTCTGTACGCTATCGAACTGAGTGATCTATGCAAAAAGTTTGGCAATTTCCAGGCTGTTGATCACCTTTCCCTGACCGTCCGGCAGGGCGAGATTTTTGGCCTGTTGGGGCCGAACGGCTCCGGCAAAACCACCACGATCAATATGATCAGCGGGCTAAGTGTGCCCACCAGCGGCACGGTGCGCGTGCTGGCGCTCGACATTCGCCATGACCTGCGTAAGATTCGTAGGTTGCTCGGCTCTGTGGCGCAAGAGACGGCGCTCTATGAGGAACTCAGCGCCTGGGCCAACCTGGATTTTCACGCTGACCTCTTCGGCATGCCGCGCCGCGACAAGAAAGCGCGCATCACACGCATCCTCGAACTGGTGCAACTGTTGGACCGCAAGGATTCGCGTGTGGGCACATTCTCTGGCGGCATGAAGCGCCGGCTGGCGCTGGGCCGCGCCCTGCTGCATGATCCGCAGATACTTTACCTGGACGAGCCAACGCTGGGCGTGGATGTCCAATCGCGCCGGGCTATCTGGGATTATATTCTCGCGCTGCGCGAGCAGGGCAAGACGGTACTGCTGACCACCAACTACCTGGAGGAAGCTCAGGAACTGTGTGATCGCCTGGCAATCATCGATCACGGCAAGTTGATCGCCATTGATACGCCAGCGCACCTCAAGCAAACCTATGGTGGCAGTGTGGTCGAGATCGAGACCGCCCAGCCAACCACCGCGCTTGATGAACTGCGCGCGCTTCCCGGCGTGAAAGAGGTGGCGCAGCAGGGCGCAGTGCTGACCATTACGACAGAGGGCGAGGCCAACAGCGTGCCACAGATCATCAATCTACTTTCCCGCGAGGGCGACCTGCGCCATATCGAGGTGCGCCAGCCCAATCTCGATGAAGTCTTCTTGCGGCTGACGGGCACTGCTCTGCGCGATTAGCGGCAAGCACAAGAGGCGAGGAGCAAACCATGTTCCAGGAATCTGGCTATCAACTGCGCGTCATCTGGGCCTGCCTCAAAAAAGACGTGCAGAGCGCCCTGACCGAGCGCACTTTTACCATTATCGGGGTCTTTATCCCGGTGAATTTCCTGATTTTGATGAGCCTTTTTGTGCTGGCTGGCAGCAACGCGCCAACCGCTGTGGTAATGCAGGACAGCGGACCCTATGCCCAACAATTTTATACCGCGATGAGCCACGCGCATTCTTTCCATTTACAGCAGACAACAGCAGCCGAAGCCCAGCAACTCATTGAGACCGGGCGCATTGTCGCCGTCGTGACCATTCCGCCCGATTTTGACACTCGCGTGCAGCAAAACCAGCCAGTACAGGTGGATGTCGAAATCAACAACCTCAATACCGATTTCACCAACGATATTCGCCGCGCCGTCCCGCTCTCGATCACCAGCTTCTACGCCAAAGCCTTCCCCAATCTCGTCACCATCACTCCCAAAGAGCAGGATTTCTACGCGCAGGATACCGATTATATCCCCTATCTCAGTGTCTCTATCCTGGTGATCGCGCTGATGGTTGGTGGGCTGCTGCAATCGGGCACCGGCTCGGCACGCGAGTGGGAGCGTGAGACGGTCAAAGAACTGCTGCTCTCTCCGGCTAGCCGCTGGGCCATCCTGCTGGGCAAGATGCTGGCCTCCTTTCTGGTCAGCCTGGCCTCGCTGGTCGTTGTGCTGGCGGTGCTGATTGGTCTCATCGGCATCTGGCCGGCGCACTGGTGGGAGGTTATTGGCTTTACTCTGCTGACGCTGCTGATCTTTGTGGCGCTGGGCACGCTGCTGGGCACACTGCTCAAGCAGCGTCAGGCGGTGACGGCCATCTCGATGGGTCTGTCTATACCGCTCTTCTTTCTGAGCGGCGCCTTTGGCCCAATCTCCTTTAACACGCCGGCAGTACAAGTGCTGGCACAGATTTTTCCAGTCTACTACGCTATCGTCTTGCAGCAGCATGCCTTCCATAATTTCACGCTCAACACCTACGGACTGGGCCTGAATGTGCTGGTGTTGTGCGCCTACGCGCTGGGCGTGGTGGCGCTGGCAACGCTGGTCCTGCGCCGCAGCACAGTCGCGCGTTAGGCCAGATCAAAGGAGAGCAGGTATGATTCTTCCCTTTTTGCGGACTGTGTGGGCCGTTATCAGCAAAGATTTGCGCGTCTGGCTGCGCCAGCCGGCCAATGCCGCCGCCAGTTTTGTCCCGGCGCTGGCGTTCGTACTGATTCAAGTGTTGGGCCAGGCCGCCGTTGGACGCAGCCCGGTGGCGCTGGTGGTGCAAGATCAGGGGCGCTCTGGGTCGCAGGTGGCCCAGTCCATCATCAATGCTGATGTCTTTCGCCTTCAACGGGTGGATGCCGGACAAGCGGAGGTGCTGCTCAAGCAGGTGGAGGTGGTGGCGATCATCACTATCCCGGCTGGCTTTAGCCAACAGGTCGCGGCGCATCAGCCGGCCTCTATCGATGTGACGGTCAACAACCTGAACCTCGACTTCACTAACGACATTCGCCGCGCCGTGCCCGATACGATTACCCAGTTTTATCTGACGCAGGGCACGGCCAGCCCCATCAAAGTGACCATGCGCGAGCATGACCTGCGCCAGCGCGACATCGAACCCTTCGAGTATAGCCTGCTGCCGGCCATCATCCTGATCTTGACCATCGGTGGGCTGGTCAATGGCGGGCTGGCAACGGCGCGGGAATGGGAGTCGCGCACGGTCAAGGAACTGCTGATGGCGCCGACGACCAGCGGGGCGATTATCGCCGGCAAAGTGCTGGCCGGCTTTGTCACCACCTTTGCGCTGGGGCTGGTTGTGCTGCTGCTTGGCTACGGGCTGGGCTGGATTGCGCCTGTCGGCATCTACTGGCTGAGCGCGCTGCTGGTGATGGCGTTGGTAGCCCTCTTTAGCGCCGGACTAGGCGTGGCGATTGGCGCCTTGATCCAGCGCATCCAGCCAGTCATTCCAGTGGCAATCATGAGCGCCATCTATCTCTTCTTTCTGGCCGGGGGGATTGGTGTACTCGCCTTTGAGCCGGACTGGTTGCAAGCTATTGCCGCCTATGTGCCCCTGACCTATGGCGTGCATGCGCTTGAGCTTTCTATCTTCTATAGTTTGGCAGACCAACTGGGGCGCGATGGCCTAGTGCTGGCGCTCTCGGCATTAGCAGCGATCAGCCTGGGCATCTTCGCCATGCGTAAACAACTGGCGAGCTAGACGATCTTTGCATTTCTGGCGCAAGATGGCTGTTGCCCCTCTTGACCTTCCAGCGATGGGAAGGTGTATGCTTTCTCACAGAGGGAGGCACGAGCAGAATGAGAGACACACGCAACATTGGTCTGGTGCAACGTGACCGGCCAAACACGTCGCGCCAACCTGGCAGTGGCCTCACGATTGGGGAGCTTGCGCGGCTCACCGGCGTGAACGCCAAAGCCATCCGGCACTATGAGAGCATTGGCTTGCTGCCCCGGCCACAGCGGCAGGCCAACGGCTACCGGCGCTACAGCTTGGCGGATGTCAATCGCCTGCGCCTGCTGCGACATATCCGTTTGCTGGGCGTCTCCCTCGCCGCAGCAAAGCCGCTGCTGGTCGATGTGTCCGATGCCCGCTGCGCAGATGTCCGGCAAGAACTGCTGGCGCTGCTTGCGAAGCGTTTGAGGGCCATCGATGAGGAGATGGCCGAACTGCGGATGTTTAAGACCGAGGTAGAGGATTATCAAAGCGCGCTGATCGCCTGCTGCCCCGATCAAGAGATGCGTTTTAGTGAGTGTGACGATCTGGCCTGCATTGTGCCGGATGAGCAGCGTTCTCAGGAGGAACGTCATGTCATTCAAGGAATGCGCTGAGCCATGCGAGTGCCCATGTGGCGAATGCCCATGCGGCTGTGGTTGTGGGTGCTGTTGAGAGGAAGTAGAAGCAGCCCGGAGTGCATGGTGGACGGTGATGCACTCCGGGCTGCTTCACGCTAGCTAGCGTTGTGTGTGTTGCCGCGATTGAAGGGGTTTACGCCCCCTTTCTTGAGCATCGTAATATATTCATACATCGTGTAGAGGTCTTCAGCGCTGACCTCTGTGCCCAGTTCCTCGCGGATCATTTTGATCGCCGCCACCATTGACTTCACCTCCGCCGCTTCCACCATCCCGCGCACCTGGGCGCTCTGCACATCGGGGATGGGCAGCGAGCCGCGCCAGAAAATGCGCTCAATCGTCAATCCATAGCTGTGCAGCACTTCGTTAGCAGCCTGGCGGACGGTGGTACTGAAGCCCTCGCGCACCCGGTTATCCTTGATTTGCTCTTCAGTATAGCTGAGGGCGAGCTGCCTGGCGATACTGATCGTCGTTTGCTCCACCAACGTCTGTCGGTGTTCGTCGGTCATCAGTACCATATCGCGGACTTTATCGGTCACACGTCCCTCGACATCGTTCTTGATCTTCCAGGCCACCTCCAGGTTGCAGGTAGGCCGACCTGCATCGGAGGTATAGAATTGGGGCACCTTGAAGTCCATCAAATGTTCGGCGGTGGAAATTTCCTGGGCTACCCGATCAAAGGAAGGGATCAGAAACGCATAGCCTGAGTTGGCGACGTGATGAAACACTTCCATGCGAAAGATGACGGCGCGGTTCGGCTCACTGATCGGTATCATAGCGAACTTCCAGAGTCCCAACGCCAGGGCGATCCACAGCGGCAGCAGAAAAAAGACCGTCCAGGGGTAGTAGAAGATGAACACCAGACAGATGCACAGCGCCAGAAAGCAAATGATGCGATAGGTCGTCATAGTGCTATAGCCTCTCGAAACCGCTCAGTACAGCCCACGCCAGACGCGCATCAAGCATCTGCGGCCATGCTGAGCAGGGAAATCCTTCAGCATCCAATCAAACGGGCAGGGCGCCAATGTTCTCACAGCATATCCTGTGCCGGATTTCGCCTGTCGAGTTGTTGCTGGTCGTTCTGTGTGATCTTGCTCACACAGAGGTGAATTGAGGACCGAAATGAGCGTAGTTTTCTCAGGGGCGCTGTGTAGCAGAGCGCTTTGGTAAGAAACTTGCAATACCCATCGCGTGGCGCGTGGCGCCTATCATGTTGCGTACCGTACCTATGTAGGCCAAAATGGCAAGCACCCGTTACCAATGGAGCGCAGGAGCGTTGTATCGTGCAGGAATTATGCACGAGCTTATTGGGCGCCCCAACCGAGCGCCAGCGCCCCTGGCGCTCCTGGCATGGGTCTGCTACAATACAGAGGGCGGGCAGATCGGAACTCCAAACGGATTTGGGAGAGGGAGGCAGCGAGGTGGCTGCATTAGAAGTAGTGTTGTATGCCGGCCAGCGTGATACCGAGCAGGTATTTTACGATCTGGCAGCAAGTATTCAAGAGCGTGATAGTCAGACCTATGAGCATTGCCAGCGTGTCGCCGGCTATGCCGGACGCCTGGCGCGGCGCATGGGCTGGGATCCTTACCATGCCCACCAGTTGGCGCTGGCGGCGTTGGTTCACGACCTGGGCAAGACCTGGATCGGCAACGATATTCTCCTCAAAGAAAGCGCGCTCTCTCATGAAGAGCGGCTCCTGATGGAGCGTCACCCCCTCGTGGGCGCGCAGATGCTGGCCGGCTATGATCTTGATCCGTTTTTCATTGAGACTGTCCTCTATCATCACGAGTCCTATGATGGCAGCGGCTATCCATCTGGCCTGCATGGTGAGGAGATTCCTCTGGGCGCGCGTATGCTCACCGTTGTGGATGTCTACGACGCGCTCACCTCTGCTCGACCCTATAAAACCGCGTTCACTGCCGAAGCGACCCGCCAGTACTTGCTCTCTGAGGCGGGCCGCCGCTTCGACCCGGCTATTGTGGTCGGCTTTCAGCGCGTGCTTGAGCCGGAGGCGGATCGGGCCGTCACTCGTGAACTCCGCGCCGTGACCGGAAACCTGACCCTCATGCCAGCGGACGGGCGGGCGCCGGCCCCCGGCAGCCGCCGCCCTAGCCAGCCGATTCCGCTCGGCCAGTCGTGAGGGATGGAACGTTATGTCACAGCTTGATCTCACCGATCTCCCAGCGATTGATAGCCATTGTCATCCCTTTGTTCGCCACTGGGCCAGGCTCGAACTGCCGGCCTTCCGCGCCTGCTTCACTGAAGGCCGCCTGAGCATGGAGGGTCATGTCCCCTCGCTCGTGTATTACCAATGGGCACTGCGCGAGATGCGCCGGGTGCTGAACCTCGCGCCTGATGCCGATGAGGAGACCATCCTGGCGGCACGGGTGAACAATCCAGATGACTATCTGGCTGTCCTGATGGGCGAGGCGCGCCTGGCCGGCATGCTGCTCGATGATGGCTATCCGCCTTCCAGGGAGGCGCTGTCTGTCGAGAAGATGGGCGAGGCGTGTGGCTGCGCCGCCTGGCGCGTGCTGCGCCTGGAGACGTTGTTGCAAACACTGCTGCGGCGTACCCACTCGCTTGATGATCTCTCCGCAGCCTTTGCTGTGGAACTTGCTGATCTGCGCGCGCGTGGCATTGTCGGGCTGAAGAGCATCATCGCCTATCGCGGCGGGCTGGCGGTCCAGCAGCCAGAGCATGAGCAGGTGAAACAGGCGTTCGCGGCGGCGCAAGAGGTGATTGCCAGAGAGGGCCATATCCGCCTGGCCGGCCCAGTCCATGCGCCGCTGCTGCATCATTTCCTTTACCTGGCGCTGGAGCATGCCGCCAGGCAAAATATTCCCATTCAGTTCCATACCGGCTTCGGCGATACCGACCTTGATCTGCTGACCAGCAATCCCTTGCTCCTGCGCCCGCTCATCGAAGCCTGCCAGCAGGCACCCTATCGCGGCGCGCAGATCGTTCTGCTGCATGCCAGCTATCCCTACACACGCCAGGCCGCCTATCTGGCCGCCGTCTATCCGCATGTGTATGTTGATGTCTCGCTGGCGATCCCCTTCCTGGCCGGAATGATGCCCACCATCTGGCGCGAGCTATTGGCGCTGGCTCCAGCCTCCAAAATCCTCTATGGTGCGGATGGCTCGGTTATCCCGGAGCATGCCTGGCTGGGCGCGCTCTTTGGCCGGCGCTCGCTGGGCGCGGTGCTGGCCGGATTCGTCGATATGGGCGCGCTCTCCACCAGCGAAGCGCTGGACAGCGCCGAGCATATCCTGAGCGGCGTTGCCAGGGTGTTATATGGGCTGTCTTAGCTGCCAAAATTACTCAGACAAGAATTACCAACCGAACTTTGCCCAGAGTTTAGGAAACCTCCTGGCATATTTTTCTGGCAATTCGTCTTCTTCCCATGATTCGCCAGTGAGTGTTAGATGCATTGGTTCGCCGCGCGGCATCTCCTGGCTGGTACAGTCTTTATAGGCATGCCAGGCCACACCGAGCATGTCTCCGCACTCATATCCATCGCTGTCTGCGCCTTCAGGGGTGACGTAATCCGAGAGGGTATCCGGATTTTGCAGTGCATTGTGGAAGACTGCTTCGCCCTGTGCAATGAGCCAGCCGCGAAAATAGTCAAACCCATCGTCGGAGCAACCGCCGTTGATAATATAGGCGGCTGCCCAGAGGTCATTGTCATAAGAGACGCGCATCTGCTCCCAAAGAATCCGGTCAAAGCTCTGAATCTCTTCTGGGGAGAGCGTGACAAGATGCTGCTCCACTCGCTGCGCCTGCCGTTCGCAGTCGTCGCCGCTGGCGGCTTTGGCCGCCTCTATCAAGCGCCAAAAGGTTGCTGTATCCATTGCCTACACTCCGCCAACTACATGGGAATAACTCGTGGTCCGCCCGAAAATATGAGCCGAAATGGAGGGGGGAGATCACCAGAAGCAGGAACATCAATATGCTCCCCTAAGGGTTCCCAGGTATAGCTATACCGGCCCCTGAACTGTGTATTCAGGTGGACATAGGCAGCATCCAGGTACATTGAGTTCAGCAATGACTCAAACTTTGTCAACCATTGCTCCCAGACACGCTCTACTTGATTATAGGTGGCTGCAAACGGGATCATCTGTGTTTCGTAATTGTGTTCTTTGCGGGGCAGCGCAAACATATCGCGTGTGAGATACGGCCAGCTATCGGTTTCCGGCAGAGCAGCAATGCGCTCTGCATTGAGTTGGTGCATTCTATCTCCCTGTGGATAGAAGCTAGCACCGACAATGCAGCCATAGACCTCAGAAATATCGCCCATCCTGGTCCTTCCAAGAGAATGAAGGAGCGTCTGTCCTCCATTCTCAGCCTTATGCCCCCACCGATGATTCTATTTCCCTGAAGCGGTAGCCCAGGCCGCGCTCGGTCAGGATGTATTTGGGGTGGGCCGGATCGCTCTCGATCTTCTGGCGCAGATAGGTGATATAGAGCCGCAGATAGTGCGCCTCGTCGCGGTACTCGTGGCCCCAGACCTTGGAGAGCAGCGTTTCATGGGTGAGCAGCCGCCCCGCATTGTTGACCAGATGATAGAGCAGGCGATATTCGGTTGGGCGCAGGGCCACTTTCTCGCCGCGTACCAGCACCTCGCCCTTGCTGAAATCGATGGTCAGGTCATCATCCACGACGATCCTGGTCTTGCGCGCCGGCGAGGGCATGAATGAGCGTCGCAGCAGCGCCTTGACGCGAGAGAGCAGCTCGCGCGGGCTAAACGGCTTGGTCAGATAATCATCCGCGCCCAGGTCTAGACCACGAATACGATCCCCTTCTTCCTGGCGTACGGTCAGCATCATCACCGGAACGTTTGAGACCTCCCGGATATGTTTGAGCGTCTCAAAGCCGTCCATCTGGGGCATCATCACATCCAGAATAATCAGGTCGGGCAGGTCTTCTTTCAGATGTTCCAGCGCCTCGTAGCCATTGGCGGCCTCCACGACGCGAAAGCCCTCCAATTCCAGATTCAGGCGAATCAGGTCAATCAGGCGCGCCTCATCATCAACCACCAGCACCGTCAAATTACGCGGGTCCAGTTGATCCATTGATTTTCAACCACTCTAGCGCTATGGGTGGAGCAGGCCCGTAGCCCCGTTTTTTCCGGCTTTGGGCTGGTGCTTCCCGGTTCCAAAAACAACCGCTGGTAATTGCGCTTGCTCCATGCGCGGCAAGCTAAAGAAGAAGGTTGAGCCTTTGCCCAGTTCGCTCTCCACCCAGATGCGCCCGCCATGCGCCTCCAAAATAGCGCGGCAAATATACAGGCCCAGCCCCGCGCCCTGTGTGGTGCGCGAGGCGGCGTTATCAACACGCTGAAAGCGATCAAAGATACGCGCCTGCTCGCGCAGCGGGATGCCCATGCCCTTGTCGCCGACGCTGATAACGATCTCGTCGCCGGTCACCTGGCCTTCGATCCGAATCAGCTTTGATTTGGGAGAGTATTTCGCGGCGTTATCAAGCAGGTTCAACAGCACCTCTTCGATACGCTCGCGGTCTGCCCAGACGGTGGGCATGTTTTCTGGGAAATGCGTGCGAAAGGTATGCGCCGGGCTGTGCGCGGCAAAGCGCCGCACCACCTTGTGCGACATCTCGGCCAGGTCCAGCGGGCCGGGGTCCATCTTCAAACCGCCGGCCTGAATGCGTGAGGCTTGCAATAAATTGGCGACCAGATGATGCAGCCGGTCACTCTCTTCTTCAATCGCCTCCAGCCGTCCACGAATAGTTTGCTCGTCCCACTTTGCATCCTCGCGCCGCAGCGTCGAGGCGTAGCCTTTGATAATGGCAATTGGAGTCTGCAATTCGTGCGAGATGACCGACATAAAGGTCGTGCGCAGTTGCTCGTTCTCGCGGATGCGCGTGATGTCGCGCAGGTTCAGCACCCCGCTGAGCGGCTCCCCGTGCGGCGAGCGCACGGCGGAAGCCGTCACGCCAATCGCCACCTGCTGGCCGTCTCTGGTGGTAATCATCATCTCGCGGTCTACAATGGGGCCGCTGCTGGCAAACGCCTGTAGCAACGGGCAGTTGTGCAGCCCCAGATCGCTGCCCTGCATATCTTTGGGCTGAAGCGCGTCATAGTAAAAGCGACCCAACACCTCTGGCGCGCGCCAGCCGCTCAGCCGTTCCATCGCTGGATTAAAGCTGGTCACGCGCAGTTGACGGTCCACCGTCAGGATGCCATCGGCGCTGTAGTAGAGGATCGCCTCCAACTGCTCTTTCTCCTGGCGAGCGCGGTGCGCCTCGATGACGCTGCGCACTGCCGCTGCGGTCTGCGCCGCATAGGCCGCGCTGGCGCGTTCCGAGCGCAGCAGGGGCAGTCCGGCGATCCATTGCTCGCCCAGGATATGCAGCATGCCCACATTGCCCTGCTCATCGCGCAGCACCAGCGTCACGACGGCAATAGGCCGCTGGCGAAAGAAATCTTCCAGCCGCATGGGGGAAACATCAGGCAGGAGCATGGTTGTGGTGACGGCCTCTTTCGGTCCCAGGCCATCGACGCTCCACAGCAGGTATTTCCAATCGTTGACACGCTCCAGCGCAGTCAGCAGCTCGCGCGCCTCGGCTTCATCGATGCCGATCAGGAGGGGGCTGAGCATGCCAGCCGGGTCGAGATGGTCGGCCAGCACCAGGATGCCGGCTCGCCCGCTGAGCATATCCATCGCCCCGTGCAGCAGGCTGCTCAGCGCGTCCTCAATGCGCAAAGCTCTCGGTTCTTTATTGAAGGTAGATGAGGTTACTGACATAGCACCACCTTCCCACGCCTGAGGTCAGGAACGAGAAGGAATACAAGAAAAAGATGAGAATCATAGACTCAATAATTCTGACACAACTCTAATGGATTTCATATGTCATTTTAGCACATGGCTTGCTACAATCAGCATGGAACAAGGGAAGAAACGGGTGGGAGGGAACGCAGATGGAACAAATTCTGCTAGAATCCTCCCTTTGGGATTCCCAAAAAGAGTGTAAATGATTCGCTAACGAAAGGAGTGCTACCTACTATGAGCCTGATGCGTTTTGACCCGGAGCGGGAGATGTTGAGCCTGCGCGATGCGATGAATCGTTTGATGGAAGAGAGCTTTGTGCTGCCGAGCATGATCGGCGAAGTGCGCGGCTCCGGGCGCTCCTGGGGGCTGGCCGTTGATATGTTTGAGACCAATGATAATCTGGTTGTGAAGGCGTCGGTGCCAGGCGTCAAGCCGGAAAATCTGGATGTGACCGTGCAGGGAGAGACCCTGACCATCCGGGGTGAGACCCAGGAAGAGCAGCAGAGCCAGCAGGGCCGCTATCATGTCCGCGAGCGCCGGCAAGGCTCGTTTAGCCGCACGCTGACGCTGCCATTCTCCATCCAGAATGATCGGGTGGAGGCGACCTTTGATAACGGCGTGCTAACGCTGACGCTGCCCAAAGCTGAGGCCATCAAGCCGCGCAACATCAAGGTGCAGACCAAACAATAATTGCCCAGTCGGAGCCTATCCGCTTGTGCCCAGAGAGATAGGCTCCGACGTTGTCTGCTGAGTGGCGAGCGCCGACGCACTCTCGGCCAGCGGCAGCCAGACCTCGAAGGTGGCGCCTCGCCCAGCCTCGCTCTGCACGCGCACCTCGCCGCCATGCGCCTGCGCGACCCACTGCGCGATGGAAAGCCCCAGCCCGCTTCCTTCGGGCGCGCTCGTAGATTGTGGGAACAAGCCTGCTTGATCCAGGCTGCGGCTGCGCGCTGCGTCCCCCCGATAGAAGCGATCAAACAGATGGGCGCGATGTTCGGCATCGATACCTGGCCCATCGTCGGCCACGCGCACCCAGGCCCAATCGCGCCCCTCCTTTTGCTGGCAGCCTGTCTCTACTCGCACCTCAGTGCCGGCGCCGCTGGTGTATTTAATCGCGTTTTCGATCAGGTTGGTGAGCATCTGGCTGAGCGAGAGCCTGTCGCCCAGGATGGTCAGTTCTGGCAATTCGCCCGTCGAGAGGGATAGAGCGCGCTGCCGGGCCAGCGGAGCCAGCCGCTCGACGACTTCCAGCGTCAGATCGCTCAGATCAACCGATGCTTTGCTCAGCGCGCCCGGCCCGGCAGCATCGCCGCGTGCCAGGGTCAGCAGATCACTCACCAGGCGCGCCATATATTCCCCCTCGGCCTGGATGGTTCCCAGCACTTGCTCATATTCTTCGGGCGTTCGGCGGCGCGCCAGGGTACGGCTCGCTTCGCTGTTAATGATGGTCAGCGGGGTGCGCAGTTCGTGGCTGGCATCGGCGGTAAACTGGCGCTGGCGCTCAAACGCGGCCTCCAGCCGGCCCAGCATCTGGTTAAATGTGCCCGCGAGTTCGGCCAGTTCATCGTGCCCCGGCACCTGTAGGCGCTCGCTCAGGTTGGTCTCGCCAATCTGCTGGGCGGTGTGCGTAATCAGCCGCACCGGGCGCATCGCCCTGGTTGCCAGCCAGTAGCCGCCCAGGGCGATTAGCAGGAGCGTAGTCGGGATGGTAAACAGGAAAATAATCAGCAGCTTCTGCCCTGCATTCTCATCGGCGCGTGGAATCCCCAGCACCAGTGTAGCGACATGCTGGCGCTGCACCTGAATAGGAGCCAGCAGGAGCAGGAAATCGAGATTCGTGCCCTGCCCAAGAGACGGATCCAGCGGAAGGTTGAGGGTATAAGTCGTGTAGGGGATACTCTCATCTGCTACATGGGCCTGGGCAAATGCTGCCACTTGATTTACCCCTGCATTGGTGAGCGGGCTGAAGTGCTGCTTCACCTGGCCTGTTGGCGTGAGCAAGAGCATAATTTCGCCTGCGCCTGTATGGGCTTGTATATTGGCTTGCCCGAAGTCGGACGCCGCCGGCGGATGCAGCAGCCCATCGCTGGGGTCATAGGTACCAGCCAATTGTTGGGCTTGGGTACTCATATAGCTTTGCAGGTCGGTCAGCGTTTGTTTCGTCACGGCGACGTAGACGACCAGCGCAAAGGCGAGCAGCACCAGCCCGAATACCGCCAGATACCAGAGGGTCAGCCGAACCCGGATGCTGCTCATCTATTTGCTCCCTTCTATTCCACTGGCGCCCGCAGCCGGTAGCCCGCCCCACGAATGGTCTCCAACAGCTTGACCTCAAAGGGGTCATCGATCTGCCGACGCAGCCGGCGCACATAGACATCGACCACATTCGAAGTGCAATCAAAATCGTAGCTCCAGACATGCTGCTCCACCATCTCGCGGGTCAAAATCTGATTGGGATGGCGCATAAAATACTCTAGCAGGGCGTAGAGTTTGGCCGTCAGGTCAAGCATCTGGCCGCCGCGCCGCACCTGATGGCTGGCCGGATCAAGCGTCAGATCACCAACCCGCAGCAGCGCGCTTTTCTGGGCCGCCTCGCGCCGCAGCAGGGCGCGCAGCCGGGCCAGCAGTTCGTTGAGCGCAAACGGCTTGACCAGATAATCATCGGCGCCACTGTCCAGCCCGCGCACGCGATCCTCGACAGTATCGCGCGCCGTCAGCATCAGGATCGGCGTGTTTACCCGCCGCTGACGCAGCGCCCGGCAGACCTCCAGGCCGTCTTTCCTGGGCAGCAGAATATCCAGAACGATGGCATCATAAGGGGCAGCTTCGGCAAGCTCCTGACCCTCCTCGCCATCGTAGGCGGCGTCAACGGCGTAGCCCTCTTCGATCAGACTCAGCTTGAGCGACTGATTCAGCCGGTGATTATCCTCGATCAATAAAATGCGCATCTGCCCCCTCCTGCGCTCCCATTATGCCATAGCTTGATGACACCCAGATGACATGAACTCGCGCTGTATGTCATCTGGGTGTCATCATTGCCTGCTACAGTTGCCGTAGCGTCCTTGAACCAATCACAACACAGGAAAGGTGAAGATATGACGACGACAACACAGGATAGCCCGCAGGCCGTTCCAGGCGCAAAGATAGCTCCGGCGCTGGCGGCGATTGACGTGCGCAAGAGTCTGCCGCTGGGGCATGAGCGCATCGACATCCTCAAAGGCATCAACTTTCAGGTACATCCAAGCGAGTTTGTGGCGCTGATCGGCCCTTCCGGCAGCGGCAAATCGACCCTGCTGGGCATTATCGCCGGATTGGACAACCCCACCGGCGGGCAGGTGTTCATCGATGGCATTGACATTACGAAGATGAGCGAGGCCGGGCTGGCGGCCATCCGCAACCAGAAGATTGGCATGGTCTTTCAGACCTTCAACCTGATTCCCACACTGACCGCGCAGGAGAACGTCGAAGTGCCCCTCTATGTGGGCAAGCACCAGGGCCGGCCATCCGCCCGCGCCCAGGAATTGCTGGCATTGGTGGGCCTCGGCCAGCGCTTCCACCACCGGCCTAACCAGCTTTCTGGCGGCGAGCAGCAGCGCGTGGCAATTGCCCGCGCCCTGGCGACCCATCCGGCCATCGTGATTATGGACGAGCCAACTGGCAATCTGGATGGCGCGAACGGCGCAAAGATTCTGGACCTCATCCGCGATCTGCGCGCACAGACGGGCACGACCTTTATCATTGCCACGCACGACCCGCGCGTGGCCTCGGCTGCCGAGCGCACGCTCTCGATCATGGATGGGCTGCTGGCGCTCGATGTCCAGGACAGCAAGGTGGCGATGCCTGCCGGAGAGGAGTACCCGGCATGAAAGGCAAGCTGTACTTTAGCTATACCACGCGCGCACTGCGGCGCGGCGGCAGCCGCACGGTGCTGGCGGTCTTTTGCGTGACGGTTGGCGTAATGGCGCTGGTGGCTCTGCAACTGGTTGGGCTGATGGTCAACGCGGCACTCACTACCAATATCCGCGAACTGAACGGCGGTGATGTAGCGGTGTTCTCGAACGCGGGCAGCTTTAGCCAGAGCGATCTCTCCTATTTTGCCGGCTTGCAAGCGAAGGGCGAGATTACCAGCTTCACCGCCGCGACCTTCCAGCCGGCGAGCGATCTCGCGCCCAATGGGCAAACGGTGCAGGTGCTAATGGAAGCAGTGAATCCCACGCCCACCAGCCAGAGCGGCGCGGCTTTTCCGCTGGTTGGGACGCTCGGCATGCTTCAGCCGGCGGGCGGCAATGCTCAACAACTGCTTAGCGCAGCGCCGCAGAACGCGCTGCTCACCAAGCAGCTTTTTGACGATCTGGGCGCGAAGCTGGGCGACACGCTGCATCTCACGACGCTGAATCATGTCGCGCTGACCGTGACAGTGGCCGGCCAACTTGCCCCGCAGGGCCGATTCAAATCTGGTGTGTTTGGGGTGCTGGTTTCCCAGGATTACTACCGCTCGGTGGCGCCGCCTCAGCAGCAAATCTATAATCAGGTCGCTATGACCACTTCGACCCCTGCCCAGGCGGCCCAGGTCAAACAGGACGTGCTGCACCACTTTCCGCAGGCGGGTGTTTTCACCGCTGATGATCTCTTGAAGACCAATCAAAAGGGCGCCGATCTGGTGCGCAAATTTCTGGAGGTGGTTGGCCTGCTGGCGCTGCTGATCGGTGGGGTGGGCATCGTCAATACCATGCAGGTGCAGCTTCGCCGCCGGCAGACGGAGATCGCCATGCTCAAGACGACGGGCTACCGCCGCCGCGACCTCTATGCCCTCTTTGGGCTGGAGGCCGGGCTGCTGGGTCTGGCGGGCGGCGCGCTGGGCGCGCTGGCGGGCGTGGGCATGAGTTTTGTCTTCAAGCGCCTGGTCGAAAATGCCGTGCAAGACCAACTGCCCTTTGTGCTGGATTGGCCGACAGTGCTGGCCGGCGTAGTCGTGGGCGTGCTGACGGCGCTGATCTTTGGCCTGCTGCCCATTATCAAGGCCGCCACCATTCGCCCGCAGAATGTCTTGCGCGAGCTAGACGAGGGACGCGCGCCCGGCAACAGGGCGCTGACCGTCGGACTGGTTGCGCTGCTCTCCTTGCTGTTTGCGCTGCTGGCGAGTGGCATCATGCAAAGTGCCCTCTGGGGACTCGGCGCCGTCTATGGCACGTTGATCCTGCTGGGGCTGCTCAGCCTGGGGTTTGCGCTGCTGGTCTGGCTGATCGGCCTGCTGCCCGTGCCGGAGCGGCTCCTGCTGCCGCGTCCCTGGAAGGCGAATATCAAGCTCTCGCTGCGCAACCTTGGCCGCCAGAAGACGCGCGCGGCCACGACACTGGTAGCGCTCTTTGTAGGGGTCTTTGCTATTGGGTTGATTCTGGCGCTGGGCCAGAGCTTGAGCGCTAACGCGGGCAGCGTCGGCAGCGTGCAGTCGCCCTATAACGTGACGGTGAGCGTGCCAGCGACCCAGCGCCCGCAGGTGGATGCTCAACTGCCCGGTCTGCCGGGGCTGCAAACGCACTCCAGCACGACCTACACGCCGGTGACGCCCCTCTGCATCAATGGAAAATCGTTGCAAGACTGGCTGGGTAAGACCAACCAGCGCGTCGATATTGGCCCGCTGACCAAAGTGCAAGGCGAAGACCTGAGCCGCTCGCTCTCCTCGGTGACGCTGGCGACCAGATCACCCGGCGGAGCCAATCTCTCAACGGGCCGTCTGCTCAATGCCGGCGACCTGGGCAGCAGCAATATCCTGGCCCCGGCTAGCCTGGTCGATGCGCCCTTTAACCTGAGAGTAGGTAGCCAGCTTACGCTGCGCAGCCAGCAAACGCCAGGCAGCGGAACCACTCAGAACACCTGCTCCGCGCCCGATGCCGCATCGGGTGCCAGGACGCTGACCATCGTTGGCTTCTTCACTAGCAGCGATGCCAATCTGTCAGATAGTCTGCTGGCCGGGCAAGACCTGGCAGCGGCGCTGGGTCCGCAGCAAACGGTGTACTTTCTCAAGATCAGCGTCGATCAGGTGGGTATCGCCTTGCGCAAGCTGGGGCAGGCGGTGCCGGATGCCTTTGTGCAGAATCTAGGCGACAGCGGCGCGGCGATCCAGCAGTCCATCAATGAGGTGATTACGGTGTTGACCTCGATTGCCGGCCTGGCGCTGCTGGCCGGCATTATCATCATCGCCAACGCGGTGGGGCTGGCGATGCTGGAGCGCCGGCGCGAACTGGGCATCCTCAAATCGGTGGGCTACACCAGCCGCGCCCTGCTGGGGCAGGTCTTGCTGGAATATGGGGTGATTGGTGGCCTGGGTGGGCTGCTGGCAATGGCGTTGGTCAGTCTGGTGTTGATCGTCTTGAGCCAGCCGGCACTCTTTGACATCACGCTGAGCAGCAGCGTGCCGCTTACTCTGGCAATGGTGCTGGGTACAGCCGCTCTGGCGATGCTGATCGCGGCGCTGGTGGCCTGGCGTGCCACGCGCGTGCGCCCGCTGGAGGTGCTGCGCTACGAGTGAGCAAGCAAGCATGTAGCGCTGGCGTCTCGCCGACAGGGGTGGGGTCTTTGTACCGCTGGCTTCCAGCCGGCGCACCCCGCTCGCCTGCTGGGGTGCCGGCGCTACAGGCGACCTACTACTGCGCCGTACCTCGAATGCCCTCTAGCTCGTCTTTGGGGTCGCGCAGCATCAATTCGATGACGCCCTGGCGCGCATTCTTGCCCTCAAAAAGAATGGCATGGATGGTCGTGGTGATGGGCATCTCGACATTATAGCGCTTTGCCAGTTCGTAGGCGGCCTTGGTCGTAGTCACGCCCTCGGCTACGCTCTTCATGCCCGCCAACACGTCCTCCAACTGGCGGCCCTTTGCCATCTCCAGACCCACATAGCGGTTGCGGCTGAGCGGGCTGGAGCAGGTGGCGATCAGATCGCCTACGCCGGCCAAGCCGGCAAAGGTCAGCGGATTGGCGCCGCAGGCGATGCCCAGCCGAGCGATCTCGGCCATGCCGCGTGTCATAAAGGCCGCCTTGGCGTTATCGCCATAGCCCCAGCCGTCGCAGGCTCCCGCGCCCAGCGCAATGATGTTCTTGAGCGCGCCGCCCAACTCTACGCCGATGAGATCGTTGGTGGTATAGACGCGAAACGTGGCCGTATTCAGCGCCTCGCGGGCGATCTCGGCCACCTCGCGCTGGCTGGCGGCCACGACGGCGGCGCCGGGCAGCCCCTTGGCGATCTCGCGGGCAATGTTTGGCCCGCTCAAGGCGGCAACGCGCCCGCGCAGCGCTTCGGGCAATTCTTCGGCGATGACCTCGCTCATGCGCTTGAGGCTGCCGATCTCCAATCCCTTGCTGCCGCAGAGGACGACGGCGTTGGGGGCCAGATGGGGCGCGATGGCGCGGGCGTTCTCGCGCAAGCGCTGCGAGGGTGTGACGAGCAAGACCAGTTCGCGCCCGGCTACTGCCTCGCCGAGATCAGTCGTTACACGCAGCGAAAACGGGAAGGGAAGGTCGGGCAAAAAGGTGCTGTTCTGCCGCTCGCGCTCCATCTCGGCGGCGCGCTCGCTCTGATGTTCCCAGAGCGTGGTTTCAAAGCCTTTACTCGCCAGCACAATCGCCAGGGTCGTACCCCAGGCGCCGGTGCCAATCACGCCAACTCGCCGCATGCTGCCTCCGCTGGGTAGAAGATAGGGTGGTTCTGGCCGCGCTTCATTATACTCTATCGGTGCTGCGCTGCCAGCCGCTTGATAAAGCAGGCGAACAGGCATGAAACCTGCAAGAACATGCAAAGGAATTGTTCAAGAGCCGGGCGAATGCTATAATCTGAATAGGCGGAGAGACGAGCGCGCTCCTGGGTGTGGCGTGCTTCTGCCTGGCAGAGCGCTACTTTCTGCGCGTTGCCGTCGGCTATAAAGGATACTGATTCGTGGCTTGGAAAGTTTTGATCGAGCGCGGGAACCTGGGCTTC
>CAZFWN010000078.1:0-22586 GCA_964522745.1 uncultured Ktedonobacterales bacterium
GCCCTGGGGCGCGCCGACTTCCTGGCGCTCAGCGGCAGCGGCATGGTCTCAATCGGCGAGCAGGCACATTCCTAACAATTACAGTATTTTGCCGATGCGCCCGGTCTTATATGCAGGTATGCTGTTTCCATACAAGCCCGGTCATCGAGCGAGAGACTTCAGGACCACAGGCATTTGCTCATCACTCTTCACACTGGTTTTATCAAGAGGAGCAAGATAATAGTTTGCATTTTTAGATCAAACGTAGGGAAACGCGTGCATAATGAATACATTATCCAGCATCACCTCCAACACGATTCAACCGTTCTTTGAGGGCTTCTACCAGCAATGCCAGTGCCGCATTGGTGATGTATTGCTCCCTGGTCTGATAACGCCAGTAGCGCTCCAAGAGTGCGTATTGCTCCTCCGTCAGAAAGAAGCTGAGTTCTCGATAACCGGGTTTCTTGCGCATGTCTCACCTCTTATTCGTGTTTCTAGTGTTTTACGTGATTATACTCGCTGGGAGTTGACAGTGCCAGCAATTTACTTTATTATATACGTAGAACTCGTAAAACACGTAACAAAGAGTAATGCAATGCTATTGTGCCGAAAAATCAGACTAAAGGTGAGTGAGCAAGACGCCGCGACCCTGGAGATGATGCAGGGCAAATGTCGCGGCCTCTACAATTGGTGGGTAATGAAGTTACGCGCTGGAGAGCGCTGGCGCTGCATGGATGCGAAGAAGACGCTCGCTGAAAGTCGGAAGTTTGACCCGGAGATCGATCAGGTCTACGGGAAGCTCTTGGCCGAAGTCTACTTCAGGCTGGACAAGGCCATGCAAGCCTTCTTCAAGCGTGTCCAGAACGGGGAGAAGCCCGGCTTTCCCCGCGTGCGCCCCCGCCATCAGTTCTTCACCCTCTGCTACCCCGCCATGTACGTCAAGGTGGAAGGCCACACGGTCCTGCTGCCCACTGGAGGCGGACGCGGCAAGAAGGACAAGCCCTATCCCACCATCCGGGCTGAACTCACCGAAGCGGTGCCCCCAGGCTACAAAGAGGTTGCCATCAGCCGGGATGCCAGAGGACACTATCACGCCTCCTTTGTCTATGAAACCCAGGAAGCCGCCGAGATGTCGGGCGGGGTCGTGGCCTTCGATTTGGGCATCAAGACGCTGGCCTCTGGCTACAACGGGCGCGGGCGCTTCTATCACATCGGCGGCTTTAAGGGCGCCCGCTGGTACAACAAGCAGCTTGACAAGATTCGCTCCAAACGGGACCGCTGCCAAAAGAAGTCCAAGCGCTACATCCACTTATCCCAGGTCTACAAGCGCGTCTCGGAAAAGAAACGTAACAAGCGCAAAGACTGTCTGCATAAAGCAAGTCACCTCATTGCTCACCGACTGGTTGAAAGAACTGTGGTGATCGGGGACTTGTCCCAGCGGCAGATGGTCACCAAGGAACACACGGAGCATCAGAAGGCACTCCATCGGGCCGTCTACAACGATTGGGGCCTCTATCGCTTTGTCCAGATGTTGGAGTACAAATGCGTCCTGGCTGGGAAGACGCTGGAGTACGTCGATGAACGCGATAGTTCCAAGCGGTGCAGTCGGTGTGGGCACAAGCACCCCATGCCCCTCTACAAGCGGACCTATCGCTGCGAGAACTGTGGACTGGTCATGGACCGTGACGACAACAGTGCGGTCAACCATTATCAGCGGTTCTTCGCCCGGCTAGGGCCACACACGGGCGATCCCGTGCGGTGTGCGGCTGTATTCACCGCAATCAATACGTTTCCACACGTTTAGAAAGGCAGGCAGAGCTATGCAAGAGTTTCCACCACCAACGCTTCGGACCCCTTCCCCCACCAAAGCACCGACAGACACCTTACTCAGTCGCTTAGTTGGTCCGACCAAGACCAGTATTCCCACCTGGGGCATCTTGCCCCTACGCATCTTCCTGGGCGTCACCTTTCTCTACGCTGGCCTGGACAAAGTCACCAGCAACACCTTTTTCAACCCAAATGGTGGCCCGCAGTTTATCGGCAATCAACTGCAATTTGCGGCCTCGAACTCGGTCCTGCTGGGTGGCCTGCTCGGTTCGGTGGTCGCGCCCAACGCTATCTTTTTCGGCTGGTTCATCGCGCTGGCCGAAATCTGGATTGGCCTGGCAACCCTAGTTGGCGTGTTCACCCGCCTGACCGCTGTGCTGGGAGCTATCCTCTCGGCCACGCTCTGGCTCTCGCTCTCTGGCGGTCTCGCGCAGTATTATCTCGACTCCGATCCGATCTATTTCTTCGCCTGGGTGAGCCTGATCTTGATCGGCTGGGGCAGCTACGGCCTGGACGCGCTCTTTCTGCGCGAGGAGAAGAAAGAGGCGCTGCTGGCGCAGATCAACAAGGGCGTGGCGCACAAAGATGTCGCCGATGCAATGGCAAGCGGCAAGCCAGTGAAGACGCGCCTGCCAGCAGTCAACCTCACGTCACGCCGCACGCTGCTGCGTGTCTTTGGCGCCGTTGGCGTTCTGGCGGTTGGCAACATCCTGGCGATTACCCTGCATGCCATCAGCGGCACCGGCAATCTACCAGGCACCAACCCCGGAACCGGGACGACCTCAGGCGGCAGCACCGGGGGCGGTGGAACCGGGAGTGGCAGTGGCACCTCAAACGGCAATGTGATTGGCAACACCAACAAGATCCCGCTCAACAGTGCCACCAGCTTCAACGTTGCGGCCAATAACGACCCTGGCATCCTGGTGCATACAGACAACGACCAATTTGTTGCCTACGACGCCACTTGCACACACGCCGGTTGCGCCGTAGCGTATAATCCTAGTAGCAAACATCTAGAGTGTCCCTGTCACGGCTCCGTCTTTGATCCGGCGCATGGAGGCAAGGTACTGACTGGTCCAGCACGCGCCCCTCTTGGCAATGTGAAAATCACCATCAACAAGACCGGCGATATTACCCAGCAGTAATCTCATGGCAGAGGCGGCACGAGCATTCAGGGAGACAGCACACTGTATTCGATCACGTGCTGCCTCCCTCTGTGTTTCAAGCCAAAAGGACACCCAGAAAGTGACAGAGGTGGCTATATGCAATCAGCACCCAAACGCATCGGGAAGTATGAACTCATCAGCCGGTTGGGGCGCGGCGGGATGGGTGAAGTCTATAAAGCCTTCCACCCGCAACTGCAACGCTACGTCGCCATTAAAGTTTTGCTGACCAACTCCGAGACCGACCCGGAGTTCATCGCCCGTTTCCAACAGGAAGCGATGGCTGTAGCACGCTTGCGGCATCCGCATATCGTGCAGGTCTTCGACTTCGATATAGAAGATGACAAGCCCTATATGGTCATGGAATATATTGAGGGCGAGACGCTGGCACAGCGCATGGCGCGTTACCATCGCAACAGCCAGTTCATGCCGCTCGATGAGGTCGGGCGCCTGTTTGGGCACCTCTGCCAGGCGGTTGATTACGCGCACCAGCAGCACATGCTGCACCGCGACCTCAAGCCGGCGAACGTCATTATCAATAAGCACAACGATGCTATTCTTACCGACTTTGGCCTCGCCAAGATTGCCGGCGTCACCGGCCTGACCGCCAGCGGAACACTTCTGGGCACGCCGCATTATATGTCGCCGGAGCAGGGGCAAGGCCAGCCAATGGATGAACGCAGCGATGTCTATTCGCTCAGCGTCATGCTGTATGAAGCGCTGGAAGGCAAGGTGCCCTTTGAAGCCGATACCCCGGTAGCGGTGATCATGCAGCATATCGGGGCGCCACCGCCGCTCGCCAACAAAAATCCCGCCGTCCCTCCCGCTCTGGCGCAGATCGCGCAGATCGGCATGGCGAAAAAACCTGATGAGCGCTTCCGCCGCGCCGGAGCTATGGGCGCCGCCATTGGCACCGCGCTGAACAGACCCCTCACTCCTGTCAGGAGCGGGCCATCTGGAGGCGCCGAAACGAATGCCGCCAGACCAGAGCCAGAGGCAGCGCGTCCGCTTGATACCGTAGCATCACCTTCAGAAAGCTTGATAGCAACCACCCGTATGCCCCCTGAAGGCAATGGTCCAGAGACGCCGCCTAAGCACCAACCCGTTGCTCAGCCAGAACGGGCTGGCGAGAGAGCAGCGCCACCCATCTCGCCAGCGCCTGGAACCGCTCCGCGCCGACGCTCTAAAAATCTCACTCGCCTGCTCATTATCGGTATCTTGCTTCTCTTCCTTGCCAGCACCGCTGGCGTCCTGGCCTATATCTTGAGTACGAACAGTAAAGGAACCACCGGGCCAGGTGTCACTTCTTCGGGAATTGTCGGCACCGTTACCTTCTCCGACAGCGATCTCAACGACTTTAGCCACCCGGCCAATGTGCTGACCGGCACCTTCACCAATCTGAAACAACCGGCAAGCGGCTCAACCTACTTTGCCTGGCTTTGCGACTCTGCCGGCCCAAACTGCACCTTGCTTGGCCCGCTGAGCAGGCAATCCGATGGAAAGGCCAGCTTTGTCGATAACGGGCAGGCAAATTTCCTTGGCGGGCCGACGCTCAAGCAATTGCAGAGTACGCTCACCTTCGAGATCACCGCAGAGCAGACCGAAGCCTCCTCGCCGCCAGCCAGCCCATCGAAACAGGTCGCCTATAGCGGGCAACTTCAGGCGAATTTGTTGCTCCATATTCGCCATCAGTTGACAGCCTTCCCCAAACAAGGCGTGTTTGCCAACAACACTACCGCCCTGGACACCGGCCTGGGCAACGATGCCGTGCTGCTCCAACAGTTGGGCCAACAACTCCAGCAAGCGCAGAGCGCCGGCAGGCTGGCCTACATGCAGAAGACGGCTGAGGAGATATTCAACCTGATCGCCGGCAAAGAAGGAGCGAGCGACCTGAACAACGATGGGACGATCAGCATCGCTCAAGGAGATGATGGCTTTGGTATCGGCATAGACGCCACGATCCACACGGACTGCGCCGGCGGCCAGAACGGCACCTACCTCTCGCTTACCATGCAGCATGCCTGTCTGGCAGCCAAAGTAAGCAATTCGGCGGCGCTTGAACACATCTTCACTATGATTACGGAGGCCGGCAACCATATGGCGATTTCCCTCACTAGCATTGAAAACAGCGCCAAAATGATTGCCACCGCCCAGAACACCAGCGTGGTGCTTGGCGCCGTCACGACGCTCGCCCAGCAGGCGGATAACGTTCTCACTGGTTCCACCAGCGAGACACAAACGCAGCCGGGCGCGCAGCAACTCTTAACCTATAGCGAGCAAATGGCCTCGATCACCGTGAGTTCGGTCGGCTAGTTAGCGCGGAGCAGCGACCAGCGCTGTAATAGTGACGGCGACGCCGCTGAGAACCGCGTTGCCAGAGAGCGGATCGGTGCATTGCTCATCGGTGAGCAGATTGCTATTGACGCCTGGGCTTTGCGTAGCGATGGCAAGCTGCGTGTCCGGTTGGTGATGCCCCCAGCCATGCGGGATGCTGACCACTCCAGGCATGATAGCGTCAGTCAGTTCAACGGGAATCTCTACCGAACCAGCGCGAGAACTCACCCGCGCCGCGTCACCCTCGGCCAGCCCCAGCCTGGCGGCATCGCCTGGATGGATGTGCAGGGTGCAGCGGTTCTTGCCCTTCGCAAGAACGTGCAAATTGTGCATCCACGAGTTGTTTGAGCGCAAGTCTCGGCGGCCAATCAGCAGCAAGCCATCATCCGCCCGGTTGAACGAGGCGCGCAGGCGCTCGACATCCGCAGCCAGGGCAGGCGGCGCCAGTTCGATCTTGCCTGAGGGCGTGCGCAGCACCTCAGGGATACGCGGCTGGAGCGGGCCAAGGTCGATGCCATGCGGGCTAGCCTCTAACTGAGCCAGCGTCAGCCCCGAAGCGCCCGGCACAAACCCATCGCCATAGGGACCACTGCGCAGCAGGAAATCCAGCAGACGCTCCGGGCCGCGCCTGGGTTCCAACCCCTGAAGAATCTCATCAACATCGCGCCCTTCGGTGGATGAGCCAGGAGTTGCAACCTCGCGCTGAATCACCGCCCGCGCCGTCATCTCATCGAGCAAGCCGAGATCAACCGACGGACCCTGCCCGGCCAGGATCGCAGAGAGACGCAGCAGTACCTCCCATTCATCCAGCATCCCAGGCTCCAACGCAAAAATGGGGGCAGAATAGTGGGCGATATTATGCACCGCCAGTTGATAGAGCGCCAGATCATAATGCGAGCGGGCGAACGCTGAGGGCGCCGGCAGGATCACGTTGGCGTGGCGCGTCGTCTCATTGAGATACATATCGACGCTGACCATGTAGTCCAGCGTTTCTAGCGCCCGTTGGAGACGCTGGCCGTTGGGCGTGCTGAGGGCAGGGTTGCCGGCAATGGTCAGCAGGGCGCGCACCTGGCCCTCGCCAGGCGTCTCTATCTCTTCGGCCAGGCAGACCGCAGGGAGTTCGCCAAAGACTTCGGGCAGACCCCGCACGCGGCTCTTCCAACGGCCAAAGCGCGCGCCGCGCCCAATTCCAGAGACCCCGTTGGCATTACGCGCCCCGGCGGCAGCCTTGGGGAACATGGCGCCGCCCTCGCGGTCAAGGTTTCCCGTGAGGACGTTGAGGACATCAACGAGCCAGCTAGCCAGCGTGCCAAACTCCTGTGTGCAGGTGCCGATGCGGCCATAGACGGCGGCACGCGGAGCGGCGGCCAGATCACGCGCCAGGCGGCGGATCGTCTCGGCATCGATGCCACACAGCGATGCGACACGTTCGGGCGCAAACGGCTGCGCCAGGTCGCGGACCTGCTCCAGCCCAAGAGTATGCTCGGCAAGACGACCAGGCTTGACCAACCCCTCGGCAAAGAGGGTATGAATCATCGCAAAGAGCAGGTGAGCATCATGACCAGGCGTGATGAAGTGATGCTCATCGGCCTCCTGAGCGGTGCGCGTGCGGTAGGGATCAATGACCACGAGTTTTCCGCCGCGCTGGCGCAGACCGCGCAGGCGACCACGCATATCAGGCGCGGTCATCAGGCTGCCATTAGAAACGAGCGGGTTGGCGCCGAGCAAGAGCAGATACTCGGTGCGCTCCAGGTCGGGAACAGGCACACTCAGCGCGGTGCCAAACATCAGCGCGGCAGAGACCTGCTTGGGCATCTGATCAACGGTTGAGGCAGAAAAGCTGTTCTGCGTGCCGGCGGCTTTCAGCAGGACCGGGAGATAGAGCTGGCTGGCAAGGTGATGCGCGTTCGGATTGCCGACATAAATGGCAAGCGCGTTGCGGCCATGCTCTTGTAAGAGCGGCAGCAGATGCTCGTTGATCTCGGCAAACGCCTCGTCCCAACTTACAGGGAGCCATTGATCGCCCCTGCGCACTAACGGCTGGCGGATGCAATCAGGGTCGGTGTGCAGTTCTTTCAGGCTCGCGGCCTTGGGGCAGAGGTAGCCATGACTGAACACATCCTGGGCATCACCCCTGATAGAGCGTACCTCCTGCCCCTGGGTGACGACCTCCAGGCCGCAGGTGGCTTCACAAAGGGGACAGGTCACATAGCTCGTCGTTGAAGCGGTCATGCGGTCTCCTTTGGCAACGCGCTGATAGGACAAAAACGATGAGAGTGCAGCACAGCTTTGTCGTTTGAACCATTGTACCTTGAGAGAAGCTTTGCTTGCAAACGTTTCAGCCTGTGGAAGCCTCTGGCCTGCGGCCAAGGAAATGCACCCCCACCACCGTCATGACCAGCTCGTTCTGTTGGTTAAAGACCTCGCTTTTGGAGCGCACGACTCCCATGTCTGCCCGGCTCTTCGAGGGACGGCATTCGAGAACCGTGAAGCGCGCGCGAAGAACATCGCCAGGGCGCACCGGCTGAAGCCAGCGCACCTCATCGACGCCAGGCGACCCCATGCTGATAGTCTCGTTAAACAATCCATCCACCAGCAGCCGCATCAGCAATGATGCGGTATGCCAACCACTGGCGATCAATCCACCAAAAGCAGAGTGCTTTGCTCGTTCTGGATCAATGTGAAACGGCTGCGGATCAAATTGCCTGGCAAAAGCAATCATCTCCTCTTCGCTCGCGCTGGTCGTTCCTAGATCAATGGTCTGCCCAACCTGGAAATCCTCGAAATAACGCTGCGGCATTATGTAGCGACCCCCACAGAAAATGTCTCCCAGGTCATGATACATCCTAAAAAGTGCGTCGAAAACACGGCAGGGAAGAGTATGCGCCACTCAACAAACAAGGGGTACTCTTCCCGCCGCTTTGTGCAGATAGTCTAACAGAAAGGTTCAAGCCATGTGGAGGGTTTGGAGTTTATTCATTGGCCTCTCCATTGGGATCTTTGTCTGGTTCTCTGGTGGCCTCTGGAACGGTGGATTCACTGACCTCGTCGCCCTTGCCGCCTTCCTGGTACTGTTTCCCATATTTTGGGAAGTGATACGGTTCCTGGTCGTCGTACTGATCTTTCTTGGCTTCCTCTGACGCCCAGGCGCCTCGCCCCAGCCGGCGCTACAGGCACCGCTTGCGCTCATGCTGTGCAGAGCGGTGCCAACCGCTCTCACTTGCGCCCAGAAACAGCGCGGAGAATGAGTAGCAAGAGGCAGGCGCCAAGGAACGCGATCACAAGGCTACCCAACAAACCATATGCATTGATGCCCAGGAGGTCTGCCAGAAACCCGCCGATGAGCGATCCCAGCAGACCCACCACAATATTGCCCACAATCCCCATACTACCACCACGCACAACCCGGCTGGCAAGAAAACCCACAACGAGACCAAGCAGCAACCAGAGTAGGATACTGAGCGGATCGAACGTGATTGTCAAAGCTAAAACATGGGTTCCCTGTAGCATACTAAACACCTCTTCTATTTCTTCTTTCTCGGCAGGCTATCAGCATCTTACCACTATTTGCAAGCCCCCTTTGTCACCGTCTTAGCCAAGCCATCGCCGATTAAAATCGGCGAACGGTTGGAGCTGTCCCCATTTGCATCGCCCTGATATGCCTGGCAAGCATATAGCCCTGCCAGACATTTTGATGTAGAAACCGCTCATTAAAAATGTTATGCTTATAGCAGATTCGTCCTTCTATGACCCCAACCGCACTCAGGAGGTGCAACGTGGCAACCGCCTACATTCTTGATACCGCTCGCACGCCGCGTGGACGTGGCAAGGCCGGCAAAGGCGCGCTCAGCGGCATTCATCCCCAGGAACTCCTTGCCCAAACGCTCAACCGGCTGGCGGAGAAGGCCGGCATTGACACCCATGATGTAGACGACGTGGTGATGGGCTGCGTCTCTGAGGCAAGCGAGCAAGGCGCCGATATAGCCCGCGCCGCCGTCCTGGCCGCCGACTGGCCCCTGGAAACCACCGGCGTCACGCTGAACCGTTTTTGTGGCTCCGGCCTCCAGGCGGTGAACTTTGCCGCGATGGGCATCATGGCGGGCATGCAGCAGTTAGTCGTCGGCGGCGGCGTGGAGAGCATGTCGCGCGTGCCGATGGGCGCGGATGGCGCGGGCATCGATGGCAACAACCTGCGCCTGCGCCGCAAGCATTTCCAGGTGCCGCAGGGCATCAGCGCCGACCTGATCGCCACCCTCGAAGGATTCTCCCGCGAGGATGTGGACCGCTTCGCCCTGGTCTCGCAGCAGCGCGCTGCCCACGCCATGCAAGAGGGCCGCTTTAACCACAGTCTCTTCCCGGTGAAAGACCCGGAGACAGGCGCTGTTGCCCTGGCTATCGATGAGCATCCACGCGCCAGTACGACGCTGGAGGGTCTGGCCCAGCTTGAGCCATCGTTTGCCGCGCTCGGCAGCATGCCCTATGGCTTCAATGGCGAGACAATGGACCAGATCGCGCTGGAGCGCTACCCGCAGGCCGGCAAGATCACCCACGTCCACACGGCGGGCAACTCCAGCGGCATCGTCGATGGCGCCGCCACCGTCCTGCTGGCCTCCGAGGACTATGTGAAAGCGCATGGCCTCAAGCCACGCGCCAGGATTCTGTCGATGGCAACCGCCGGCAGCGAGCCGATCATCATGCTGACCGCGCCGACCCCCGCCTCCAAGAAGGCGCTGGCCCTGGCAAAGATGACCGCGCACGACATCGACCTCTGGGAGATCAACGAGGCTTTTGCCACTGTCCCCCTCCAGGTGATGCGCAAGCTAGAAGTCGATCACGACAAGGTGAATGTCAACGGTGGGGCGATAGCGCTGGGCCATCCCCTGGGCGCGACGGGCGCCATCCTCCTGGGCACCGTCCTCGACGAGCTTGAGCGGCGCAACCTCAACACCGCGCTGATCACGCTCTGCATCGGCGGCGGCCAGGGCGTTGCTACTATCATCGAGCGGGTCTAGCTGAACCAAAAGGACGCGAGCGGGCCACGAGGACACCGGCGGATAAATCCGTGCCTATGGGCGCTCTAGCGCCGGGAAGCCTGCATTCGCAGGCTGGATCTGGCGGGCGTTCATCTCTACTTGTAGCGCCGGCTTCCTGCGCTGGTCCCTTGCACCCTGGGGTGCCGCGCACCCGCTGGCGTCTGGCTGACCTGCTGGGCCGCTGCCAGGGGCAGCGACCCAGCAGTCTGAGCGGCTGTGGAAGCTGCTCAAGCGCTTGCGGATTCATTACAAGCGTACCCGTGCCCACATCCATAGCCCCGACCCCGACTATGAGGCCAGGCTGATTCAGGTGGCGCAGGTGCATCAGCGTGCCGCGCAGTCGGCAGGGCAAGAGGTGCTGCTCTACTCGGCGGCGGGCTTCGCTTGCGGCCATGAGCGCGCTCAGCAGTGCTATAATGGGGGAAAGTGCGTGAGCAATCAGGAGGGATAGAGCATGGCAGAGTCGCAGCCACCGCCAGCAGGGGGATCAGCCGGCAAGGTGATGACCAGTGGCAACGGCGCGGTGGATGAATGGCGGCTGCCAGAGGGGCCGGTGCCGCTGCACCCTCCCTTGAGCGTGCAGGACTTAGACGCACTCTTGCCGCCGGGGTTAGTTCTGCCCAAGGTTGCGGCTCCCGAAGCGCGGCGGCTGCTGGCGCAATTGTTTGCCAATCGAGGCTTTACCAGCCCGCAGGCGGTGGCTGGCGTGGTGCAGAGCGCGGCGGTGGCCGATGAAATCATCGGCATGGCCTGGCCGCCCAATCCTGCCCAGGCCCGGCGCTGGATCGAGCGGCTGCATCTGCCAGACCCGCACAAGCTGGTGACAATGGACAAGGCCGTTGCGCGGCTGCGCCAGGCATTGACCGCGCAGGAGCCTATCATCATCTCCGGCGATTATGACGCCGATGGACTGACCTCGCTGGCACTGCTCGTCTCGTTCCTGCGGCTGATCGGCGCGGATGTGCGGGCGTTTGTGCCACATCGGCTGGAGCATGGCTACGGTCTGAACAAAGCGGCCATCGACAAGGGACTGGCCGAGGGCTGCAAGCTGCTGATTACCGTCGATTCTGGCACCAGTGATGCCGATCAGGTGGCCGACGCCCAGGCGCAGGGATTGGATGTGATTATCACCGATCACCATACCCTGCCGGAGCAACTGCCACAGGCCATCGCGGTGATTAACCCGCATGTGGGCGAGTATCCCGGCGAGGGCCTGACCGGCGTGGGCGTGGCCTGGAAGCTGTGCAAAGCGCTGTGCATGGATATAGATGACCGCTGGTGGCGCTTCCTGCCAGGGTTGCTGGACCTCGTGGCGATTGGCAGCGTGGCCGATGTGACGCCGATGGTGCCGGGCAGCGAGGTCTGGAAGCTTTCGCGGGCGGGTATTCAAGCCCTGCGCTGTGGGCGCTCGCGTCCCGCAGTCAAGGTGCTGATGGAGGCGGCGGGCCTGCATGGTGAACTGCGCCCCTACCTGGATGCGCGCCATATCGGCTTCCGCCTGGGGCCGCGCCTGAATGCCGTTGGCCGCCTCAGCGAGATGCGACCCGATGCGGTGCTGGAATGTTTGCTGACCGAGGATGATGAGCGCGTGCGCCAGCAAGTGGTCTTGCTGGATCGCGCCAACCAGCAGCGCCAGAGCCGCGAGCGAGCCAGTCTGGAAGAAGCCGAAGCCGAACTGGTAGCAGAATTGGATCGCCTGGGCGAATTGCCGCCAGTGCTGGTGCTGGCGCGGGCGGATTGGCCCGCAGGTGTCGTGGGACTGCTGGCCGGCAGGCTGGCGCGGCGCTACCAACGCCCGGTGATCTGCCTGTCGGGCGAGACAGCAGAGATGAGTGAGGCCAGTTCCGATGAAGAGGCTGGCGCCGTCTCTGATCTGCCGCGCTGGTGGCGTGGCTCCGGGCGCAGCGGCGGCGTGGGCAATCTGATTGCCATGCTGCGGCGCGTCGATCAGCGCTACAGCGCGCTGGACGGCGCGGGCCTGTTCCTCAAGCTGGGCGGGCACGCTCCGGCGGCGGGCTTCACCCTGGCCGGCGAGCGCCTGGACCTACTCAAGCAAGGACTGATCGAGGATGTGCGCGAGCATCCGCTGGGGCCGCCGCCACGCGACCCCTGCGAGGCGCATATCCGCCGGCCAGGGCGCTCGCTGGGCAGCCAGGAGTGTTGGGCCGCGCTCGACCTGCTCACCCCGACTGGCCCCGGCAACCCGGAGCCGCGCTTCTATCTGGAAGGCTCCGTTGTTGAGGACGCGCAGCAGGTGCGTGACCGGCCAGAAGACTTGCGGCTGCGGCTGCGCGATAACGGGCGTTCGTTTACGGTGTTTGTCAATGGCGCGGGCGAGCTGTTGCCGGCCATCCGGGCGGCGCGCTGCGTAGATGCCACTGTCACGCAATCCATCTCCCGCGATAGAAATGGCGAGGCGTATTTTGGCCTGCGGGTGGAGGCGCTGCGTGTAGGAAACGTGGTCTGAAGATGGATATCTTACCCCTCTTGGATGAAATCCAGACGATTGCCCGTAATGGGCTGGCTTATGCTGAAAACCCCTTTGATCGAGAGCGCTATGAGCGGCTGATGGCGCTCGCCAGCCAGTATTACGGCCAGGCACTGGACCTGCCAGCAGAGGAGGTCCGGCAGCGGCTTTCCGCCGAACTTGGCTACGTTACTCCCAAGGTCGGCGCGGATGGCGCGATATTTAATGACGAAGGCCATATTTTGCTGGTGCGCCGGGCAGATAATGGCCGCTGGTGTCTGCCCTGTGGCTGGATGGAGCCAAACGAGACAACAGCCCAGACGGCGGTGCGCGAGGTGAAGGAAGAAACCGGGCTGGATGTGAGTATCGTGCAGTTGGTGAATGTGTTCACTCGTCTGCCCGACGCGCTCTATGGCCCGCATACGGCGGTGGCTGTCGTCTATCTCTGCGAGGTGACTGGCGGCACGCTGCAGGTATCTCATGAGAGCCTGGAAGCGCGCTACTGGCATCCCAACGCCGTGCCTGCCTGGCACGAACTGCATTATGACTATGCCCAGACCGCCTTCCTGTGTTGGCAGCGGCGACGCTCGCACCAGGCGGATGATCTCTCCGGTGAGCCAGAGCAGAACCATCCTGGTACGCGGAAACTGGTGAAAATTTATACCGATGGCTCCTGTCGGGGCATCCCTGGCCCCGGCGGCTACGCGGCAGTGCTGCTCACCGGGCATCAGCGCGAGGAGATCACCGGCGCTTTTCGTCTCACGAATAGTGCGCGCATGGAGTTGATGGCAGCGATCAAGGGACTGCGCCGGCTCAAGGAGCCGAGCCGGGTGCATCTATTTACCGACTCCAAAACAATGGTCCACGCGATGGAGCAAGGTCTGGCAAAACGCTGGCGGCAGAATGGCTGGATGCGCAGCGGGCGCAACCCAGTGGCTGATGCCGATCTGTGGGAGCGATTGCTTGAAGCCTGCGAGCGGCATGAGGTCAGCTTTTTCTGGATCAAAGGGCACGCCGGCAATGTGGAGAATCAGCGCTGTGACCGGCTTTCGGCCAGGGCGATACAAGGATCGGTTCTCGCTGTCGATACCGGCTTTGAGAGCAATGTCATCCAGCGCCTGGGCCTCGCCGTGTTTGATGTGCCGGAAGAGGAAGCGGAGGCTGAGGAATTGAACGGGTCAGAGTGATCGCTGCCTCTCAAGAGGCGCGTGGGTGCAGTGGTACTTTCTGACTAAAGAAGGGTGTTATACAAGACAACGGGGAGAAAATCGAGTAGAGTGCTGGGCCAGAGGTTGTGTTGTTGTGCTGCTGGCCCGCCTACCCGCTGGCCCTAGAAATAGGACGCCCCGATGCGCCGTCACGAGCGTGACCTGCAAGAGTCTTCCGAAGCATTTCATTCCCGCGCAACCCCGCGCCGTCTTCCGGCGCTCAGCCAGGATGCTGAAGATGGAAGCTGGCTCCCTGGCGAGGACATCACAGAGGATGATTTCTGGTTTATTGCCGGGCCAGATCGGGCCAACGCCTCCTCTGGCCGTTGGAAGCCGCCAGTCTCGCTCCGGCTGATGAGCCGGCTGGCGGTTGTGCCATTGGTGGCCTTGCTGCTGCTGGGCGTGCAGGGCTTTGTGTTTCATTCGGCGCGTGATTGCGCGGCAAGCCAGCGTGGGCCGGCATGCTTTGCGCTCAGCCTGTTCCCCTCACAGTCTGGCTCTCAGGTGATGGTGCCTCCCACGCCAACACCCAGGCCCGCGCCGGCCATTCCCGCGATCCCCAATGATGTGCCGGCAAACGTACATGGCTTTCTGGTGCTGGCGATGCCCTACGCAGTGCAGGCGCACCAGGCGCTGGGCTGGCCGACCAGTGTGATTATGGCGCAGTGGGGGCTGGAACATGGCTGGTTTGTGCCTGACTATACCGGCTATAACTGGGGCAATGTGAGCGCGATTGCGGGGGAGCCTTCGGTGGGTGGCATCAATGTGCCGGGGTCACCGGCTGCCTTTGCCTATGCGCGCACGCCTGCCGATGGGCTGCGCTACTTCCTGAGCGCGGCGCGGCTGCCGTACTATGCCGGAGTGGCTCCGGCGGCGCGGCAAGGCGGCGCAGATGCCGCAGCGGTGGCGCTGGGGCACTCGCCCTGGGATGCCGGGCATTATACCAACATTGGGCAGCCGGGTTCATCGCTGCTGGCGATTATGCGCGACTTCAACTTCTACCGCTTTGATGTGGGCGGATGAGCGCCTTTGCTCTGACCCCAGCGCTTAGCGGCCTTTCAGAGAGGCTGGCATTTAGATTGCAATGAAATCCCTCCTGTGTGCTACTTTCCGCTGCACTGCTGATATGCACGCCCAGCGGAACTGGAGCCTCATTGAGCGGCTCTAGCATGTTTCAATTACGCAGAGGAGGAGAAGAATGCAGACTAGCTCTACCGAGCGCACGCAAACAGGAAACGCACTTGCCTTTGAGGAAGGTATCGAGGTGCCCGCGCCCGTTGCGGAGGTCTACCGCAGATGGACCGATTTTTCGCGCTTCCCAGAGTTTATGAACAACGTTGAGGCCGTTCGTCCGCTGGGAGGTGGTCGGCATCACTGGGTTGCTCGCATTCTTGGAACAAAACAAGAATGGGATTCTGATGTGACGGATCAACAGGAGAATCAGCGCATCTCCTGGCGCAGCCTGAATGGCGCACCTAACGCTGGCACGGTGACCTTTCAGCCATTGCCCAACAACCGTACCAGGGTGCAGTTGCGCATGGAGTATACTCCCCCCGGAGGCACGATGGGTCAGAAGCTGGAAAAAATGACGCAAATTACCCGTCGCCAGGTGCGCGAGGATTTGGAGAACTTCCGCCGTCTGGTGTCTGGTGAGAAGCGGCTGGGCGGCGAAGCAGAGATGCCGGGCGCTGGCAAGGTCGTGAGCGCGCTCGCTATTCCGCTGGCGGCAAGTGCTATTGGTGGGACGGTTTCGTATTTGGTTGAGCGCAGGCAACCGCGAATGAGGGCGCGCTTGCCAGGGAAAACGATGGATCCAGTAAGCAACGAAGCTGCTATCGCCAGTTATGTTCTGGCCGGCGCTAGCATAGCTAGTATTGCCACCTCGGCGGTATTCCGCGCGCGAGGTGATCGCACCAACGCGCTCTTCGTGGGCCAATGGGCGCCGACCTTCCTGGGCGCCGGCATCCTGGCGCGGATGTTTGGGCATCGCGGCGTCAATCCCAATCGGCCTGCATCGGTGATCAGTTGGGCGCTAGCGGCTGCATCAGCTGGGTCGATTCTCGGGTCGATCATGACCCATATGCGTACCAATCGGCACGATGGATTGTTCGTTGGGGAGTGGGCGCCCACGTTCCTTGGCGCTGCCCTACTGACCCGACTCATCACCCGGCGGTAGGCGCCCGTCACTTGTAGCGTCGGCTTCCAGTCGGCCCGTCCAGTTGGCCGGCGCTACGGGCAGCCTGTTACGTCTTGTTTGTAGCGCCGTCCAGTGGCCGGCGGAGTCACCTGCGATGCAAGCGGCCTGGCCTAGTCGTGCTGCCCGCTTGCGCCCAGGTGCTTGATCTCGTCGAGAGCGGCGGGATTCTCCAGCGAGGACAGATCGCCGGGGTCTTTTGCCAGGAAGAGGGCGCGGATGGTACGCCGCATAATCTTGCCGCTGCGCGTGCGCGGCAGATCAGCCACAAAATGAATCTCCGCAGGCCGCAGCGCCTTGCCCAATTCGTGCGCTACCTGGCTGGCAATCTCTGCCCGCAGTTGCTCGCCAGGCGTGAATCCTGGCCGCAGGATGGCGAAGATGACCAATTCTTCGCCTTTTACTTCGTGAGGCATCCCGATGGCTGCCGCCTGGGCGACGGCTGGATGCGCGCAGGCGGCAGCCTCGGCCTCTGCCGGGCCAAGGCGCTTGCCGGCGATCTTGATAGTATCATCCGAGCGGCCCCGGATGTACCAGAAGCCATCAGCATCGATCTCTGCCCAATCGCCATGTACCCAGGTATCTGGTAGGCGCGACCAGTACGTCTGTATATAGCGCTCCGGGTCGCCCCAGAAGCCGCGTGTCATGCCTGGATTGGCGGCGCGCAGAATCAACTCGCCCACGCTGCCGCGCACCGGCTGGCCCTGCTCATCGACGACATCTGCTGCCACTCCGACCACCGCGCCTGAGAAGGCGCATGGCTTGAGCGGCTGAATGGTGGTGCAGCTAACGATGCCGCCGGAAATCTCGGTGCCGCCGGAGTAGTTGATAATCGGGCGCTGGCTGTTGCCGACGTGTTCAAAAAGCCACTGCCAGGCTTCAGGTGTCCAGGGTTCGCCGCTTGAGCCAAGCAGCAGCAGCGAACTGAGATCGTGCCTGGCGGGCAGATCGTCACCTGCGGGCATCAGCGAGCGAATCAGCGTCGGCGAGACACCCAGATGCGTAATCTTGTGGCGCGCAGTCATGTCCCAGAGCCGGTCTGCGCCGGGGTAATTGGGCGCGCCGTCGTAGAGAAAGACCGTCGCTCCCAGGAGCAGCGCGCCGCTGATGACCCAAGGCCCCATCATCCAGCCAATATCGGTGACCCAGAAGATGCGGTCTCCTGGCTGGACGTCGAAGCAGTGCGCCATATCCTGCGCGCCCTTGATGGGGAAGCCGCCATGCACATGCACCGTGCCCTTGGGTTTGCCAGTAGTCCCCGATGTATAAATAATCATATACGGGTCTTCAGGATCCATCTGCTCTGTCTCGCAGGCATCGCTTTGGCTGGCAGTGGCCTCGTGCCACCAGACATCAAAGCCAGTTTTCCAGGCAGCCAGCTCGTGGTCGGTGTGACGATAGACCAGCACATGCTCAACCGTCGGGCACAACACGGCAGCCTCGTCGGCAGCGGCTTTCATATCGATATGCGCGCCGCGCCGGTGGAAGCCATTAGCAGTAATAAGCAGCTTTGCGCCGCACCCCTCCAGCCGCGAGGCAACGGCGCCAGCCGCGTAGCCGGAGAAGATCGGCGTATAGATCGCGCCAATCTTTGAGCAGGCCAGCGTGGCAATAACGACGGCGGGAATCATAGGCAGATAGACGCCGACGCGATCACCACGCTGCAAGCCCAGCGCTTTGAGCGCGTTGGCAAGCCGGTTGGTCTCGGCGGCCAACTGCGTGTAGGTCAGCGTTTGTGTCTCGCCGGTCTCTCCTTCCCAGATGACGGCAGGCTGATCCTGGCGGGCGGACTCGGCATGTTTATCCAGCGCGTTCTGCACATAGTTGAAACTCCCGCCCTTGAACCATGTGGTCCAGGCGACGCCACGCGAGGCGTCCATTACCTGCTCATAGGGGCGATACCACTCTAGCTCCAGGTCTTTACACACGGCGTCCCAGAACCAGGCCGGGTCTTGTATCGAGCGGCGCATCAGTTCAGGATACTCGCTGATACCATGTGCGCGCATAAAGTGCAGCAGCCGGCTGCGTTCCAGATAGGCCGGGCTGGGGCGCCAGGCAACATCGGGCGAGGTGCTTTCGGTGGCAACGGGCGGAACGAAAGAAGAACTATTTGCTGGCTGGCCGGTCATATCAAACTCCTCATCGAGTATTACAAGCGCGACAGAAGCAGGAGCCGCAGGCTGTTATGGAGGCTCTACTGCGAGCATACGCCATGCCGCCTCGTTGCGTCAAGCCAGCCAATTAGTCCTACTGATCCCCTCGTTACACAGGATTGAGCGTTCAGGTATGGCATACTTGGCTCTGTTGTGGTCTCTATCAATCAAGCAGGTATACGCCTTGTTTGATACTTGGAGACAGGTTGTTGTTGATGAGAGAAAGGACCAGGTCATCGAATGCACTTCAGACGAGATGAGCAACCGCCAATCCCGCGTGTTGTCCTACCCAAGCTCCCCAGTCTGGATCAGCACGCCGGTGATCGCTCCAGGGTGGGCGACCAGACTCAGGCGTTTCGGGCAGTGCTGCGCGGATTCTCACCAGATGAAGCGTTGAAGGCAGCCTCAAGAGAAACGGCGCCACTACCGAGTGAGCGCATTGCCTCCCGCGCGGCAGCATCGCCAGCGCGTAAGCAGCGCTGGGTGTCTGGTCGCCGGATAGCAGCACTGGTGACGGCAATGGTGGTCTTGCTTGGGATAGGCGTCCCGCTGGTTGGCGCGCACTTCGGAGTGCTGGCCTTTAGCCTGGGAGCCGGCCAGAACACAGCAACGCCTACTGCCCCTCACATATCAGCGCTTCGCTCCGACATGATGGAGATCAGTATGCCGGACAATGCGGCGACGACCGGGTCGGTGCAGATTCTGCCGACGGCTACTTCGACGCCAGTGCCGCCGACAGCGACGCCGCGCCCGAAACCAACAACGCCGCCTGCGCAACCCACTACGCCGCCTGCGCCGAGCGGTCCCTATTCTAGCTGGACCCCGCCGCCGGGGTATACTAGCTTTGCGGTGACGGATTTCGCTGGTGATCCCTGGGCCGGTTCTTTTGGGCAATGTACCTGGTGGGCAGCGCATAAGCGGCCAGATGAGAACTTTCTAGGGATGGGCAATGCCCTGGATTGGGCGAACTCGGCGCGGGCGCGTGGCTTTACAGTGACGGCCACGCCTGCGCCAAATGCAACGGTGGTCTTCGCGCCGGGCGTCCAGGGCGCCAGCAATCTGGGGCATGTATCGCATGTAGAGAAGGTGCTGACCGGCGGTTGGGTGCTGGTCAGTGAGATGAATTTCTTCTGGAACGGCGGCGGCTTTGCCCGCGTCGATTACCGCTATGTTTATGCGAGCGCCGGAGTTTGGTTTATCCATTAGCGCAGACAAGAAAGGTCATCGTTCGTGATGGCTGAGTGGGGAGAAGCCGGGTCGCTGGTCTGGCAGCGGCCAGAGCAACTATTGCAGCCAGAAGCGTTAGAGGGCATCCTGAGCGCAGTTTCTGGCTGCCGACCTGGCTTCTTCCCGATGGGTAGAGGCTATTTGTATAGCCATCGAAGAGGACGGCTGAGAATTGTACAGGTCCAGCGGGCGCCGATGCAGGGTGGGGTATCGGGCGCGCATCTGGAGCGGGTGTTGGTTGAGATCGTTTTTGAGCAAGGCGGAGTCAGCCGGAGCGAGACACGTTCTCTCGTCTTGAAACGCATACGGCCTGATGAAAGCTGGCTGATGCGCTCCAGCGGTGATCTTTCTTGCCGCGAAGTACAACTCTGGCGGCATGGGCTGCTGGCTAACGCGCCACGCGCGCTGTGCATGCCGGTGCTTGCGACAGCCTATGATGCTGAGACCAGCGAAGGCGCGCTGCTCATGGCCGATGTGCGCCGCTGGTTAGGAACGCTAGAGGACTGCCAGGCGCCAGTACAGCCGGGCCAGGTGCGGCAGTATCTCGATCACCTGGCCCGGCTGCACGCCCATTACTGGCAGGATGCGCGTCTGAGTGATACCCGGTTCGCGCTCGCCTCGGTGGAGCAGACGCTGCTGATGCTGGCGCCTTCAGTGATCGAGTTGGGGATAGTGGCTGGCAATCCACATCCCTATCTGCCAGTCTCTCGCGCCGGCTGGCAGGCGTTTTATGCGAACAGTTCATCAGACGCGCTGAGCAAGATTCAGCGCGTTTTCGATGCTCCGGCGGCCTTGCTGGCGAGCGCCGCCAGTACGCCGGCCACCTTGCTGCACGGCGATTCCTGGCCCCCAAATATGGGTACTCTGCCGGGCGAGTGCGAGTTGCATGGCCGTTACGAGACTGGTCGGACCATTCTGATTGATTGGGCGCTGGCGACGGCTGGCCCGGCAAGCTTCGACCCCTTCTGGCTGTTATTTGCCTGGCGGCGAGTGGATACACGCCAGGCGCTCCTCTTCTATCGTGGCCGGCTCGCTGCCCATCTGGCACGCCGGGGGATTACGTTCAGTGCTTCGCACTGGCAACTACTGCTTGATCTCGGAGTGGTGCGCACGGTGATGACTTGTGGCGAGTCGATGGGCCAGGATGTTCTCTTTGCCAGAACCGCTGCACAGCGCGCCAAAGCTATTGCAGCGCTGGCCTGGTGGACGCGCTGGGCCGCCAGCGCGATTGAGCGCCGGGGCTGGGCGAGATGACCGGAAATGGCCTGTCAGTGCGAAAGTGACGAAAAGATACAACGTACCATATAACTGCGCAAGAGGGGCTGCTTGCCCATGGCCACTTGGTTGCTAGAGTCGAGGTGGTGAGACTGCGACTACCCTATTTTGCCTCCAAACGGGCGAAGCCACATCCTGATGCCCCAGATGCCTGCACGTTATGGCTCAAAGTCCTCGCCTGCTAACAGCGAAAGCTGAACATGGAGGGATGAATCAGTCCCTCTTTGAGCAAGGCCGCAATGCGGTTCAGATCATCCCAATGCTCTATGATAACGAAGCGCAGCCAGACCAAGCTGACGTGCCCATCGTCAACAGACGCACACCCGCTGCGCGAAGGGAGCTGGCGGTCACGTCTCGGTGCGTTTCAGGGCCGCCGCCGTGATCGTGGTCGCCAGTCGCACGCAATGCGTGACGGCGTCATCAGGGGGAAGCCCGCAGAGGTCGGTCAAGGTGAACAGCGCTTCGGGGCTGACGATCACGGCCAGATCGCGCTTGAGCCGAGCGAACGCATTGCCATCTCCCAGCGCCAGCAGCATCTCCGCTGGAGCAAGCGCATACTCGATCCACGCGAACCGCAGACCCGGCCGCATGGCGGCGCCCTCCGGTCGGGTGATGGTGGCCGCGATCATCGTGCGCACCGAGCCTTGATAGGTAAGAATGCGCCGGAGGAAGACCTCGGACGCGAAGGCGATGCGCTCAAGGGGATCAGCCGATGTAGCAATCGGCTGCAACGCTTCGTTGGGGCTGGGCCACAGGCCGGCGAGGGCTTCGGTGATCAAGGTCACTATATCCGGGAAATAGCGGTACGCCGTTGCCTCCGAGACAAGCGCGCGCTGCGCCACGTCGGGCATCGTGACGGTTGCACCAGTCTGAATGAGTGTACGGCAAGCGTCGATGATGGCTAGGCGGGTGCGGGTCTTCTGGTTCGTGCGGCCAGAACCGCCAGCAGGTGCGTTCTTCAGCATCACATCCTCCTCCTCATGATGATACCATATTCTCGTCATGAGAATACTCTTGCACAAGTGTGTGATACTATGGTATAATCATGACAGTTCACTCTCACAGAGAGTGTTTTCTCGCACAAAGGAGGAGGTCGATGCCACAGCTCTCCATCGTGGGTCCAACTGACGGCGAGGTGATCCCGTTGGGATCCATCCAGATGCGCATCCTTGAAGATGGGCACACCACCAACCATCGCCTTGGGATCGGCGAAATCACGCTCGCCCCGCACACAGAAGGCCCGCTCCAGCACCGCCATGCTCAGCATGACGAGGGCTTCTACGTGGTTGCCGGCACGGCGCGCTTCACCGTGGGGGACACAACATATGAGGCTCCCTCAGGGACGCTCGTGATGGTCCCGCCTGGTGTCCCGCACACCTTCGCCAATCCAAGCGACCAGCCGGTCATCATCCTCAACACATTTACCCCCGATCTGTACGTCCAGTACTTCCGGGATCTGCGGGATCTGAGCGCAAAGAACGGCCAGCCATTAACCCCTGAGGCGAGCGCCCAGGTGATGCGCCGCTATGCCACCAGCCCGGCCACTGATGTTGTCGAGTAAGCACCTGAAGAACAAGGAGTCCTGACATGAGCGAACCACTGACCCGCACTATCCACTGGCGTCCCGATCTGCCCATCACGCTCACCGAGAGCGGCAGCGGGCGTATCGCCCTCCTCCTGCATGGTGGCGGTGGCCCCTTTACGGTGCAGAGCATCGCCACGCATC
>CAZFWN010000079.1:0-22455 GCA_964522745.1 uncultured Ktedonobacterales bacterium
AATCGATTTTCGTCGATGCCGAGGAGTGGCAGCGCGACTGGTGGATTCAGGGCAAAGTGAAGGCGGTCTATCGCCTCTACGATCACCCGCGTAAGTAACGCCGAGCGCTTTCTGGATATTTGTTGCCGGAGCAGCGCTCGCGGAACCTGATGCGTCCTTTGCGGATTATTTTACGTTGAGTCGTCTTTCACGAGCGAACCAGCCTACTATCGGCTGGTTCGCTCGTGTTTTTGCTGGCCGAAGAGATGCAAAGGGTCTGGGAAGAGAAGGGCGAAACTAAAAGCTGATTTTGTGGCATTGACCGGAATTTTCCGGTCGTTTCTCCTGCTCGACATCTGGTTAGACTAAATGGTATAATCAGACTATGGAGACTACCAACATGAAGGTCCGGCGGCAGACCTTGAAACGCCTGAAGCTCTTGGCCGCCCTGCAAGAAGACACGATGATGAATGTGCTCGATCGGCTCGTTGAGGTGGAACTGGCGCGGGTGGAAGCGGCACGGCACAAAGGGCAAGCAGATGCAGGTCACGCGGGCCTATAAAACAGAATTGGACCTGACCAAGGCGCAGGTGACTGCGTGCAAGCAGCACGCGGGCGCAGCGCGGTTCGCCTACAATTGGGGGCTGGCGCAGAAGCAGGAACGCTATAAAGCCACCGGCTATGAGTTCAAGCGGCAACTGCTCTATAAAGCCAGGTGGTATGGCTCCAACGTCATCCTGGCGTCTCGTTGGGAGCCATCCAGCAAGACGTGTTCGGGCTGTGGCTGGGTGGATGACGACTTGATGCTCGCAGATCGCACCTTTCACTGCGAGCAGTGTGGCTTGGTCATAGATCGTGACCTGAATGCCGCACTGAATTTAGCCAAGCTGGCCGGCAGTTCGTCGGACAGCCTAAACGCCTGTGGAGCCGGCAGCGCTGGCCCACCTCGGAAGAGGCGGGTGAAACTGCCGGCGAAAGCCGGGGCGAAGCCCCGAAAGAAGCAGGAACTCGATGCCGATTGTCCCCCTGGGATAAAAGGGTAAATTCGAGAGGACGGTTTATGCTGGTTGTTATCTCGCGTCTCTACGCGCTTGGGTATCGCTGGACGGCCAGTCTGCATGTACAAGTGCTGGCGGCCATCCTGCCTATCCAAACACTCCAGCACTTCTTAGATCAGTGGGGCTATCCAGTTGTGCTGGTCTTTGTGATGATCGAGAGTACCGGCATCCCTTTCCCTGGTGAAACGATGCTGCTGTTGGGGGCGTTCTTTGCGGCAAGTGGGCATCTCTCCATTTATGGGGTGATTGCTTCAGCAGCGGCAGGGGCGATCATTGGGGATAACTTCGGCTATTGGATAGGCCGCAAAGGGGGGCGACCCCTGATCCGGCGCTACGGCAAATATGTCTTTGTCAAAGAAAAGCAGCTTTCCCAGGCCGAGCGCTATTTCGAGCATCATGGCGATAAGACGGTTTTTTTCGGGCGCTTCATCTCGATCCTGCGTACCTGGGCAGCGTTTCTGGCCGGGGTCAACCGTATGCGCTGGTCCATCTTCCTGTTTTATAATGCAGCAGGAGGGATCATCTGGGCGATCATCTATGGCATCATCGGCTATTTCATTGGCCGCGCTGTTGGTGTAAATACCATTGAGCGCTATTCTAGCGATGTTGGCTATGCTGCCATTGCTATCGTGGTGATCGTGGTGGGCGTCTTTGTTTTGCGCCGCTTCCTGCGTCGTCGGCGCGAGCAGCGCGAAGAGGCATCAGACGGTCAGCAAGGGCAGCGACAGGAAGCTGAGCAGCATCAAGAAAATGAACGCGATAAGGAAAAAAAGCCTCGTGCGTGACTGGTCTCCAGTCCTGCGCGTTCCATTAACAGTGAGTGGAGAGCATCAGCCGAGTTTTCTAAAACGAATCACTTGAACATTTCTGCGAGGTTTTGACGCGAGGAGGGCGAGGTCAGACTGATATGGAACATTTTCTCTTGGCAAGTCTCACGCAAAGTATTACCGATCTGATTAAGAATTGGTATCTCACTTTTGGGTATTTTGGCATTGTGCTGGCGATGGCGATTGAAAGCTGCTGTATCCCGCTGCCGAGCGAGATCGTCATGCCGCTGGCGGGCATCTATATCGTGAGCGCGGCTGGTAGCTCCTCATTCTGGCCTTCGTTGATTGGGGTAGCGGTGGCCGGTGCAGTGGGATGCTTGATTGGCTCAATTGTGGCCTATGGGATTGGGCGCGCCGGTGGCCGCCCGCTGCTGCTCAAGTATGGGAAGTATGTGTTGATCTCCCAGGCGGATTCTGATCGCGCAGATCGCTGGTTTGCGCATTTTGGCCCATCGGTAGCCTTCTTCTCACGTCTGCTGCCGGTAGTGCGGACGTATATCTCATTGCCAGCAGGTATCTACCGCATGAACTTTATCAAGTTCTGCATCTATACTGTGCTGGGGTCGCTGCCCTGGTGTTTCCTGCTGGCGTTCGCCGGATATAAGCTGAAGGCGCAATACGAGAACCTGGCTACGTACTTTCACGGCGCAGATTATGTGATTATTGGGGTCGTTGTCCTGCTGGTGGCGCTCTACGTGTATCGCCATATCAAGCATGATCGCGCGGCTCGCGCTGCGCAGGCCGCGCGCCAGGCGCGGCAGACAAACCGGCCTGATGATTGGTCCAGGAAACAGCCCTATCAGGCTCCTCGCCAAGATCAGATGCAGCGCCCCGATCAGGCGCCGCGCCGGCCTTCTGGGATGGAGCGCCCCAACCAGGGCGGCCCCAATCGGGAGGATATGACCAGACCTCGGCGATAAGTGGATCTCAAGCAAACTGGCTGAATGCTCACTGCCTCTTTCTCTGAACGTTCAGCCAGTTGTTCTTTTGGGTAACGATCAAGCAAGATTAGGAGAAGATGCTAGAGCCGGCGCAGAATCCTCCAATGAAGCCAGAAGGCGCCAATACCACCCCCAATCATACCAAGAGCGCGAATGGCTATGATCAGCAAGAATTTGCTGGCAAGTGTACCAAGACCCCATCCAATGATCAGCCAGAGCGCGATGAGGGGAAGAAGCGCGAGCCGAGCCAGCAGGCGCTTTGCCCGTTTCTTGCTCAGCAGGCTCCAGATTACCAGACCAATAGCGAGGACCGCCAGGAGCAAGCCGACGAGTACCAGCGAGGGATAGAAAACGCTCACGGCCTTGGGGAAGGCGAGCAGATCAACCATCACGAGGGCGAATGCAAGCCAGAAGAGTCCCTTGCCCAGCCTGTGCTGCGCCTTACTCACTGGAGCAAACGCTCTTTGCAGCAATGCCCACCAATCGGGCCGTTCCACTCCCAATGCCAGCCAGACATGCACTTGCGCATTGATTGGATGCCCGGCCTGAGCCGCAGCCGGGCCTCCGGCATCCCCTGAAGCGATCTGATTGCCATCTGGCGACCAGGCGATACTTGTCACCGGCGCGGCATGACTGGTATAGGAAAACACCCGCACTCCGCTCCTTGCATCCCACAGATGAACGGCTCGCCCGGCGCCTGCGGCAAGGATATTCCCATTGGGTGACCAGGCCAGGACGGTCACTGGATCGCTGCAATCACAGGTGTGAAGTTTCTTTCCAGTTGTGGCATCCCAAATTTCAATTACTCCCCGGCCCGCCTTGCCTCTGGAGGCAATTCGTTTTCCATCAGGGGACCATTGAATGAGTGGCTCAGCAGGAGGTACTTCATGGCGAGCGAGCGTTTTCCCGCTGTAAATGTCCCACACACCTATCTCGCGCCCGGCCTGAGAGGCAATATGCTTCCCATCGGGCGACCAGTGCAGGGCGCTGATGCTCCCCTGATGTCTCAAGGTCTCTTGATGGGCGGTATAGCCACCTACCGGCTGACCATTCTGTGGATTCCAGACCAGGATGTTGCCTCCCTCTTCGGCAGAAGCGATCAGCCGACTATCGGGAGAGGCGACAATGTGTGTGACTGGATGAACATGCGCCCGATAGATGCCCTGGTAGGGGCCACCATAGGGGTCTTTGATTGGCTGTCCGCTTGACGGATCCCAAACGTGAATGCTTTGATCCGCTCCGCCTGAAGCAATACATCTGCTATTGGAGACGGCGACCCAGGCTACTGCCCTGGCTTCTCCCTGATGCCCCCGATACGGGGCTGAGAGTTGGTTTGGAGGCTGGCTGAGCATATCATAGACCGAGATGCCATCAACCGCCAAGTAAGCCACAAACACCCGATCCGGTGACCAGCTACTGTTGCGATACAGCAGTGTGGCAGAAGACCCCGGCGTGCCTAAACTCGTCTCCCAGGTATGCGCTACTTGCTCATCCAGCGAGAGGATCTGTGACCCATCGGGAGACCAATAGATCTCTCTTATCGGGCTGGTGTGTGCCCAGTAGACACAGGCTCTCAGTCCTCTCGCTGCTGCTCGCCGTTGATGAGGAGACTCCTTTTCATAGGTAGTGGGACGTCGGCCCCCCCAAGCTGAGACGGTAGGCGGTTCATATTTATTGGCGGGGCCGGCAGGCCAGGTTCCTGATGGGCCTACCGCTGGCGCGCCACCAGGGAAAGCGCCTGCTGGGATGGTTGCTCCCTGCCCCTGAGACAGCATGTACGGATGGGATGGAAGTGTTCCGCCAGCAGGGCCTGGTGGAAGGGGGGGCCAGCTATTCTGAGGGCCAGCCGGGAGGGTGGCGCCGCGCCCTGGCGCTGGCACTCCGCCGCTTCCAGTTGGCGGAGCCTGGGGTGCTGGCGGTCTATAGAGTGGTGGTATGCCCGATGAGGGCCGTATGACCTGTGGTGGAGACACATTGATTGGTGTTGGCTGTGCTTGCGGAATGGGTGGCTGCCCTGCTGGCGCTGGTGCTGCGGGAGCCGGAGGGGGCTGTCCTGTCGCCGGTCCTCCCTGCGGATTTGCTGGCCTGGCTGTTGGGCCTGGCTGGGGATGTGCTGGGAGTGCTGGTACTTGAAATGAACTTGTTGGTCCAGCCGGCGCTTGAGGTGGCTGGACCTGCGCTGCCGGGGTTGCACCGGTCTGTGGTGAGGCTGGCGCGGGAGGCTGAACAGGCCGTGCTGGGGCCGCCTGGTGAGGTTGGGGCTGTCCTGCTGGCTGAGGGGGTGGGTTTCCCGGCCACCCCTGCCCAATGGTTGGCTGCGGAGGAAGATTTGCCGGCCCAGCTTTCGCAGCAGGCGCAGGCGTTGGTGGCGGTGCTGCTGCTGGCGGTGGCGCGCCTGGCGCTCTCCCTTGTATAGTGGGAGCTGCTCCTGCCTGGGCTGGAGTCATGGGTGGCGGCGCCGCCTGTGCCTGCTGCGCAGGCGGTGATGCCGGCTGCACTGGTGCGGCTGCCTGCTTCGCTTGTTGTGGCGGTGGGTTCGCCGATGGCGCCTGGTGTGGCGAATTGGGCGAGGCTTGTGGCGCTTGCGCTGGTGGACGAACCGCCTGCTCTAATTTGGTCGCAAACGACTGTACGGTTTGAAACCGTTGGTGTGGCTTTTTCGCCAGCGTCTGCAACACGGCTTGCTCGACGGCTTCGGGCAGGGTTGGAATCATCTTGCGTAATGGCTCTGGCGCGGTATAGACGTGCTTCTGCCAGAGTTCGGTGAAGGTGCCCTCAAAGGGGCGCTTCCCGGTCAACCACTCATAGACCATGATACCCAGCGAGTATTGATCGCAAGCCCGCTCGATGGCGCCTTCAAATGCCTCTGGCGCCATATATTGCAGGGTTCCAGAGACGTGCTGGGTGTAGTCATAGCCACTGGAGGTCAGTACCCTGGCAATGCCAAAGTCGCCCAGCAGCACGTCTCCGGCCTGGTTCAAGAGGAGATTGGCCGGCTTGAGGTCACGATGGACCACCCGGTTATCATGCGCGTATTGTAAAGCCGAACACAACTGGCCGGTATACTTGACAACCAGATCAAGGGGCAGTGGTACGCTCATCTGATGCTTTTGTCGCCAGGAAAAAGGCACATAGTCCATTACCATGTAGGGCACGTTACCCTCAATGGCAAACTCATGGACCCGCACAATATGCCGGTGGACCAAACTTTTAGTAATCTCCGCCTCTTTCCCTAGTTTATCCAGGCTGTCCTGGTCGGGAAAGATGCCTTTGAAGATTTTGAGCGCGACTTCTTTGCCGGAGCCGAGGTCTTTGGCCCGATAGACGCGGGCAAAGCCTCCCTCGCCCAGCGGCTCTCCGAGCTGATACTTGGCAAATCGCTGCCCCTTCTGAAAATTCTGCTGCATACCTGCCTCTCCCCTGGCATTTGCGAGAGACAAATGGCCGAGAGTTTCTGCGACCCGACGATAATAAGGATGAGACCCTATGCACATGAGCCAGTGGTCGATTGCTGATAAAACAGAATGGTCATTTCGATCTGGTCAGACCCGATAGTTCCATCCCAAAATGGCTGAAAAAATGTGCGCGTACTCGAAAAAACAAACCCCTGATTCTCTAAAATCTGCAAGGCTTTCACCGCATGTTTGGCAAAATCAACACCTGCTCCTGAATCTTGCGGATTTCCGCCAAAAATCTCCGCTAGCCCCGCAATTTTGGTATCAAGCTGTTTGCTCTGAAAGATTCCTTTGACTTGATCGGCAAACTGCTGCTGCGCACCAGAATCATCATGTCGCAGCCCATCGGCGTTAGCAACGGTGAAAGCATCTATATCAACCTTATGTTGAAGGTCAAGCCCACAATTGATGGGGGTAGGCGTGGGTGTGGGCGTGTTCGTTGGACATGGCGTCGATGTCGCAAGTGAGTGCGTGGCTCCATTGCCCGTTCCGGTCCAGTTGCTTGCTGGGCCAGAACTGCCGAGCGCCCCGCCAGGCAAAAACGCCGCGCTCGGCGGACCAGAGACAGCCGCAGATGTCCCTGGTGACGGAGTAGCACACGACGGCCTGAGTGGAGGTTGCCCCCCGTTAATTGAAATAAGAAAGATCATCGTCAAAGCCAGCAAGAGGTCGGCAAAAAGCCAACCACTCAGCAGTAACATATCCCGGATGCGAGAACCCCTGCGCTGAAACATCTCATCGCTCCTCCCGATAAACCACCAACTCAGATATTAGGGGAAATAGCGTCTCAACTGGTCAACACCTGTTCTAAATTCTGTGGAGGCATCTTTGAGTGTACGCGACCCCATTGTCAGGTCACTGGCGGCAAGCTGGTGGGCGCTGAGAAGGCTATCCAGACCTTTTTGTACGGTTGTAGGAACAGCTCCAAGCAGCCTAACTGTGTTGTTGGCTTCTGTCCAGACGCCCTGTATTGCCGCTTGTAAGGTTGGTAACTGATTGACGGCATTTGCCACCGATCCTGCCAGACCGGCCATATTGGTGATCATCATCTGCTGATCTTGCTGCATCTGTTTCAGGGCATCTACATAGCCTTCCTGGTGTGTACTGAGGGCATCGATGCGCTGCACCAGATTGACGATTTCCTTGCCTGCTATATCCAACGACACAATGACGTTGTCAGCCCTTTGCCCCAGTCCCCTCACATCTTGCTCTAGCTTGACAATGGATTGCTCTACGCCCTGTCGGAGCGCATCCAGTCCTGGAAGAATCTTGCCTTGCTCGGCTACCATCTGGCTTTGTTTATCCAGCAGGGTATCCTGCTTGGTGAGCATCATTTGCAGTCCAGTGACAACGCCCCCTCCAATAGCAACGAGTCGAGCTTGCTCGGCAGTCAGGTCTTTGACCATCTGCGCGAGGTTGGCGACGCTGGTGCTGATCTGTTGGCCGGTTTGCTGGAAGGTTTGCGCGGTCTGTTGCAGACCCTGGGTGGCCTGCTGCAAGGTTTGTGTGGCCTGCCCAAAAGTCTGGCCGGTTTGCTGGAAGGACTGCATGGTCCGCTGCATCTCCTGCATGAGCTGGCTTAATGCCTGGGCCAGTTGTCCCTGCTGCTGCTGGTTTTGCTGTCCCTGCGCAAGCAGCCGATTGAGTACATCGCGCTCTTGCTGAATGGCTCCCAGCAAATTACGCGAAGTTTGATCGAAGTAGCTGACGAAATTGGTCGGCTGCTGTATATTGCTGGGCGCTGTTGCCAGGGAAAGCTTGATCTGGGCCAGAACTTTCGCTATGTTTGCGCGCAACTCTTCGGCCTTGCGTTCTTTGTGATTGTTGTACACATGCGCGCGCCCGGTAACACCCATAGTAAGAAGAATCAACACGATCAGAATGATGGCGTCGGCTATAGCCAGTGTACTCAGCTTTGGCCCGTTGGTGAGGTATCCTTCAAATCCCCGCTGCCAAAGGTAGATAAAAGAAGTCTGAAACAAATCATGGCGGGCATCCAGGAGATTCTGATAGGCATTGACTGCCTCTGAGATTCCCCACCACGTCAGCACCAGGGGAACCAGCACCAAAATATTGCGAAACCATTCCAGGATGCTGAGCCAAAGTGGCGTAGCGTCCCTGACTTTGAGGTTCTCCACTACGCCGTTGACATCCAGCAGTTGATAGAGATCACTGGAGGCAAGCGCGTCTTTTTGCGCCTGTGTCCCACGATCTACCAGCGCGTCGAGCCATTCCAGGCGCTCGGCGGCAGAAGCAGCGCCCATATCTCGCGCATCCTGAGCGACGTTTTGAAGGGGGGATAGCTGCACTCGCTGTGCAGACGAAGTAGCTGTTGCCATGCTGATCTCCCAAACTTTTTAGATGATTCCACTCGCTACAGCCATATTCCGCAGTGCGTTGACGGAAGAAAAACGATGATTTCTTTCAAAAAACGGTCTGCTCAAGCCACACAACCTCCTCTGTAAGAGATGGACAACCCTTTCTCCTAGCCAGACATTTTGACCATCAATAGGATGATCTGCAAGTATTACTCTATAAAATGAATAGAAAGTACCTGATCTTGCATCGCTACAATCAATTTTGGAATCAACTATCATAAGGATAGCACGAAGCCTCCAGGAAGACAATCCTTCCTGTACTTTTGGCTCATTTTCCTGTGTAGCACAAAATCATTGTAGAGCCTTGTTCACGAGCCTCCAAGATGTAAGTGAGAAATGAGCAAGATGAGTGCGATTATGGCAAAAATCAGGACTACTAGAGCAATCGAGGCAAGCAACCAACGAGGCTTCTTTTGGTGCTTCTTGGGGTTGCCAGCAGATTGTGACCAGTCTACTACTAGCAGCGTTGACGATTCTATGGCCGGCGATGGTGGGTCCGGTGGCCTATTAGGAACATATTTAGGAGCGGGTGGTCGCGGGTCGCGGACCACGAATGTTTGCTGCGGAGAGGTTGATACTGGAGGCACGACGCTCACAGAGCCACCATGTTGATGCCCTTGTGGAGTCTGGGGGCTTTGCTTTCCGGCTGGAGGTGTCTGTGTCGGCAAGTCTTTCCATTGAGGTTTTGATGATGAAGAATGTTTGGACTTGCGTCTGGTTGGTGATTTTCCCCGGCGCGGCAAAATTCTTGCTAGGCTCCCTTGCAGGCGCGATAGGCGTGCAACTCCCTTCTGTACACCAGGCTGTTGGCCCGGTGCTGGCTGCTGCTGCGGTGCTGCCTGGCGCTCTGGCGCCGGGGTTGTGAGCTTCTCTTCTAGCCAGGCGAGAAAGTCAGAAGGAACGTGCTGATAGCTTCGCTGCGCCGCCGGAAGTCGGTGCTGACGAAGCCAGGTTATCTGAGTGGCAGTTGGGCGCGCCGCTTGCAGCAAACGCTCCGCGAGCGTCTTATCGGGAGCTACCTGGAGCAGCAGATCGGCCAGCACGTCTACTCGGAGATGAATTTTGGCCTGCGCCAGCTTGTCCACAAAGGCGACGACAAATTCATGCCGCTCCGGCTTTGTCATCTGGGTGAGCAGGGCTATCGCCACTAGCGAAAAGTGGGTATTTACTACCTCGGCCTCTGTTGGAGAGAGAAACTCTGCCTGGCGCGTGATGCGCATACGCAGCGCGGTATCGCGCCAGTCCACCGGAAATGGGCCGGCGGTCTGGGTCTGCTGAATGAGGGCATCGAGGCTCTTCCAACTGAGAGCCAACCAGGGGCGGATCGCTTGCAACGTGATCTGCTGCGCGAAGGGCGCCCAGCGTCCCAGCATATAGAAACGCAGGTCTGATGAAATGCCCTCCCCTGGTTTATCGGCGAGTTGCAAGAGCGTTAGCCATTCCAGTGGCGGTTGTGGCCGGTCGAGGGTAATCGCCAGAAGGCTCAGCCAGAAGCGCGCCGGCTCTTTTGCTCCCTCCCGAAGCGCTGCCGCTGCTTCTGGCAGCATCCGTTTGGTCAGATGATCAATGGCGTCTTTGAGCGCAGTACCCCCTGGGGGGCGGTGGTAGGCATAGTCTGTCAACTGCTTGATCGGTTGATAGGAGAGCGCAGCTAGCCGATTGGCATCCTGGGCAGTCAGGTTGTTGAGATAATACGCGATCCATTGGAGCGCAGTCGGTGATAAGATTGGTGGAGTAAGCAAGGCGGCGCCGCAGTTCTCTGCCAGGATAGTGGCGTCTTCCGGCGCGAGTTGTGCTGCCTGGAGCAACGCCTCCATCACTTGCGGATCAGCGGACGAAGCGGTCAACAAGACCCCAAGCATGCGCATTTTCTGGTGGTAGGCTCTCCGCCTGACGACCTCGGCAAAGAAAGCAATAACAAACGGTTGCTGGTGTTCATCGGAGAGCAGGCTTGCCAGCAGCGGCTCCAGCAGGGTTTCAAGACCATCAACGATCTGGCCTATATGAGCCGGAAGCTCGCTTGGCGGGTGGCGCAGCAGCAGCGCCAGCGCCCACTGCTGCCAGCGGTCTGGCAGGTCCCGGAGGACTTCTCCTAGCTCGATCCAATTGGTTGCCAGCCAGGCGCTCAGATCGGCTTGCTCGAAGCGCTGGATAATAGTCTTCCAGCGGACAAGCACCCTGGAGCGCGCCTGCCAGGAGAGTGTTGTGGGCGGCGTGGGGACTTTGGTGTAAATGCCTACCCAGAGGTCAGCAGCCATGACTGGCGGGCGAACCTCCGCCAGCACATTCGCCAGGAAGGGCACCAACTGCTCCTGGCTCGCCTGAATGGACTGGACCAGGCGTTGCTCGGTGTGGCCGCCGAGCGCCGTGAGCGCCTGGGCTATCCGGGCGTCCCCAAGCGCGCTTGTATCCTGAAGCAGTCTTTTCCCTGCCGGCTCCCACCAGGCAGGATCAGCCAGGAACATCTCCACCAAGGCATCGTGCGGGAACGGGGCGAGCGACCCGGTGAAGAGGGACAGCAATTCACGCGCCGTCAAATGTGCCAAACGCAGGAAGGCGCCTGCCACCGAGGGCTGATTGCGCACTTCCATGAGGATGCCGACCAGCACCGCCAGCCGTGCCTCATAGCCCCAGCCGACCATCCGCTGGAAGAGTTTGAGCGCGAGGGAATGCTGCTGCGGGTTCCTCACGAATTTGAGCAGCATCTCTTCCAGCCGGGGATTGCGCTGCCGCAAGGCGCCCTGGGTTGGGTCGCCGGCGGGAGAACCGAGCAATTTTTCCAGGGAGAGCGTATACCAGTCATCAGGCAAATCCCAACTGAAGAGGCTCTCCAACTGCTCCCAGGAGACATCCAACCAGGAGCGAAACAAGGAGACATTGACCGGAATCTGCCGCCTGGCAATCGTCCCCCACACGCCTAGCAAGAATGATTTGACCTCCCAGGAGAAGGAGACGGCCCCGAACGAGGGCAGCGCGTTGAGCAGGGCCAGCCAGGGGTCAGCCATTTGCTCCGGCGGCGTTGTATGGTAGGCCAGGCGAATCCAACGAATCGCTTCCTGAGATCGGTTGGTACGGATTCGCTCGATAGCCTGATTCATGGCTTTGGGGCCGAGACGTGCCAAACCTGCCCGCAGACCGCTGAGCGCGGACCCAGGAGCCGCTGCCTGTTGTGCTAGCTGCTCGATGAGCGGCTCGCCTGTTTGTCTCCACTGCTGCGCCGTCGCGCCCTGAATGTATGCAAGCAGCGACTGCTGCATGGCCTCATCAGGCAGGAAATCGTCGGCCAGTTCGGGAAGCTGGAGCAACCAGAGCAGTTGCTCCTCCGTCAGTTGTGCCAAATCCACCCGCCCGGTATAGAAATCAGCCAGACGGCCTAAGAACGAAGCTGCATCGGGGAAGACGGTTGGGTATTGTTCCGCGATCTGGCGGATTTTCATAAGTTTGTTGGGGCGGCTGAAATGCTGGGCAGCATAGGTGGCAAACGCCTCAACGGCGGGATGCGCCAGCAGCGCCGATTTGCGTTGAGAATAGCAGTTGATAGCCAGCGCCGGCCCGTTCTCCGAGCCATAATAGTGTGCTGGCAGCATATCCTGGCTTGTTCCTTGTTCGATGCCGATCCAGTACGTGCCGACAATCAATGCCGGGCTTTGAGCAAAGTCCCGCTCGTAGGTACTAAAGGTCAGTTTTTCCAGCAAGGAAGCCGGTAGGCTTTCGCTCAACCCGAAAATCAATGCTGCTACGTCCTCTGGAGTGCCAGCAATGTACACCCGTTGCTTGTCTCCCAATGTTAGGAACGCCTGGATGACGAACGGTAAGGAAGCCAGCGCGTGCGTCATCTGTGGCTGTTCGCCTGGTCGGGCTTCCAGGTCCGCTTGGGAGATCGGCTCAAGGGTAATATCGTTAGGGTGAGAGGAATCGTCAACGCACCAGAAGGGCGACTTCCAGTAGCGAATGGCCTGGCGCACTGAGAAGTCAACAGGCAGACCGGCAAGCAGATGGGCGAAGTAGTTGCCAGGACGCCCTAGTTCATCTCGCCCTGTATAGCGTTTGTTGAGGAGCGCCCGCTTCTCTTGGCCCTGCTCATCTTTGTCTTTAAGAAAGGCCAGGCACAGCGGAGCATCGGACGAGTTGGTCGTGACCGGGTTCGCGCCCTGTGGCAGCAAGTAATTCATGTAGGTTTGTAAGGTACTCATGCGTGGGCTATTTGCCAGTTGTGGCGAGGCAGCGCGCACCCGAAACCCAGAAATATTGCCAAATCCTTTTGAGGACCACGTATACCACAGTTGTTCGATCATTGCTCCTCACCCTCTTGCAGTGCTCTGCTCATTTTACAGAAAAACCCAAAGGGACGTTCTCCTCGAGATGGGTTTCCCCTATTCGATACGAATAATCTCCAGTTCAGAGAGTACCCAGAGCAGCGGATCAAGCACGCGGATTGGGTCAATAGCGGGGAATTGTCCGGTTTGTGGGTCCGCCGGCCATCCGGTTGCAGAGACAGCAAAAAAGTGAGCATTCTCGAACTTCGGCCTCAACTGGAGCAAGGCGGGGTCTCCATAGTTGGTGAGCAACTCCACGACATCGCTGTTGACGGCATCGAAATCCTGGCGACGAGGACGACCACCATCGTGTAGATCGCTGTAAGCGGGCGAAGTGAAGAAGGCCCATTGGGGTTGGCGTTTGATATATTGAAGCAGGTCCGATTTGGAAAGGGTAATAGCAACGGGGATAGAAACACGCCCTTCTGTCCCATGAAATCGCTCATATTGTTGAACGACCCAGGCCAACACTTCAGATGAGCGCCGTATGATTGCCAAATTTGGTTTCCGATACGTTGGCAGAATGCGGTTTTCAATCGCTGGCATGGTTAATGGGTCGGCGAGAAAGATAATAGCGTTGGCATGTAAAACAAAGCGGGCGTAGTCTACCATCCTGACGTGCTGGGCAATATCCTCGCCGGCCACATCATAGAAGATCAGGTTCACTGGTCGGGAACGAGAACTATTTTGATTGACCGAAAAGTCCAGTGTATAGACCAACGGATTATATTCCCGGCCCTGAATGGTTCCCGCGAACATAGTCTGCTTGTTAAATAAAGGATCATAATAATCTCGCTTGTAGGTATCCTCTATCGTTTGATTTTCCTCCAGGACGCTAGCGCCAACTACCTGCTGCATCTGCTTTAATTGATCGATTAACACAGCAATATAATGGCTTTTTCCTGAGTAGTTTCCTCCAACCAGCGCGATAATATAGTTATCGGCACGCTCGATATTCGAGGGCAAATGCTTGGAGCAATGTGGGCACCTGCGGGTCGCCAATTCAAGCGCGTATTTCCTGCCTGTCGGTTTGGTAATCCAAAATCTGGAGATGATCTTGCTGATCGATCCAGCGGGGGCAGGCTTCAACACGGTCCCATAGGTTGCCGGTTTTTGAGAAACGATAGGACAATTCCCCGGATGAAACGACTCAAAACACAACGGGCAGGTCAATTTGCGAAATGGATTGTAGAACGCCATAAAAACCCCCTCGCTCGTTCGGTACTTGCGGCGTGAGATGATTCAGTTCAAAATTCAGTCCGCTGTATTACCTAGCATTTGTTTAGTGACAACGTCAGGCAGAAAGGCCGACGGCGCTTCGGGATGTCTCCTCCTGCCCATCTGAGTAATACCAAAGCTGCTCCCGACGCACCTGATCCCAGTCGGGGATGGCAGAAAAGACCTGGATATAAACGGTTGTGGCATAGCCGACATCAATCGTGTAAGCTCCCTGCTGCGTTGCATTGTTATTTCGATAGCAGTGATGCGGATTGAGATGGCGCGTCTCAGCAGGCACATCCGACGGGTCGCGCGGGAAGCGATCAAGGCGCCAGGCAATTGCCACTGCTGGAATGAGATCGCTGGCCGGCCAGTCCCATTGCACCTGGATATGGCTGCCCATCCGGCTCACCTGAAGGTTCTGCGGATGGAGTGATAGGATGAACCGGCGCTTTGCCATGCGTAGCCGGACATCACTGATCAGTTTCCCGGTGGCCTTTTCAATCGTTTGCGCGGTGCGCAGGGCTAGCAGATAGGCTCCGCTGTCCAGCGCGCGCTCCAGTTGCCCCCAGTTGCGGACGGCCTCGATACGTTTTTGCTCGTCTGGGGTGAAGTCGGTAAACTGCTTCGCCAGATCCTCATCATAGTCCTTATCCGCCTGCTTCATATTGTTGGCGAGCAGCGCTGCCAGCACCGCCTGCCTCATCTGATTGAAGCGTTTAGCAGCCTCGTACTGATCGCGCTCCGCCTGCGTCATATTTTTGCATGGGCCAAGCAGATACGGGTCATAGGCGGCCTCGATCTGTTCGGCGCGCGCGTTCTTGACTGCCAGACGGAATTTCATCAAGGCATCCTTGCGCTGTATGGCCGTTTGTACGCGCCGCTCTTCATCCTGGGTAAAGAGCAGCGCTCTCTTGAAGGTGTGAATGTCGCTGATCTCACGCGCCGCTTCCTCAATTGCCAGATCATTTTCTTCCTGGCACGCCTGATAAAAGTGCTGCGCCCGTGTGATAATAGCCCGCTCCTCTTGCGTCAGGTCAGGATGATGGTGAAGCATCTGAGGATAAGCAAGACATATCTGCTGAATATTTTTATTGCCGAGCGCCTGGCGAAGCTGATCTAATGCTGCCTTGCGTCGTCTTGCCAGGTCGATACGATCTTCTTCTATCTGAGTAAAGGCGAGAAACCCGGCATACGCGCAGCGCTCGATGGCTTCCCAGGCTGCAAGGAGTCGCTCATCCCGGTCCAACTTGCGAGCGGTTTCCCACTCTTCCGCCAGCGCTACTTTTTGGCGCTCGTCGCCGGTAATGCTTTTGCAGGTGTCGAGCGCGGTGTGGTCGTAGCCTGCCACAATCTTGTCAGCACGCCTGGTCATCAGCGCTACTTTGAAGGTTTTGACGGCCTCTTTGCGTCTGATAGCCAGTTGAATGCGCGCCTCTTCTGTTGCAGTAAAGGATAGCGTCTTGCTAAAAATATGGATGCCCCGAATCTCATCAGCGATGTCTTCAATGGCTACATCATCATCATCCAGGCATGCCTGATGAAAGGCGCGAGCGCGCACCAGCACCTGTCGCTCTTCCATGCTGATGCTGGGATAGGTATCAAGCGCTGGATCAAAGGCGGCCACGATCTGCTCAATCGAATGGGTTGCTAGAGCCGCGCGAAACGTTTCTATGAGCGTTTTCCGACATTGTGCGACGTCCAGTCGCTGCTGCTCTTGCGTGTTCAGGGTCAGGAATCCGGCATGCTGAGGCTGCTCAATCGCCTGCCAGGCTGCCAGAAGGAGATCGTCTTTGTCCGCCCGCAAGGCTTTATCGAGTTGCTGCGCGAGTGCCAGCTTGTCTCGATCTGGCTGGGTGACATTTTTGCAGGGGTCCAGCAATCCGGGATCATAACTGGTAAGAATCTGCTGGAGTGAACGAGACTGAAGCGCAGTGCGGAATGTATCAAGCGCTCGCACCCGCATCCTGGCGCGGTCTGCCATCGGGCGATACTGCTGCGCTGGCTGGTAGTATTCCAGTCCTATGCCCCAGGCTTGTACAATCTGCTCATCATCAGCAGCGGCAACGGCTTTTTTGAGTTCTTCCAGAGCTTGTTTCTTTTGATACTCTGGATCACCAATGCTGACCGGAAAGCGTACAGCACTCACCTCTTGCCCACACGCTCTCTTTAGTTCTTTGATGGCCTCTCGAACTTGCGCGCTGGGGCTGCGCTCAAGATCACGGAAGAGCGAAGACTGCTGGGGGGTCTCAAAGTCCTTCTGAGTGAAAAGGAGTGTCTGATCCAGTGGTTTCCCGTTTGGGCCATACTTGACATAGGTATCCCATAAGGTGGGTTGTGTCTGGAGGGCCAGCAGCGCGGTAAAGATGACCTGCGAAGAGAATTCATCCATCCACTCATTAAAAGGACGGCGCTGCATTTGTGGATGCTGAAAGCCTAGTGTCCCAAAGAGCAGTTGTTTTTTCCCCTGGAACTCCTGGATATAGACGCCATCATAGTCGATCAAAACCAGCCGGCCATCGTTGCGGACCATCACATTGACTGCTGCCAGGTCTCCATGCGCGGCATTTGCCTTGCGGAGTTTGAGAACCACGTCAAACCACCTGTTTGCTATCTCGCCGAGCTTTGCCTGATCGCGCTGCTTACATAGCTTTTCCACATAATCAAACAGGGTGACGCCCTCGATCCATTCCATATCAATGATCGGATAAATGGTATTCTGCGGTTGCCCATTGACCATTTCAAGGACTTCAATGCCCTGATCATAATAGGTGAAGTCGGCGGTGATCTCGGCGGCATGGGCACGAAAATAGGGACCTATGCGTTCATAACGATTCTTGAAGTCCGGGTCTATGACGGTTCTGGTAAAGCAGCGCAGGGCACGCATGCTGCCGCTTTTGCTGCGGAATTTATAGACCACTGCAAAGCCCCCCTGGTTGCCCCAGGGTAAGGAGGTGGCTCCCATCTTCACCGTCTCAACCTGGCCCGCGCGCAAATCGCTGTTGGAGACCTTGAGTCGGGTCTCTGCAAAGAGGATCGCCTGATCATAATCTAACCGAGCTGGCATAGGATGCTCCCCATCACCTCAACAGCGCATTATGAGGATCTGCCACCAAAGAATTTCCGCGTCTTCTGTTTCACCTGCGGGGCCGCTTCATCTTTTCTGAGAATCTGCGCGTGTTGGCGCAACCATGTGCTGAGATCTACTGAGAGATGTTTTCCGCTCAGATAGGCGCCAAATTTTCGTCGTCGGACAAAGGTTGCCAGGATATGCCATGCCTGGTCCTGTGTCAAGCCTAGCTCCTGGCGCACTTGTGCATACCGCTCTTTGCCGAGTGCGGTGGTGATGGCCTGATGGACCTTTTCGACGTCATGGGTGAGGTCAATATTTTTGAGATCACCTCCGTGTATCTGGGCTTGATCAATCTCTTGCTTGATCAACTCATCGTCGATGAGTTCCTCCAGGGTCGCCTCGCCAAGCGCGTTCCAATCGCTCAGTTCTGCTTGCCATCGCTCGATCCACTTCTGGAGCGTGCTTTCATTTGGCGGATGAGTTACCTTCCGCTGCTTATACTCCTCGATACAGAGGGGCAGGTAGTGGCGCTTGAGGCTCTTCACTTGCTTGAGATACCCGGCGGTAATGCACTCCCCATTGACGGTCACCAGCACGGTATACGGGTCCATTGGGTGTGTTGCTTCCTCAAGGGTCTGTTCCAGCCGTGCCTGTTGCGCAGGGTTCAAGGTAAAAAAGTGTTCCTGCCCGGCCTGAGTCAGTTCTTGATAGGCGGCTGAGAGCGCTGCCTCCGTATCTCGCGCCAGCGCGTCCATCAGGCGGAGCGCAAGCTGGCCCTGCGTCATCTCTTGGGGATCGAGTGACAGAGGCAGCCCCACCTGCTGCAAGCGTTGGTAGGCAGTGGCAATCTCTTCCAGGCGATGGCTCTGTAAGGCGGCCTGGAGTGTGCCCAGAGAGGCGCTGTGTTGCATCGCTTTGGCGAGTTGTTGTGATTGCTCTGGTGTAAATTTCAGGAATGTAGGGTGTGGCGACTGCTCTAACCGGGCATAGGCCGAAGCCAGCGCCTCCTCATCATGCTGAAAAAAAGCCGCTAAAAATTTGCTAGCTAGCTCAACCTGCGCCTGCTCGTCGCTGGTGATCTGTGCATTGGGCAGCAGTAGGAATGCTCTATGGGCATTCACCACCTCGGTTGGAGAGCCGCCCTCTCGCAAAACGGTATGAAAGCGCTTGATGGTGGCATCCTGGCGCGCAGCCTCCGCTGGAAGGGGAGGCTCTGAAGACGGATAAGCGCGCGGCCCTAGCTGAGAAGAGGAGGCGGGCGCAGAATTTCCCAGAGGCGCCGGAGCAACCGTTGGTGGATCAATGACGCCATTCGATTTGAGGGTGTTACGAATGCCTTCAGCGCATGGTTCATCTTGCAGCACGTCTTTGTATTGCTCCCAGATAGATCGCATCTTGGAAGCAAAATCCGGTTTTTTATAATTGGCGGCTGTAGCGGAGATGAGGGCGCGCAGCGCCTTCGAGACCTCGCGGGCGTGGTCGATCTGTTCTTTTGTAACTTCTCCGCTCAGCCTGGATTGCAAGTCATTCCCATCACCATAGTAGATGGCTTCCAGTTCACGGTTCTGATCACTTCTCGCTTGCCTGAAGCTGTTCTCGCGCCCCTTGATCACCTCATCGCTGTGGGTTGTAGTCGAACCAAGCAGCCGCACTTCACCAGCCGGGTTGTGGCCCTCGGCTGGAGGGACAAGCATGCCCTCTTGCAATTCAAGAATCAGCGCGGTGCTGTCATCATCGGCTATGGTGTTGTTTTGGCGCTGGTCCAGGATAAAGGCTCTCCAGTCTGCGCCTGGGGTCCGCTGGGCCACTGCCTGGAAGGAGTCCCATATTTCCTGATACTGGCCGCCGCCCTTGCTGATGATCCACCGCGCAACTGCATCGGTTGCCAGAAGGACCACATTCCCAGCCGCTAATGGAACGGAGGAAAGCAGTTTACAGCGATGAAACTGGCGGTTAAAGACGCCTGGATGAGAGGGGACACAAACAGGGCGGCGATCAAAGTCAGCGGCTTGTTCGAGTGGAAAGGTGAGTGCTACCTGCCGCGTGTCCGGGCGTCCAATCAGCACGCAGCTATCCCCAAAGACAAGTAGTTCCGCCTGCGCAGAGGTCTCATCGACGCGAGAGAGCCGCACGGTTACCAGGGTGCTTTCGCTGCCCTGGGTATCTTCTTTTTCGCGGGCAATGGATGAGAGTAGCTCTAGCTTTGGCATGGCATCGGTATACCGTTTCTGCGCCAGGCGCACCCACCAATCAACCTCAAATGGGTCATCACCCATCAGAGGAACGCTGATAAAATGCTTGACCAGCACATCGGCCCAGAGATGGGGGAAAGAAGATGTGCTTGCACCATCTGCCACTGCAAAGAGACCAGCGGCGGCGTCATAGAGTAGCTTATCCTGGCAAGTCTCTGGAGTGTATTCAGATTTCCACTGTTGTAATCTGGTGATGCCTGCAAACATCCTCTTTATTCCTCCCCGCCCTCTCTCCTGGGGCTTCCCCAGCGCGTGCTACATATTGGGGTCTAAGGGCATCGTGGCCGCAATGGTCCCAAAAACAAACATCTCACGAACCGACATAGCGTTCCCATTAAAGATCATGCCGCGCGCGCCCTGTTCCAAGAATTTCCCATTCCCTGCCAGGATGTTGCGGCTGCTCTCAGGAATCTCGCTCGACATGCTAAAGAGCATCGTGGCGAACTTATCGCCAAACAACTCCGCTTCGCTGGCCGGGTAATAGACAGGCATCGTCCGATTTTCTGTAATATGGACATTAAAGAGCAGCGTCTGGCCGTCATCGGTGCTAATCTGGCAGAGTTCATGCGCGATCTGTGTGGGGTCGCCATCAGTCGATTGACCATCGGTGACGTTGATGACCACTGGCGGATAGTTGTAGGGATGTTGGGCCGCCCACTGGCCGGCTAGCTCTTTGGCGCGCAGCAAGGCTGCGCACATCGGCGTTCCGCCACCAGCCTTGGCTCTCACCCAGATTGGCACATCAATGGTTCGGGTCACTTCCTGACCAATCGGACTGATTTCTTTCATCTCATGCGATTCAACCTTCACCGGGTCTGCTTGCAGTTGTGGCAGGGTGACAAAATCTGAATTGGTCAGGCTTCCTGAGAGGGCAGAGGCAACCGACGTTCCTTCATAGCCAACTACTGCAATATCTGCCCTGGGGCGCACATCAGGCATTCCACCTGGGCCGATCATGATGTTGGTGCGAATTAACTCGTGCAGAAAACCATTGAGTACCGTTGCGACCATGTCGCACTTGCGCTCACCACTATTGGGCACGCCGGCCCCGAAAGGCGCAACCATCGATCCAGACTGGTCAAGCAAAAAGATGATACATCCGGGGTGTGTTCCTCCCCACTGTGCCCGATAGGTATTTGGCATGTGTATCCTCCCCAAAAACAAGGATTTCCACTGATGCGTACTTCTCAAAATTGACAGGTGCCGCTCTTTACAATAATGAGCCGACCAGCTAAAATTATCAAAGAGCGGAATTTTCAGCGAGAGAGGCTTATCTGATATGTTGTATTGTAAGTAACACATCGTTATTCACTTCTCTGCGGTCTCAAGTATAACATCAACCACCAGAAAATACAATTAAGAGTTATTCATTTTGAGAATGAGGAGCAAAGTTCTTGTTTAACATCGGGGCATGTATCACTAGAGCAAGCTTCCAAGAAGCCTTATTCATAAAGAAGCATCTGGTTGGAAAAGATAAAACTATTGCTTGCTGATAGAAACATGATATACTCTGGTTCGGTAGAAAGTCCGATTGCCTGAACACGCGCTCTGTGCTGCTGCTCGACCAGGCCGGCGGCCCTCGCTCCCTCTCACAGCAGATCGCGCAACAGGACGAGTGGCGGTGCAAACGAAGGTTTGGTTTCCTGGTTCTTGATCTTGCGTGTCAGGAGGCAACAAATGATGGGCGATTTGGTAGGTCAGCAGCTTGGCGATTATAAACTCACCCACCTTTTTGGCAAGGGAGGGATGGCTGAGGTCTATCTGGGCAAACACGTCAATTCGGGCATGGAAGCGGCTATCAAGGTATGGCAAGCATATCTGCCGGGTGAAATGTATGAGCAGTTTCATCAGGAAATCATAGCGATTGCTGGTCTGGCTCATCCAAATATCGTGCCCGTGCGGGATTTTGGGGTCGTAAGAATAAATGGAATGCCCTTTTTGGTGATGGACTACGCTCCTAAAGGCTCCCTGCTCCAGAAGTTTCCACGAGGCCAACCAGTTGATCCTGTCACGCTGGCGCCCTATGTGCAGCAGATAGCCGATGCGCTGCACTACGCGCATGAGCAGGGAATAATTCACCGAAACTTGAAGCCAGAGAATGTATTGCGGGGGGCTAAACGTGAAGCGCTGCTGAGCGACTTTGGCATGTCGTTTATCTCCTCACTGCAAGGCCAAAATATGCAGGTTCAAAACATACAGGCTGCTGTACCAGCAACGGCGTATATGGCCCCTGAGCAGATACAGGGCCAGGCAGTTCCGGCAAGCGATCAATACGCGCTGGCCGCCATGATCTATGAATGGCTGACCGGCTCTCCTCCATTGAGAGATCAACCTCAACCGTTGCGCCAGAAGATACCGACGCTGTCGCAGGATGTCAATGAGGTAGTGATGACAGCGCTGGAAAAAGAAACGAAAAATCGCTATGCCTCAATCCAGGCGTTTGCTAAAGCCTTTGAGGCTGCCAGCAAGCAAGGAAAGCCATCGGGCATGGGCGCCAAAGCAGGCCAGACGCCCGGCGCTGTCCCTGTGCCGGCTCGCGTGGCAACGCGGGAGCCAGCCATAGCCGCAGCCCCCGCTAAGGGTATGTCGGGGCAGCCTCCCAAAGCGCTGGCTCCTGCCAATCTGGGTGGGCGGGGACAGGCTGTGCCGCCAGGACCACCCAAGGTATGGATACCCTTTAATAATCCCCCGGCGCCGCCAGATGATCCTCCACCTTCCGCCGGTTTCCTTAGCCGCCTGGCCGCGCCTGTGCTTCCCGGCACTGGAGGGCCAGCGCCCAGGAGACTCCGCAAGTGGATGCTTGCGCTGGCCGCGCTGCTCGTAGTAGTGCTAGGCAGCGGAAGCCTGATAGCTTATCTGGCCTCTGGAAATCATTCGCGGAGTCCCCGCGCGGTTGGGACTACAGCGACCCAGGCTGTTTCCAAGGGCAGTCCCCATCCAACGACAGGAAGCCCGACC
>CAZFWN010000080.1:0-22372 GCA_964522745.1 uncultured Ktedonobacterales bacterium
ATCCTGGACGATGGCGCTGGACTGCCCGCAGCACGAGGCGTGGGCGTCGGCCTGCGCTCGATGCGCGAGCGGGCAGAGGAACTGGGCGGAACGTGTCTGGTCCAGCCGGGCGAGCGTGGCGGCACGCGCGTGCTGGCACGCTTACCCTACGTGCGCTCGGAAACCGGCGACACGCGCGTCACCACTACCGGCCCTTTCTCGCAGGAGGAGGAATAAGGATGGAGCGCATTCGCGTGCTGATTGCCGACGACCACGCCCTCTTTCGGGAGGGTCTGCACGGCTTGCTGGATTCGGTGGCGGACACCGACGTCGTAGGCGAGGCCACCACCGGAGCGGAGGCGATTACCCAGGCCAAGACGCTGCAACCCGAGGTGATTTTGATGGACATCAAGATGCCCGGCCTCAATGGGATCGAGGCCACTCGCGAGATTGTAGCCGCGTGCCCGCATATCAGCATCCTGATGGTCACCATGCTCGAGGAGGACGAATCGGTGTTTGCGGCCATGCGGGCGGGGGCGCGGGGCTACGTGCTCAAAGGGGCGAATCAGGCGGAACTCTTGCGGGCCATTCGCGCGGTGGCCAGTGGGGAAGCCATCTTTGGCCCGGGCATTGCCAGGCGGGTCCTGGGCTTCTTCGCGGCAGCTAGACCGGCGGTGCCGTCCCGGCTCTTTCCAGAACTGAGCGAGCGGGAGAGGGAACTGTTGGCGCTGATCGCCCAGGGAAGAACCAACCAGGAGATCTCCGAGCAACTCGGTCTCACCCTCAAAACGGTGCGCAACCATGTCTCCAACATCTTCAGCAAGCTACAAGTGGTGGATCGGGCGCAGGCGGTCCTGCGGGCACGGGAAGCGGGCTTGGGAGAGGGCAAGCCGGAAGGCAGAGCGGAGGGATAATCATGCATGTGCTGGACCGCTGTACTCCACGCGTGCCGGTCGGCTGAAAGGGCTGAGCGTACCGCAAGCTGGACAAGCGCTCGAAAGCCTCAAACGAATGGGAGGCCAGAGCCGACTACAGGAAGCGAGCAAAAAGACAGCGTGGTCTTGCTGCTTATGGCTGAGCTGTGGCCGCTTTTACACGTATCTCGGCTGTTCCCGACCAGTGCTTGCAGGCGGCTGCTGGATGCTCCTGGACCCGACTGGCTGGCTCACCCGAGTGGTGTACGCCAGCACCCGGCACTCAAGAGCGTTCCTCTCGCCGTGCCATCACGCCGTCGCGCTCACGGTGCCCGACCAGGAGCGGGTCCCGCTTCCTGGAGCCAGGGTGCTCGTGGAGCCCCCATTGCACGTTTCTGGCTCTGCGCCATTCCCCCCCGTTATCGTTCCACTGATGCTGGTGGGACTGGTAAAGGTGCCTTCAAACTGATACATCCAGGGGGACTGGGCCGTAATAGTGCAGGTCACTCCTGTTGAGTTCATAAAGACAAAGAGCACCACCATCTGTGTATAGAGGAGTTTGCCCCCTTGGTACGAGCCGCTGCATGTTGTGGTGGAGGTATCCGTGTCCCCCGGACTGTACGGGTCCGGATACGTGAAGGGCTGCCCGTTATCGTGCGGCCCGCACACCGTCCCCCCCATCACTAGCAGCAGATGCTCAGGATTGCCAAGGTCTTGCTTCTGGGGACCACTGACGGTATAGTGGATCGTGAAGCTGGCAGTATCAGGCGGCGATCCGTTGGGGCCTCGTGGGTTGGCGGTGCTGGTGGGGGTGCTCGTCGGGTGTGCGCCAGCTGCTTGCGAAGCCCCAGAGCCACCCGAACCGCAGGCTGCCAGCACCACCACCGCCAGCACCGCGAAGAGCACCTTGCCCGCTCCCGTCCCTAGGAGCTTGTCACGCAGGCCCTGCCCGGCCACCCTGGTTGCGCCCCGTAGGACTGTTGAGCCGGATTGCGCTGCGCCAGGCACCGTCGGGACGCTCGGCGCTCCCGACTGCGGTCCGGCTGGCAGGGATGGCACGCCAGGCGCTCCAGTCTGCGCGGCAGCCCAAACGCTGGGGGCGGCTGCCCCTTCTGCTCCAGGTATGGGCGGGAGGACCCCCAGCCCGCCTCGCTTTTGCTCCTCTTCCACCTCCGCCAGTGGAGGGAGCGACTGCTCACAGGTGCCACAAAAACGCGCCTGCGCTCTTAGGATCTCTCCGCAGTTTGGGCATGGTCTGGTTGAAGGAACCATGGCGGTCCCGCCTTTCTGTTCAACGAGGGAACCCGAAACAGAGCCCTCTCCCCACTTCATTATACCATTGGCAGCAAGGTGGGAAGTCTCCATCAACGTCATCTGGTCACGGTTGCGCGGTGTCTGCCTCTGCTGCTCTGCGGTTTTTCCAGAAGATTGGATGAGCGAGCATTTCCACGAGCAACGACAACCGCCCCGTGCTGCGGAGGACGACTTAGCAACCGCTCACTCATCAGTCGTGCCAAGACTTTTTCAACATGCTGGACCGTCTCTGCAAACAGGCAGTATCAGGCTGAACAAGAACCGATTTTGCTAGGCTGCGCCCGTCTCAAAACGTGTTTCAGAATCAATGTTTCACCCATGTGCTTCGAGCAGAGTTTTGAGACAGGTTTATAGGGTGTCTCAAAGGGTGTTCGACCTCTTCTTTCCTGTGTCCTATTTGGGGGCGGTATCGTGGTTGAACCCACCATACGCCGGCAGAGAGCACCATGCGCCAGCACCCCCACCCAGTGCTTTCTTGTAGTAGATCCAGAGGAACCCACGCCTCCAGCAGCACGGCTCGCCCTCACGGCGCGCTGGCCTGCGGCACCGTTGGCCCTCCTAGCTGGGATGCTCGCAGGCAAAAAGTGTCCTCTACCTGCTGTTGAGATCTGTCCCCGGTAGGTTGGCCCGCAGGATGCTGCTGATTCGTCAACATCGCACTTACAGGCCGATAGCCGCACTTCTCTCCTCTGCGGCTATCAGGCTCTTTCCTTCACGGGGCCGTCATCGGAAGCCACCTAGAAAAAAACGCCACCAAGGAAGCCCTCTCTGCTGGCGTGCGAACGTATCTCCAATCGAGCAGCCTGCCCCAAAGGGCGCCTGCTCTCTGTGGGGAGGTAGCACACAGCGAGTAAGAAAGCACAAGGGAGAGAAGGTCCAATAGCTGGAAAAATCGGGAGAGCTTTCACAAAGAGAGTTGACAGCCCCCTTCACTTGTGCTAACTTCTCATTAGTCAAAGTGCCCGAACGGGGCAGAAAGCAGGCACCCATGAGGAACACGGACCTCATCATTGTTGACAGCCAGCCACCCAGCGAGCGGGTGATCCCCCTTGATCCGCTGGAGGTCGCCATCCAGGCATGGTTGCACAACAAGAAGCAGCATTCCGGCAGTGACCGCACCGAGCGCGCCTATCGCACAACGCTGGAGGCGTTTCGGCAGCATCTGCAAAGCAAGGGGTTGGATCTGGACAGTGAGACGGACCTGACCCTCTATCTGCAAGTGTGGGCTGATCAGGGCACCCCACGCGCGAAGGCCAACCGAGACAAGGGCCTCAGCCGTGCCACCTTCAATCAACGGCTGGCGGTGGTCAGTTCGTTCTATAAGTTCGCCGCCAGGCGCAAGTATCTGAGCGTGCCCAATCCAGCCGAGGGCATTGATCGTGGCTCGGTGCAGGCGTTTGGAAAGGCTGAGCCGCTCAATGCGGAGATCGCCAAAACGAAGCTACAAGACATCAATCGGAACACCCTGGCCGGAAGCCGCGATTACATCTTGCTGCATATTGCGCTGAACACCGGGCGGCGACGCGCTGAACTCGCTGGGCTGCGGGTAGGCGATCTCCGGCAAGAGGGAGAACAGATCGTTGTCACCTGGCGCCGCACCAAGGGCGGCGAAACGGCCCACAACCTGCTGCCAAAACGCCTGAGCGCTGCCCTCCTCCGTTACCTGGAGGCCGTCTATCAGAAGCCTTTCAAAAGAGTGCCTCCGGAGGTGCCCGTGTGGATCGCCCTGGCCCCCGCGCATTATTACGGGCATGCACTGACGACTCAGGCGATTGCGGACATTTGCCTGAAGCATCTGGGGACCAGTAAGGTGCATGCGACCCGCCATACCTTTGCCCACGAGATGGAGCGCGTCGGCGCGCGCGTGACCGAGATTCAGGCATCACTCGGCCACAAACACCTGGGCACGACCAATGCCTATCTGAAAGCCCTGGCGTCCGCCTACAACCCACATGCAGATGAGTTGGCCGACCTCTTTGGCGCCGAGGAGGAATGACCCATGCAGCACGGAGATCGCCCCGACACACCACCCAGTGCTCACAGAACCGACGATGTGCAGCGCGTCTGCTATCGCTGTGCCCAGGTGGAAAACGCGCAGCGCCCCTTGCGTCTTCTGCCCGGTAGCCAGCATATTATCGTCTGCCCGGCATGCTATCAGGTGCTCTGGGGCTGGAAAGAGCAGGGCACGCTATGAGCCACTCCTGCACCATCTGTGGAGCGTCAACGCAAGATGTGCTGTGCGGCAATCGGCTGCTCTTCCACGCTGATGCCCATCGCCTGCCTGCTGAACATCCACCCACGCTCCTCTGGCGCTGCGGGAACCACCAACACTACACGCTACGCACCGCCTCAGCTGCGCGTGCGACTGAAGAGGGCGATGTCCTCTTTACCCTCACCTGTCGCCATGAACTCTGCTGGGTGTATCGTGGACGCAACGCCTCTACGCCAGCGAAGCTCGCGCAGGCCATCACGACGCGGCTGATACGGCTGGACCAGCCCCAGCGCTGCTCCCTCTGCGGCGATCTGGAGCGAGAAAGGAAGGCCAACCAATGAGCGAAACTGCCGATGAGGCGCTGCGCCGCGAGAACTTTATCCGCGTGATGGGCCTGATCCTTGGTGGGATAGGTCGCTGCCCTGGCTGTCAGCAGCTACGGGACATCTTCTACCGCCAGCGAGCCATCGGCGCCACCAAAGAGCGCTGTCTGGACTGCTGGAGGGCGGAGCGATGAGCATGCCCCAGCGCTGGTACAAATGCGTCCTCTTCCACGAGTCCACCCAGCACGCTCTCGCCGGCAATCGGCCGCTCTCGCGTTGGGATGTGGCGCGCTTGCCATCCGAGGGTGCGCCAACGGTTTCCTGGCGCTGTCACCACCACCGGCGCTGTAAGCTGCGCCCGGCCAGCATGGTCTGGGCGAATGAGTATGGCGATCTGTGTTTTACGCTGGTCTGCGGTCATCAGGCACAATTGGTATTCAGAGGCGAATGGAGCTACACGCCGGCACTCGTCGAGCGGGGCCTGGCAACTGGAGCGTTACGACTGGAGCGCCGCCAGCGAGGCTCAGCGTGTGGCGATCTGGAACGAGAGGAGCGGACCAATGGACGCAGCCGAAGCCACCAAACTCTTGAGCACGTATCTTCCTCCTGATCGGCTGAGGCCAGTGCTCGCCGCCTTTGGCCAGCACCAGGTGGGTGACATCTGCCGCTGGGATGGGGAGCGCTGGGAAGCCTTGACCGGGCCAGAAGCCGAGGAGGAGGGCAGCGACGCCTTCAGCGCCGTTTATGACCTGCTCATCGCGCTGGAGGACCTCGCTGGGATAGAACCCGCTGACCTCGCGCTCCCAGACCCTGCTGAAGCGTGGGACCAGGCCAAAGAGCGGGCCTACGATGTGTATAACCGGCTGGAAGGGCTCATGGAGGACTGGGGAGATGAACTCAACGACCTGGGGCAGCGGGAGAACGAGGCCACGACTCCTGACGCGTAGATGGGCAGCCCACATCAGGCCAAATGATGAGATCCTGGAGCAGGAGCTGGAGGCCATGGCCTCAGCGATCCACTCCTTGCAGAAAGAAGGCAACGAGTGAGCCACGAGCAACAACCATTGCAAGAGGCGCTGGCACTGCTGGAGAGCTGGCTGGGGCGGCATGGAGGCATCGAGTATGTCCCACGCAACTGGGGGCCGACCGTATGGATGTGTCAATCCTGTGGGGCAGAAATACGCGTGACCGGCCAGGGCAGACAAGCAGGGCCACCGCAGCCATTCCCCCATACCGTCTTCTGCAAAGCAGAAGCGACCCGCGCCTTGCTCGCAAAGCCTGAGCCAGCGCAGGAGGCCCAGCAACTAGCCAGCCAACCACTGGCGCCTGCCGTTCCAGAAGCCGACCTGGATCATCCAGTCCGCGCGCTGCGGGTTCGCACGCTGGGAGAGGAGACCGATGCTGATGCCTCCTGGAAAGCCGGCCAGCGCCTCTCGCGGGACTGGAAGCGCGGCAAGATCACCACCGAAGAGTTCAAGATCGAAAGCCTGAAGCTGGCCGTGGACTTGAAAGAGCGCTCCTATCTGCGCGCTGCCTCCTACCTGCTCGACGCACGCAGGTTGCTTGCACGGGCAGCAGAGGAACTGGAGCAGGCACACGGATCCAACGCAACCACGGAGGAGATACGCGCCTTCCTGGCAGAACAAGAGAGATGAACCGCATGAGCCATGAACGCCTCACCACCCTGATCCAGGAACACCAGGACGCCTTGGCCGGCGCGCAGGACAGCGCGAGCCAGACGGCGCATACCACCATCCTGGGGATCCTCCGCACGCTCGACCGGGGCGAGATCACCCACAGGCAAGCGCTACGGCTACTCGGCCAGCAAGCCTTGACAGCCACTGATGAGCCAACCCAGGCCGCCCTCTATCGCCAGGCAGCGGCGGGCATCCGGCAGATGCAGCGAGAGGAGCAGTGACCCATGCCCGCGCCTGACTATGATGTGCGCCTGCTCTCCGGGGTCCGGCTCACCAGTGAGCGTAACTACTGGCAGGTGTTCGGGCGCTATGATGGGCAGCGCTACCTGTACTGTTTTAGAAGTTCAACAGTCGGCGGGGTACTCGTGAGTGTGCCCACTCCGTACGTTTGCTCATAGCAAGCGGCCTATTGATCTGCCCTTCGCTTTCTGCTATACTGACCGCCAGGGTGCTCGTGTGCGTGGAGAGCGGAGCCGGTCCCCTGCATCATCCCGAACAAGGTGGGAAAGAGGTGGGTGGGCCACCTCCTGGCCAAGCTGAGGTTGCAGAGCCACACCCAGGCGACCCTCTCCGCGATTCGTGTCGGCCTTATTTCGCCTGATGCCTCCGAGAGCGCCCGCTAAGCATCTCCCGTTCCCGCCAGATGGGTGAGTGGAAGCAGGAAGGAGCGTCACCCCATGCCCACCGACCTCCAGGCGACCTTGATACAGTTGTTTGAGCAAGTCCAACACGACCTCGACACGGTGCCTGCCGTGCCCCTGGAGGCGTGGCCGGCAGGGTCGGACGAGTGGCGCCTGCTCTCTAGCTTTCGTGCCATGGCCGAGCAGGTGCAGCAGCGCCTTCAGCAGGTCCGGCAGAGCGAGACGCGATTGCGCCAGCGGGAAGCAGCGTATCGCGATCTCTTTGAAACAGTCTACGCGGGCCTGGACATCCTCGATCCGGACGTCACCGAGCGAGCGCAGGCGGAGCAACACCTCCGCGAGCAAAAACCGCTCTATCGCAGCATCTTTGAGGCGACCTACGACGCCTTGTGTATCTTCGATCTGGACAGAGTGTTCGTCGAGGTCAACCCCGCCCTCTGTCAGATGGTTGGCTACACCCCTGAGGAACTGATCGGGATGCACGCCAGCGTCGTCTTTGCTCCAGCCACTCAAGCTCGCCTCACCGCGAGCCTGGAGAACCCGAAAGTCGGGAGGCGCTACCAGGGAACGATCCTCTTTCAGCGCAAAGATGGGACGACCTTCCCAGTGGACATGACAACTGCCCCGATTATCTATCACGGCAAGCCTCATGGACTGGGGGTGGCACGCGACATCACCGAGCACGTCGAGGCGCAGCACCTGCTGGCCCAGCGCGTCGAGGAGCGCACGCGCGAACTGGCCGCGCTGCTGGAAATCTCCCAGACGATGGCCGCTGCCCAGCACCTCCAGCCCCTGCTAGGGCTCGTCCTGGAGCAGCTGAAGAGTGTCGTTCCCTATACGGGCGCCACGATCTCTACCGTGGAGGCGGAGGAGCTGGTCATCCAGGACTATCGCAGCCCCTTCCCCGAAGCAGTCCAGCGCCACCTGCGCACGCCGCTCACCACGTTGGGGCCACTCTGGGAGCGGATCCCAGACAGGGAACCGCTCTTAGTGCAGGATGTGCGCGAGCAAACACCGCTGGCCCAGGCGTTCCAGGAGGCTCTTGGGGCGCTGGGAGAGTCGGCCTTTGCCTCCATCCGCGCCGCGCTGCTCATCCCCCTCACGCGCAAAGAGCAGGTGAGCGGGCTGCTGCTGCTGACGTCCAACGAGGTAGGGGCATTTACCTCGCACCACGCCGCACTGGCCCAGGTGATTGCCAATCAGGCTGCTATTGCCATTGCCAACGCCCGGCTCTATGCCCAGGCGCAGGCGCTGGCGGCGCTGGAGGAGCGGCAGAAGCTGGCGCGCGAGCTACATGATTCCGTCTCCCAGGCGCTCTACGGCATCTCGCTGGGCGCGCATACGGCACGCAAGGCGTTGGAGCAAAACCCGGCGCAGGTCGCTGAGCCGCTGGACTATGTGCTCTCGCTGGCCGAGGCTGGGCTGGCCGAGATGCGCGCGCTTATCTTCGAACTGCGCCCGGAGTCATTGGAGACCGAGGGGCTGGTGGCGGCGCTCACCAAGCAGGGAACCGCGCTTCAGGCGCGCCACGAACTGCTCGTCCATCTGGACCTGTGCGACGAACCAGATCTGCCGCTCTCTGTCAAGCAGGAACTCTACCGCATCGCACAAGAGGCCTTGCACAACACGGTCAAGCACGCCCGCGCCCGGCAGGTAAACCTGCGCCTGAGCCAGACAAAGGAAGCGGTGCTGTTGGAAGTGCGCGACGATGGCCTGGGCTTCGATCCACAGGGCGCCTTTCCAGGGCATCTGGGCTTGCACTCGATGCGCGAGCGGGTCAGCCGCCTGGGCGGGACGCTCCAGATCGAGAGTGCGCCGGGCCAGGGCACACGCCTCGCTGCCCAGGTACCGCTGCTTCCCACGCGCTGACGGCGGGGCAGAGCAGGCGAAGTGGTCGCGCTCCTCTGCTCCTGGGCCTGCCCCTCAACTGGCCCACAAGCTCAGTTGCTGGAGCCGCCGCTGGAGACCCCGGATACCTTCACGCTGTTGGCGGTGCCGCTCTGGCCCCGGCTGCCGCTGGCGCTGGGGTACACCGGGGGGCGCGCTGGGTGGCGTTCTACCTCGCCCTGGATGACGTGACGTATAACGATGGTGCCGGTGCAGGGACCGGTGATATCAGCCTGTTTCTGGCGTTCAAGCGTCATCCCGTCGTGGCGCCGTACCTGGCGGGCGCGCAACTGGGCAGCAGTGAGGAGGAGGCGAGCGACTGGCTTGTCGTCGATCGGCAAGAACAGGTGCTCTCTCTGGCCGCGCAAGAAGCGGCCCGGTGGCATCTGGTCGCGCAATGGCCGCGCTTTCACAGCCCGCCACTAGAATATACCCCGGAGGAGCTGGGCCGCCTGTTGGATAATTTGAAGGAAGCGGTGTCCTCGCCGGATTGGCCGGCGAAGCTGGCCGAGGCGCTGCGCGAGAGCCGGGCGAACTATCGCCTCATGGCCCACTGGCTGGACCAGCAAGTCGCAGCGCATGGCTGACGAGCAGCAGGCATGGAGCATCACGACTACGATCCACTACGAGCCTCCTTACCAGAATTTAGCCGATCCGCCAGCAGCGCGTTTGGGCGGTGGTTGCGAGATCATCTCCAACCAGCGCCTGACCTTGCCCGCCAGAACATGCCCCATGTACTCAAAGAGCGCCAGGCTCTCCTCCCCATAGGTGCGGGCCTGGGATGCCTGTCCTGCTGCCAGCGCCGCGCGGGCCAGGCCGTAGAGCGTACCTGCCTTGAGGTCCTGGCTTTCAAGAATCTGGGCCATCTCCAGCACTTCTCGAAAGGCGGTGTTCGCTGCGTCGGCCTGCGCCTGCCCTAACCAGGCATCCCCCAGGACGATCAGGGACTGCCCCAGGTTCCAGGGGTAATGGATCGCCCGTGCCAGACCGACGCTTGATTGCGCCCATGACAGCGCTTGCTCCAGGTTCCCTTCAGCCAGGGCTACCTGTGCCAGCCCTTTTTCCACCTCACAGAGCGATTCACGATGTCCCACCTTCTGTGCGATAGCCAGTCCTTCTTGTAAATAGCCACGTGCCTGGCTCACCGTGCCACGCTCCAGCGCTAACTCGCTCATGATGGTCAGGACGGAGCACACACTTACCGGATTCTCAATGTCGCGCGCAATGGAGAGTGCTTCCTGGAGGCGGTGCTCGGCCAGTTCGTATGCTCCTTGCAACAGCCTCAGCTCACCCAGATTGGCGAGCACCTGGCAGAGATGTCGCCGGTTCCACTGCTGGCGCGCCACCTGCAACGCTTCCTCAAAATAGCCCTGTGCCTGGGCATAGGCACCACCCCTTCTCCTCATGACGCCCAGGTTTTCCAAACACACTCCCAGAACACTTGCGCCACCCCCCAGGGAGCGTATCACCTCCACCGCCTCCCGGAACGCCGCTTCCGCTTGTATCAAGTCGCCTTTGTTCGCGGCTACTGCCCCCAGGTTAGCAAGGATGGTAACAAGCCGTTTCTGATACCCAATGCGGCGCGCCAGCGCCGCCCCCTCTTTCATCTGAGCTTCGGCTGCTGAACTGTCGCCGCGCAGAAGCGCCAGCGTGCCCAACAGATGGAGCGCATCAACGATGAGGGTCTCCTGGTGACTCTCTCGCGCCAGAGTGAGTCCTTCGCGCCCCGCCGCCTCGGCTTGCACAAAGTCTCCCCGATTCTTCCACATCCACCCCAGGCGTATCAGGAGCGCAACCAACAGAGCCGTATCAGCCTGCGCCCGCGCTACGGCTTCTGCCCGGCGCAGGTGTGACGCTGCGATCTCGTACAGCCCACGCGCCTGCCAGAAGGCCGCGCTGGCTTCGGCCCCTCGCATCAGCGCTGTACCCATCTCCTGCTGATGGGCGTATTCGAGCGCTGCCAGCATGTTGTTATGTTCTTGATCCAGGCGGAGGAAATCATCACGGTGCGCCTCGGCAAAGGAGGTGTAATACACTACCAGACGGGTGATAGCTGGCACTCGCGCGCTCTCCAGGCGCATGGCATCCACAATCGTCTGGTGCAGGGTATAGCGTTCAGCGGTCACCCCTTCGACCAGCCCGGCATCCATCAGGCTGTCCAGGTGGTCAAAAAAGGTTTCCATCGGCAGGCCAGATACCGCATAGGCGGCTTCCTCAGAAAAGCTGTTGGGTTTGGCAGGAAAGAGTGCTAGATCGCCCAGCAGGGTATACCCTGTCTCGCTTAGCTGCTGCGTGCTCGCTGCAATCGTGGCGCGCAACGAGAGCGGGGTATCCAGAGCAAGGTGCAGCGGGTGTTCCGCTGGGGCAGTGGGTTCCGACAGACGCAGCCGCGCTTCCGCCTGATGCAAGCGCTCCAGCGCCATCCGCACGCGGCGGGGTTGTCCGTGCACCGCTTGTACGTGTAAAAAATGGCCCACCAGGGTCAGCGCTAGCGGCAATCCGCCCACGGCTTGCACCAGGGTGCGCGCTTGCTGCTCTTCCTGTGCCACCACCTCTGGTGCGAGCCGCGCGAGCAACGTCAGACTATCCCGTTCGTCCAATTCCTCTACCAGCACCACATGTTCAGGAGCAAAGTGCGCGGCGATGGGCACAAAGCGCGTGGTGAGCAGATGGGCGCAGTGTGGTCCCCCCACCTGCAACGCCAGCGCATCCTCACTCTGCCAGGCATCATCGATGATGAGCAGCACTTTTTTCATTCCAAGGGCGGCATGGACCGCCTGGCTCAACTGGCTGACGCGCGTGATCTGCGCCAGCGCCTCCGGGGCGATTCCTAACGCCGCGCCCCAGCCATTCAACACGGTCGAGACCGAAGGCGTCGGACCCAGACCGCCCCAGAAGATGCCATCGGAGAAGTGTGCCCGGAGTGCGGGATCCTGCGCCAGTGCTGCCGCCAGCGTGGTCTTGCCCACGCCGGGTAGCCCACGCAGCGCCACTGCCGGGCGCTGGGGCGCGCACAAACGCGCTCGGAGGGTCTCTAGCACCTGCTCGCGCCCCACTGGCCCGCCAGCCACTGGCAGCACAGGCGGCAAGGCAGAAAAAAGCGTCACCGGCTGCGATGAAGTGGGAACCGCTGTCGGCTCCTGGATACCCCCACGCGAGCCAAACCCTAATTCCTGTGGCTGCACCTGAAAGAGGGCGCAGAGCTTCCGCTGAAAATACGCGCTTGGCAGCACCACCCCACGTTCCCAGCGATAGACGGTGAAGGGGTTGGTGCCGATCTGCTGCGCAACCTCCTCCTGTGTCCACGCCCGCCGTTCACGTGCCTCCCGCAACGACAGATTCGATGTGGCTGCTTTGGCTGCTTTCATACGCCCTCCTTCAAGACCATCACTCACAAAGAGACTAGAACGAGACTAGCGATGTGGTAGATTGAGCTCTGCTGGTAAGCCTATCATACACCCTGTGGACACCTGTTGAGGTAGAGAGGTGGCGATTTTCCTCATCACACATCAGGTGCGCAGAAATGTTGTAGAAGAAAGGTAAATCGTATGGTTCATCGAATTCGTACCGTGGTGCCGCATCGTTTGCGCCACCTGGCGCTGGCCTTAGTGGTAGTGAGCATTATCGCGGGAACCTGGGCGCTGCTGCCACAACAGCGAGCGAAAGCCTCCTCCTTATCCGAGTATCCAGCGGTTGGCTCAAACAATGTGAGCGATCATGGGGGAGAGGTTATCAAGAACCCGGTGGCGAGGCTCATCTTTGAAGGACTCTGGTTCGCGAGCGACATGCAGTCAGTGCAGCAATACTTCGCCGATGTCAGCGGCTCGGCCTTTGAAGGGATTCTCACCCAATATTCGGGGATTTCCAACACCATCACCGTGTCGGGATCCATGATGGATGCAAATTTCTATTATGGTAATGATTGTGGAACCGGGACGATTGGTGATGACGGTTTTGCTAGCCCTTTCAATGATATTTGGGATGAACTCAATGCTCATGGCTCCAACAATGGCTCTACTATCAATTTTATCTTTACTCCTCCAGGGTATTCGGTCTTTAATAACGGTACGTGTCGTAACCCAACCTGTGGGTATCATTCGAAATATCTCCTCGAGGGGTGGATCTATGCGGTGATTCCTTGGGGTGGGGGACCGTGTGGCACCACCGACGGAAGTGCGCTCGATACCATTATCAATACCACATCCCATGAGCAGTTTGAGGCGATCACCAATCCGAGTTGGAGCTGGTGGAATGGCTTGTCAGGGAACGGCTGGTACAACACAGATTCTGGGTGCGGCAATCCCTGTGAGATCGGCGATAAGTGCTCCAACCAGCATCCAGGGCTCTACCTCAACGGGGACTCCTATTATGGTGTGCAGGGGGAGTATAATAATGCAACGGGCGACTGTGTGTATCCCGCCATCCCACCGCCCACGCCCACTCCTGCACCGCCCACCCCCACTTCGCCACCCGCTCCCACTGCCACTCCGCTGCCGCCCACGCCCACCCCACTTCCCGCCAGCGGCAACTTGCTCATCAATCCCAGCTTCGAGGGCTACAACGGCTGGTGCGTCTGGGATAACTGGGGCGGCGGATCGGCCTGCAACAGCGCCTATGATAACTCGTTTGTCGAGAGTAGCCACCCTCCACATTCCGGCTCCTCCTACCGGGCACACTGGTCAGGCACCTCCTGGTATGATGTGACCACCTATCAGGTCATGGCTGCCCCCGTTGGCGCCTACTACTCCGCCTCCCTGTGGGTCGAGACAGGATGCACTACATCGGGCACCTACTTCTTCTTGAAGAACACCAACACCGGCATCGAATATGGCACCATTCATATCGGCGCCTGCTACCAGGGGTGGACGTACTTCGCCATCAACCATATCTGGTTCGATCAGGGACAGCCGCTGGCCTTTGAGGTCCACTCGGTCAATAACGGTCCCAACATGTGGATCCGCTTTGATGATGCATACCTGTGCTATAACTGCTGGCTTTAACAGGGTCTCAGCCCACCTATCAAGACGTGCATGAAGACGGAGACAGCCCTCTCGCCAAACCAGTGGATAAGCGCATCAGCGGAAGGGCTGTCTCGTTTTACCTGCACGCAATGTTCAGCGACAATTATTATTGCCGTCGGATGTTCATTACGCAATGAACGACAATTACCTCATGAAGAGCGGGTGTAGGTCTTCTACACAGCTCGTCTGTATTAAGATCATGCCGCTCACGACCTGGCACCAGCATTCGCCTGAAGAGAGAACACTGGTGTGTTGCTGGAGCACATAGCAGCCCATATTTTTCCTGCTGGATAATTGACATATGCGGCAATAATAATCGTCGTTAGACACGCAATCCTCCAGTGGGCTGACACCCTCGTATCTTATGTTCGAGAGCAGCACTGCTGACTGCTCTGCTTGTTGATCGGCGCAACGTGGGTGATACTGACCTTATTGGGTCGGTCGGGACCAGTTCTGGACACCCTTGCGACGCAGCGTGCGATCGCTCAGTCAGATAGTTCCGCTTGGGCATGACGGCCAGTTCTTACCTGCAGGTTGTTCCAGTCATCCGCTGACCGGACGAGAACAGCAGCTCGTTCGATCGCTGTCGTGGCGGGTGAGCGAGTTCTGATCACGCGCGAGGCGGTTCTGCCGTCAGGCACACCCACGCCACGCCTCGAGACCAGAACAGGAGTGTGCCCATGACTTCTCCATCTTCACGGCTCTCACCAGGCCAGGGCCGCAGCCGACCCTCGGCTGCGGCGAACGATGTTGTTCCAGCCGCGATCACCTTCGCCGCCTTAGGACTGGATATCAGCCAGGCGGAAGTGATGGCGTGCTTGCTTTTAGCGGATGGAAGCGAGGTGGTGCCCTGCTGGACCATCCCCAATAGCCTGCCTGGGGCCCAGGCTCTGGCAGAACGAGTACAAACCCTGACCAACGCGCAGGGGATCAAAGAACTGCGGATTGGCCTGGAAGCGACCGGTCTCTACTGGTGGCATTTGGCCTGTTTTCTCAAAGAGGCCCCAGTCCTCACAGAGGTCAACCAGAGTATCTACGTGTTCAATCCCGCCTTGGTGCAAGGACTCAAGCGAGTCTATGCCGACGCAGGCGAGACCGATCGCCTGGATGCCTTCTTCATTGCCGAGCGACTACGGGTCGGGCGTCTGCCCACCCCCATCCGCATCAACTTAAGGGTAACCAAACAATAATTGATAGGTGTTTGGTTCCTTTTTTCGCGAGTTCATGCGACATCCTGCCGACAGGCATTGAGCCAAGTGCGTCAATACCGCTGCGAGTTCAGCAATGCCTGCAAAGGCGTTGGCCAGGACCATGGCATAGCTGCGTACCGTTTGGGAGGCTTTCACCAGACTGCGATTGGGATACTGCCAGCAACTGGTCAGCAATAACCATTGTTGGATGACCATAGCAATCAGTTTGGCGTACAGTTCACACAGAATGCGCCAGGACTTCGTGCTGCGGGACTCGTCGATGACCCCATGACCCTTCCACTGCTTGAACAAAAGTTCGATCTGCCAGCGAGCGCGCCCCAATACCAGCACCTCCTCGACCGTCAGCATCTCCATGGGCACATTGGTCAGATAGAGGGTCTAATCCGCCGCCGCCAAGCGCATCTTACTCAGCGTTTGACCACGTCGTTGGGCGTCAGCTTTGAGACGGCGTCGACGCTCATTGGCCACCTCTGGCGGAACCCGAACCGCAATCAATCTGGCAGAGAGTTGAGCGGTCACGCCCAGTTGCACGGGACAATCGATCACGGAAGTGCCTTGCGCGTTCAGCCAGGGAATGACCTCCAGTGCCTGCCCCTGTTCATTCCTGACGACGGTTCCCACGCGCCAGCGCGTGAGCCAATAGGCACCTTGTTCACCGAGGTCTTGAAGATGGGCTAAGCTAAAGTAACCGAGATCGGCAAGCCGCAGCGCCCCGGCCTTCATCTGCCGGGTTTGCTCTGGTGCGCGGAGATCGTGGACCCGCCCATCTTGTAAGTGCGGTCCTTGGATCTGGCCAGTCGTCAGATCCAGGCGTACCTGGATTTTGAGCGCGGAGGCTCCATGAGTGGGATCAGCCCCACCACACCCACGCCACGTGGTCGCCAGATCAGCAGGCAAGAGGATCACCGAACTATCTTGAATCAAGACGCCGGTGAATCGATTGAGAAGAGGGATGACCACCTGATTGCTGGTGATGACTTGCGCTACGGCGGCTTCCAGCACCTGTCTGAGACAGCGTGCTAGCGCTTCAGTAAAGCGTTTGTCCAATCCTTGCGGCGTCACCACGACGCCTACCGTTGCTGCCATTTGTGAAAGTTGTTCCAGGGTGGCCTGGGGCTGATGCAGCCAGCCGAACACGAGCGTTTGAATCAACGTTGCTCCGGTGAAGGTGCGCTGACGCTGGATGCATCCGGTTTCATGCGCCGCTTGGTCGGCGATATACGTCAGGACTTGGTGGAGCGCCTCAGCGACCTGAGCGAGATCAGGCATCTGTTGCGCTCTTTTCGGCTTGGCTGTCATGGGAACCCCCTCCTGTCAGCAGTCACGAGCGTGGTTCCGTCTTCGCTTGAAGGGGCCCCTGGTCGCCTGCGTTCTTGAGCCAAGCCAGGGCGATGGGGATGCTCCCAAGCAACAGCAGTCCATAGGTGAAGATCTCCATCGTCAGGCCGATCCCGGCGATAAAGCCCGCTGCCTGGAGCGGGACGCGGAGGATCAGGGCCCAGGTGGCCCAAAGCGGGATCAGACGCGTCCGGCCCAGGGCGATGCCCAAGAGCATGGGACCAATCAAATGGCCGATGATAAACACCAGCAGTAGGACGTTCATCACCGGATCGGCATTGATCTGGTCGTAGAGCGTGGTAAAGGGCTTCCCGCCCCCCAGCAGGGTGCTGTGATACGTGAGTTCCTGTTGCCAGACCACGATCATCCCATAGGCGATAAAGCCGGTCAGCGACAGAAATCCCCCAATGCTCGCTAGCCAGGGGGAGCGGCGCAGGGCAAGGACTGTCATCCCCACCGCGCCGAACGGCAAGAAGACGACGAGGGCAAACAGCCCGATGAGGAGACTCCACTGGATCGGAAGGCCACTGGCCAACAACAGGGACACCAAGAATGGCCCCAGCAGCAGACATGCCGCAAAGAACAGGCGCTGGAGCTTGCGAGCGGTTGGCTGAGCAGAGGAGGTCTCCTGGTCAGTTTGGAGGGTGGACAACAGCATAACAGGTTTCCTTTCTGTTGAGGCCTGTTCTGCTCGGCTGCGCGACCAGCAGAACAGCCCATCAGGCTCGATGAAGCGATGTTCATGGGTGTCTATTGGATAGTATAACGGATATTGAATATAATGTCAACTGATGAATAGATAGTATTGCTATTCATTAGCAGAGGAGGTATACTGTCTTCTATGATGGAAGCTGATCAGGCCAAACGCCCTTACCATTCACCCGCTCGCCAACGTCAGGCTGAAGAGACCCGGCACCGGATGCTTGAGGCCGCACGGGGCCTCTTCGTTCAGCTAGGCTATGCAGGTACCACCTTAGACGCGATTGCGCAGGCCGCAGATGTCTCCCCCAAGACCGTGGCCGCCGTGTTTGGGTCGAAACGGGGCATTCTGACGGCCCTCGTCCACCCGAATGCCTTCGGCGCCCGCTACCAGGAGTTGATCGACCGCCTTCGTGCGACCCCTGAGCCCGGTCGGCGCGTGGAGGTCATGGCTCAACTCACCCGGCAGGTCTACGAGACCTTGACCCCGGAGTTTGAGCTGTTGCGTGGAGCCAGCGCGGTGGCAGTGGAACTGGCCGAGATAGGGCTGCAAGTCGAAACCAGGCGGCGGCAATACCAAACACGGTTCGTTGCCTACTTGAACGAACAAGGGGCACTGCGTCGTGGCCTGTCCCTGGAGGAGGCTACGGACGAACTTTGGACACTGACGAGCTATGATCTGTATCGCCTGCTCGTCAGGGAGTGTGGCTGGCCCGCTCAGCACTATGAATCCTGGCTCACCTCGGTGCTGGTCCAACGCCTGCTCGAAGCAGTGTAAACAGTGATGGGCCGGGTGCGAAGCCACGTCGTGACTCCTGATCTGCCCGAAGTGGATGCACTGCTGCCAGAAGTGCCAGCCACGAAAAGACCGGATGCCCCAGCTTTCGCACGCTTCGAGTGCGTTCGGGGGAGCCGCTGTCGGGCTGGGTGCTGCTGCACCCTTTCATCACGCTTGCCCTTTCAGTACAGCTCTCTTGCCTTAAAGTTGATGCGGATGGGTCGGGCGTCTGCCCACCCCCTTTCAGCCGGATCTGGTCTATGCCCCCTTGCAACGGCTGACGCGGTTCCGGGCGCATCTGGCCCAGACGCTCGCACGGGAGAAGAACTATTGCCTGGCCTTGCTTTTTCTCCCTTTCAGCGCCTTTAGTCAAGAAGCGCCCTTCGACGACTTGTTTAGCCCGACCAGTCTGGGGATCCTGGAGACCTTTACCACCGAGGAGTTGGCTCAGACCTCCTTGGAAGAGTTGGCGGCTTTTGTCCACCAGCACGGGCGTGGACGTTTTGCCGATCCGCGCCGTGTTGCCACCACCCTCCAACAGGCGGCGCGTCACTCGTACCGGCTCGCTCCAGGACTGGATGAGCCACTCAAACTGATCCTGAAGACCACCCTGACTACCATTCGGACGTTGCACGACCAATTGCGGGCGGTGGATCGGACGATTGCTCAAGACATCGCCGCCTTGCCGGCAGCCCGACGCACCTTGGATTCCGTCCCTGGCCTCGGGCCGGTCTGGACCGCTGGCCTCCTGGCGGAGATCGGCGATATCTTTCGCTTCGCCAACGAGGCGGCAGTAGCGAAGTTTGCCGGGCTGGTCTGGAAGCCGCGTGAATCGGGTGACTTTCAGGGGGAGGATACTGCGCTCGCCAAAACGGGCAATCCGTTCCTGCGCTATTACTTGATCGAAGCCGCCAACAGTGTACGACAGCACTGTCCAGGGTATCGCGACTATTACAACGCCAAGCTCGTCCAATCTCCCAAGCATGCCCACAAGCGCGCCCTAGTCTTGACGGCGCGCAAGTTGGTCCGCCTGGTGGATGCGCTGCTGCGAACGGGCACGGTCTACCAACCACCAGAATCCCGTCAAGACCAGAAGGAGGAACGCTCTCGACCGCATGGGGCGCGCCCCCAGCGACACCGGCACACGCCGTTGGCGCCGAGCACGCGCTAACCTTCCTGGCTCATCCGAGCGCACAAGAGCATCCGACTGCCCTTGCAGGTCGGCTCTTGCTCGCTGCCCAACAGCCTGGTTACTATCTCAGGTAAGACATCCTTGACATTGCACCGCAGATCTGACCAACTGGTGAGTCCCTCTGCTCGTGTCTGGCAGCTGGCTCGTGGTATACTTGGCACTGTACATCTGGCTAGAAGTCAGAAGGGACTCCGCGCGGAGGAGATACTCTATGGTCCTGGAAGGCACGTCCCTGGGACGCTACCACATCGTTCGACTCCTGGGGAGCGGCGGCATGGGCGAAGTCTATCTGGCCGAAGACCCTCGCATTGGGCAACAAGTCGCGCTCAAAGTGGTGCGTTCGGCATTGACCCCGTACCCCAATGCCCAGAGCGCTCAGGAAGCCGCGCGGCTCTTTCAGCGAGAGGCCCGCGCCCTTGGGAAGCTCGATCATCCGCAGGTCTTGCCCCTCCATGATTATGGGGAAGCCCAGGTTGGCGACATGACCCTCGTCTATCTGGTGATGCCGTACCGGCCAGAAGGGTCATTGGTGCACTGGATACGCCAGCACTATCCCAGCCAACTGACGCCGCCGCCTGTCGTGGCGCATGTTGTCAGTCAGGCGGCTTCGGCGCTCCAACACGCCCACCACCGCCAGATTACGCACCAGGATGTGAAGCCCGCCAACTTTCTCATTCGCACCAACGAGAAGACACCCGCCTTCCCTGATGTGCTCTTAGCCGACTTTGGGATTGCGCGCATTTCCACCTCGACGGCCAGCAGCAGCCAGAATCTACGGGGAACACCAACCTACATGGCCCCTGAACAAACCTTGGGCGAGGCGGTTCCCGCTTCAGACCAGTACGCGCTGGCCGTCATGGCGTACGAATTGCTCACCGGACAGCCCCCATTTCAGGGGAACGCCGTGCGCCTGATGTATCAACATCTGCACACCATTCCTGAGCCACCCAGCGCGCACCATCCATCTATCTCAAAAGCGCTCGACGACGTGATCTTGACGGCGCTCTCGAAGCAGCCAGAAGAGCGGTTTGTCTCAGTGACCGCTTTTGCCGACGCGCTTACGTCTGCCATTCAGGGGATGGAAGTGGCCGAGGCACCCACGCGCATCAGCGCTGCGCCAATGCCCAGCATGACCACCAGCCTTCCCGACACGCCGCAGATCAGCACTACCTTAGCCAACGCGGCCACCCATATCAGGCCACCAGCAGAAGGAACCACGCCCTCATCGGTGGGATGGATGCATGAGGACGCGCCAACCCCAGTTGCTCAAGGGTGGGCAGCATCCTCTACTGGCCCCACCGGGCAGCCTTTGGCAGAAACAGTCGATCTGGGGATGAAGAAGGTGAGCAACGCCTTCGCTCCCTCGTCACCCCAGGGTTGGAGAGAAGAAACCGGAGCGCCCACGACGCCGCCCTTGCCGGATACACTCTCGTTAGGAGGCGCAGCCAGGGATAAAGAGATGGCCGCGCCTTCCCTGCTGCCTGTCGCCCGTCGGCGCTCCAGCAAACGCCGCTTCATCCTCATTGCCGCTGCTGTCCTCGTCATGCTGGCGCTTGTTGGGGGCGGAGGAGCCTATGTGATCTTGGGCGCGTCAGCCACCGTGACGATTACCCCGTCCAGCAAGGATGTGAGCAACACCTATCCCATCACGGCGGTAACCGGCACGCCCGACGCCTCCAAGCAGCAGGTGGGGGCGCGGCTGCTCTCGGTGACGCCACCAGCGCAGACCAAGACCGTCAACGCGACAGGGCAGGAGAACATACAAGGTGCCTATGCAAGCGGCACGGTGGAGGTAGACAATTACCAGGGACTCAGCCCACTGCTCAGGCATGCGTCTAGACTGAGACATAGGAGACCTACCCAGCGGACGCTGGCGGTCTCTGCGTGGGCGGTCTTGAGGTACTACGTGTGCGTCGGCAGCGCCGACGTCGCCGGGCTCAGAGGGGCATGGTGGGTGCGGTGCGGTAGAACTCGGCTGCGGTGACGGGGACGGGGACGCCGCGTTCGGCGGCGACTGCAGCGATCGCGTTGGCGCCGACGGCGAGGTCGGCTTGGCCGTCGGTGGTGAAATACGGGGCGATGAACGTCTCGTAGTGGGCGCGGACTTCGTCTGCGGTGTGCCGGCCAAGGAACGTCTGGATGTGCCGCAGCGTGGTGTCGGGGTCGTGGTGGATCACCTGCAAGGCGCGCCGGTGGGCGCGTACGACGGCCTGGACCGCGGGGGCTTCCGGGGGGATGCAGGTAGGGTCGACGGCCAGGCCTACCGTGGGGATCTGGAAGTGGTCGCCGACCCAGGCCAGCACCTGCCAGCCATGCTCGGCGGCGATCGCCTCTGGTGCTATGGTGCTGCCGACCAGGGCGGCATCGATCCTGCCGTCATGCAGCCAGCGCAGGTCCATGCCGTAGTCGCCGGGCGAGCGGACGATGGGGTGGAGGTCGCGGTCCGGGTCGAGGCCGGCCTGGCGCAGCACGATCCGGGCGAAGCACCCGGGTGCGGTGTAGGGGGCGTGGACCGCCAGTCGTCGGCCAGCCAGGTCGGAGAGCGTGGTCAGGCCGTGGCGGGCGAGGAACCAGAACAGCGGGCGGTGGGTGTTGACCTGGAGGGCGACCCAGGGGAGGCCATCGACCAGACGGGACAGCAGCGCCCGGCCAAGCCCGATGGTGGCGCCGTGGCGCAGCCGCTCTTCGTCCCAGGAGCAGCCGTCGTGCAGCGCGACATGGACGCCCTCGTCGGCGTAGTAGCCCTGCTGGTCAGCGATGTAGGCGACCAGTTCCTCGTGCAGGCCCCGCCCGACGTAGGCGAGATCGATCGTGTCCATGCACGTTGTTCCTTTCTCCTTGATCGCCTCACCGCCATGCGCCCGCGCGTGCCGCTGGCCCAGTTGCTGCGGCCTATGATGCTCCAGGCGACGGTATGGCCTCGTGTGCGGAGGACAGCGGGGCGAAAGTCACATGGACATCCCGCCGTTGACCGCGGCCGTGGTGCCGGTCATGAAGGCGGTGTCCTCGCTGGCATAGAAGGCGACCGCCTGGGCGACGTCGCCCGGGTGTGCCAGGCGGCCCAGAGGGGTAGCGGCCACCTGCCGCTGCTTGAGCGCCTCGTCGAGCACCTCCGCCATGCGGGTGTCCTCCACCGGGCCGGGCTCGACGACGTTGACCGTGATGC
>CAZFWN010000081.1:0-10152 GCA_964522745.1 uncultured Ktedonobacterales bacterium
ATCACGAGGATGAGCAAATCTTTCCGGCGATTCGCGCCGGAGCGCTCTCCTATCTACTCAAAGGCGTAGGGTTGGATGAACTGACCGAGGCGGTGCGCAAAGCGGCCAGAGGCGAGGCGACGCTGCATCCGCATGTGGCGGCGCGGCTGGTGCAAGAATTGCACGGCTCTGCACAGGAGGCTGTCTCGCTCTACAAAACGTTGAGCGAGCGCGAGCGCGAAGTGCTGCGCCTGATTGCCGAGGGGCTCAGCAACGCGCAGATTGCCGAAAAGTTGGTGATTAGCGAGCGCACCGTCAAGAGCCATGTCAATAATATCCTGAGCAAGCTGCATGTCGTTGATCGTACCCAGGCGGCCATCTTTGCCTGGCGCGTCGGCATGATGGAGCGTTAGCGTCTGGCTGGTAGCATCGTATCGTTGTATCAGCCGATCAGCGTCTTGATAGCAGTGGAGAGAGACCGTAAGCAGTAGTGGTTGTGGATCGCTTCAGGGCGTTTGCTCCAGGCACGCGCCAGTGTGCGGATGGCGATGAGCAGCCCGGCAAAACAGACACGCTTCTTATAGTCTTCAAGAAGCGGAGCGCGTTCTTGATAGCCTGCTATGAGCCAGGGAATCACAGCCATTGGCAGGCTCTCGCCGTCGTGTATCATGAAATGGCCCAAATCGTAATATGGGTCAGCGCCGCGAATCTCGCCAAAGTCGATGATGCCGCTGTAGTGGCCTTCATCCTGAAAGATGTGTGTTGCGTCGAAATCGCCATGCGCCAGCACTGCTGGCCCACTCTCCAGCCAGCTATCTGTAATCTGACAAGGCAATTCGCCACTTTTGCGAGGATATGGGTCAGCAACGCCAAAAATGCCAGGTATCGAACACGTTCCGGAGCTTCCAGAGCCCCAGGGTAGCCAGCGCTCTGCGATTCGGCCCGCTGGCCGCGCCAGATTTTCGGCTTGAAGACGGGTGACTGAGGCATATCCTCGCCACACTGACCCAAAAACTCGCCTCAAAAGCGGGCAAAATGATTGGAAAGTGAGGCAGAACGGCAAAATCCCCGGCGAGACATTTCACGGCAGTGTATTGCGTCAGTTTGGAAACGGGGCAAAGTATCATGGCAGTTGATCTATCGCTCGCTTGCAGTGAACCCGCACAAATTCGCTACTGTTCTGGCGAGGTTATGAGCCAGTTGGGGCGAATTTATCGTCATTTCGATAATGAGCCATCTCTTCGCCAAGAATTACAACTGACAGCCCTCCTTGCCGTGAAATCTTCGGTCTGCAAACCCGCTTCAATCCCTTCCCAGATGCCGTCGCTCATTCTGCCCTTATTGCTGGGCTATGAAAGATTGTGATACCCTTACAAAGGGGTCAAGCGCGCTACGAACTTTATCGACAAGAAAGGGGCAGGGCAATTTCCCGTCGCTACATATCAGTGACGATAATGCCCGACTTTTATAATGAGTCTTCGTCATAGGCCACCCACCAGACCATCTTTTCCTGTGACCCAATGGAGCATCATTGCTTTACTCATAGCTTTGCTCGCGCTCTCCTCGTGCGGGCTCAATAGCCCAGCGGTGAATGACGCCAAAACCCCCATAACGCAGGCAGCCCAGGCCCTTAGTCAGTGCAACCAGTCAGCGCCTGGCGGGTGTTTTAGTCCTGGGCAGGTGCAGACTTTTTACAATTTGAACCCGCTCTATGCCCAGGGCTTTACCGGCAAAGGCATGACCATTGTCATTCTTGAGTCGTTTGGCAGCCCCACCATCCAGCAGGATTTGCACGTCTTTGATCAAACCTTTGGCTTACCAGAGCCGCCCTCATTTGACGTGCACTATCCTCTCGGTCAGGTGAATTTTGATGCATCCAACAGAGATCAGCTTAGCTGGGCACGCGAAACCACGCTTGATGTCGAGTGGGCACATGCGATTGCGCCAGGCGCCAACATTGTGCTGCTCGTCAGCCCTGTTTCCGAGACCGAAGGCGTGCAAGGGTTCCCTGAATTCGCACAACTTTCCACCTATGCGATGGATCATCATCTAGGCCAGGTCTTCTCGATGAGCTTCGGGGCCAGCGAGCCAACCCTGGTCGGTGACCCTTGCAACGAGCACCTGGGGACTGGCGAGGCACTACTCAAGAGTTATGACCAGACCGTTTTTCAACGCGCCGTGACCGAGCATATTACGATGGTCGCTTCATCGGGCGACTGGGGCGCAACTTCCTTAACCTGTAATCCCCCAAACGTCTATCATTTCCGAGCCGTTAGCTGGCCTGCGTCCGATCCGCTGGTGACAGCCGTCGGCGGCACAAAGCTTTCCGTGAAAGAGAGCACAGGCACATACGGAAGCGAACGCACCTGGAACGAGTTCAGGGCCGCCAGTGGCGGTGGCCTCAGCCAGTTCTATGCCCAGCCAGATTGGCAGAAACAGCTCCCCAACCAGAGCGCCCTGAACGGCAAGCGGGGCTTGCCCGATGTCTCCTGGGGCGCTGCGAACTTCCCGATCTATCACTCCTATCCCGGCCGCCCGGCGCGATGGAGCGCTGGCGCTGGCACCAGCGCCGGTTCGCCCCAATGGGCAGGATTGATCGCCATTGCCGACCAGATGGCCGGCAAGCCTTTAGGATTCTTAAACCCTGCGCTCTATCAACTTGCTGGCAAAGGGTTCCACGACATTACCACCGGCAATAACAGCCTGGAGGGTATCCAGGGCTTCCAGGCTGAGACCGGCTGGGATTTAGCAACCGGCTGGGGCACGCCAGACGCTGCCACACTGGTGCCGCTCTTGATTACGGCTGTGCAGCAAACCTCGGCGTGAGGTGAGGAGAAGCAGCCAGCCTGCAAGATCCAGTCAAAGGATCTTGCAGGCTGACTGCATTACTGCGATTTTACCAATAAGGGGTAGTGTTGTTTGTCGAAAAACTCTTCGTTTTCTCCAGCCCATATCTTCGCCATGATGACCCATATCCTCGCCTAAAATCCGAACAAAGCGACAGAATGGTTGAAGCAGAGAAGCCAATCTCCGCGATCATCGTTTCATGGCAGTTTTATGCGTCGGTTTTGAAACGCGGCGAAATAATGCGTCAGTATCATTACCGTTCGTTCGGTATCAACCCAGGAAAATCAGCATCTTTCTGGCGACTTAATGCGTCAGTGCTGGCGAACTTATGGTCCTTTCGACACTCTGCTTCAGGGAGGACGCGCAGATAAAAGGTCTCGCCGGCCCGGCGTATCCGGTAGACATAGGTGGAAACCCCTTCGCTCACCAGTTCCACTCGCAAAGAGACTGAGCAAGAGAAGATGCGCCCGGCGAGGTGTTCGATAACCCGCAGTTCAAAGGGGGCTTTCTGCATTGGTTCTCCGGCATGTTTCTTGAGGTGAGAGGACTCTATACGATTGCCTTTGATCTGTAACAATAGCCCAGCAACAGCGACAATGCTTTCTAGAGGCATGTTACAATACCCCTGGCGCCTTTTTCTGGCACCTCTTGATTGCAGGCTTTGGAGAGTTGAGAGGAGTCTGGTCTTATGTCGCAGCGATCACACGCGCCCGCGAGCGCTTTGAAGCATGCCGGTTGGGGAGCGCGCCAGCCGGAACCGTGTACGCTGGTCATCTTTGGCGCCAGCGGCGATCTCACCCATCGCAAGCTGCTGCCGACGTTGGCGCACCTTGAGCAGCATCATCCGCTGCCCAAAGCCTCGGCGATTGTTGGCCTAGCGCGGCGGCCATCGGATGATGAGCAGTTTCGTAAGGATGCCCTGGCATCAGTTGAGCAATTCTCCACTGATGAGCCGTTGAATGAACAGGCCAAACAATCCTTTGCGCAGCGGCTCTACTATCACCGCGCCGATTTTACCGATCTGGCGGGATACCAGGCGCTTGCGAAGCGGCTGGAAGAGATTGACAAGGAGCGCGGCGGCAAGGGCAACCGCGTGTTTTATCTGGCGACGCCGCCCAGCGACTATACTAAAATCATCGCGCTGCTGGGGCAGGCTGGGCTGAATCGTGAGGAGCGCGACGGGGCGCGTGGCTGGTCGCGGGTGATTATTGAAAAGCCGTTTGGACGCGATCTGGCCTCGGCGCAGGCGTTGAATGAAGAGATCGGCCAGATTTTCCGCGAAGATCAGATTTATCGCATCGATCACTATCTGGGTAAAGAGACGGTGCAAAACCTGATGGCCTTCCGCTTTGGCAATGGCATCTTTGAGCCGCTGTGGAATCAGAAATATATCGATCATGTGCAGATTCTGGTGGCCGAGGAATTGGGCGTGGGGAGCCGCGCTGGCTATTACGAAGAGGCCGGGACGATCCGCGACATGGTGCAGAACCATATGATGCAGTTGCTTTCGCTGACGGCGATGGAGCCGCCGGTGGCCTTTGACGCGAATGACGTGCGCGATGAGAAGGTGAAGCTGCTCAGGTCCATTCGCCCCCTGAGCAGCAAGGAAGTGGCGGCGCGCACCGTGCGGGCGCAGTATCGCGCCGGGCGCATTGGCGATAAGGAAGTGCCTGGCTATCGGCAGGAGCCGGGCGTTGCTCCAGACTCCACTACCGATACCTATGTGGCAGTGAAGCTGTTTATCGAAAACTGGCGCTGGGCTGGGGTGCCATTCTATCTACGCACCGGCAAATGCCTGCCCAAGCGCTCCACCGAGGTCACCATTCATTTCAAGCAGGCGCCCTATTTGCTCTTTGCCGGAGAGGGTGAGGAGCGCTCCCCCAACGTGCTGACAGTACGGGTGCAGCCAGACGAGGGCATTGCGCTGCAAATTGGGGCGAAAATCCCTGGCCCGGAAATGATGCTTGGCCCGGTCAATATGGACTTCGCCTATAGCACTGCCTTTGGGGCGGGCACGCCGGAAGCCTATGAGCGGCTGCTGGTAGATTGTATGCTGGGCGATTCCACGCTGTTTATCCGCCGCGATGAGGTGGAAGCGGCCTGGACGCTGGTGGATAGCATCATCACCGGCTGGCACAGCGCCGAGCGGCGCTCGCTGCCAACTTATGAAGCTGGCACCTGGGGGCCACGCGAGGCCGATGACCTGATTCACCGTGATGGACGCCAGTGGTGGAATCCATAGGCTAGTGTGCCTGGGTCTCCTGGCCTGGTTGAGCCTGTATATCGCGCTGCATCGCGGTGATGCGGGAGAAGATCGTCAGGGTGCTGACCAGAAAAACACAGGTGAGAAACGTCAGGGCGGCTGGCAGGGCACTCTGCCAGATGGATGAGCGCAGACCGGAGCCTTCAAGCAGGGTGACATTGGTTACGGCAACGGCAGCCCAGCAGAAAATGAGCAGGCTGCCTCGCCGGCAGACCACATCGCCCACCGCGAGGTCAAAGCGTATCAGCGCTGCCTGACCGCGTATAAAGCCGATGACCAGCCCTAGCAGCGTGCTGAGAGCGAGGAGCAGCCCCTCCTCGAAGGAGAGCGGGCCATCGCGCATGATGACCAGCCAGGTTGCAACGAGCACCAGCAGCAGCAGAATCGTTTGCAGGAACCGCGAGATGGTGTGCCAGGTCAGTGCGCGAATCGAGACGATCAGCATCAGCACTGCAACAGCCGTCACAACGGTGAAGACGGCCAGGTTCGACATGCTTTCCCTGTTCTGGGGCGGGGTCTGAGTATGTCACACGTCCTCGTCTGGCATCCACTGCCCGCCTGCATGAGCGCTTCAAACACCTCGCTGATTCCTGCATGTTCTGTGCCGCTCTGTCTTTAAGCCTTGGTTGACCGCTTTTTGCCTGCGGAACCTACCAGCACCAACACCACACAGATGAGCGCGAAGATGATGCCTGCCATGAAAATCCAGACGCTCAGCAGCAGGAGGCCGGAATCAAAGTTTTGTTTTGGATCGTGGCTGATGAAACTGATGACCAGCGGAATAAAGGCCACCGCGCAAATAAGGATAGCCAGGGTCAGCCAGCTTTTGCGAATGAAACGGATCATGGTTCTCTTCTCCAATACATAATAAGTGCTGTGCCTGCCGCTGTGTTGCGATGCGACCCCTAAGCAGGTACGAGCAGTATAGCATGGTTGCGCTCGCGTGCCTACGCAATAGGAAGATTGGTTATCGGCGCACGCAAAAGTGGCATTGGGACCAGCTCAGAGTTTGGCAGGCGCCAACTCCACTCGCAACAGGTCGCCCGGCTGCGTGCCGGTGCGCTCAGCGGTGCCGGCGGGCAATTCCACGACGTAGCGCGAGCGTAGGATGATCGGGCCGAGCCGCCAGGGCCGCAGGTGGGGAACGACGCGCAGCACGATGCCATCTCCGGCAACATAGAGCGCGTCAATGGCGAAACGCATAAAGAACATATGGATGCTGGTGCAAGGGTCGATAACCAGCCCGCTCCCTTCGGGGAGCGTTGGCTGGCCCATCAGCCCGATGGCACGCGAGAACATCGAGTTGGCGAAGCCTGCGCGCATTGCCAGGGTGGTCTGGCGCGTGGTATTGAGTACACGGACAGTCTGCATAGTCTTCTTTCCTGAAACATCTACGAGCATTGTTGACGCTATTGTAGCAGATTGGGCCTGGCCCTCGCTTCGCCATCTCGCTTGCGCTTGCCAGGTTGGGACGGTTGTGTTATGCTCTCTGCAAGAGCCGTGTCATTCGAGAGCAGATCATTGGGCAATAAGCAAGCCTACGCCCAGGAGGGAGAAGGCAATGCGTGGCAGGCCAGGCCAGGGAGCCAGGCACCTGAGCCAGTGCCGACGTGTCCTGGGGGCATGCGTAGAGCGCTGGCCGGCAGCGCTGCTGCTGGCGCTGCTGCTGGCCGGCTGTGGTCGCGTGCTGGCCCAGCCGCCGAGTGGCCCTCCCCCCACCCCTATCGCTCTTCTGCCAGGACAGGGCGCCAACAGCGTTACCAATGCGCCCACCGGCACCTGGCAGGACATCAATGGCTATACCCTCCTGCAAGGGCCGTCACTGACGGCTGACCCATCAAACACCGATACGGCCTATCTCTGCTCGACGCGCTCCGCTGGCTCCGGCAGCGCCACGCAAGTTGTGCTGGAGCAGAGCATCAATGGAGGCATCACCTGGCAGCCTCTCAACGTTCCTGAGACCAGCGTGACCTCAGGCTGCGCTTTGAGTGTGAATCCGCTGGATCAGCGTGATCTCTTCTTGTCCCTGGGGTTTACCGCCTTCCAAAAACCGGCCCCAGGCGCTGGACTGTATCACAGTGTGGATGGCGGGAAGTCCTGGAAGCTGTTGAACCAGCCGGGCAATGGCGATCAGCAGATCAATCCGACAACGCCCCTGGTGAGCCTGGGCACGGCGCTGATTGCGCTGACGGTTGCCTGGGATCCCGCCGCGCCGTCGAGCGATCCCCATCACCTGTTTTTCAGCCAGGATAGCGGCCAGACGTGGGCGCCGCTAGATACGCCGCTGGTCCAGCAGGGATTGATGGTGCTGACGTTTGCCTTCGCCGGCAATAAGCTGCTGGCAGTGACGATTCCAAGCACTGGATCGCTGGTGACAGGGCCATTGAAAAACGCCAGCGGAGGGCCGCGCCCCGAACTCTGGGAGGCGCCCACGCTGACTTCCGACTGGCAGCTTGTCGCGCCGCTGCCGGTGCAGGTGGGCGATGCCACTGGATTGAGCGCGCATTTGTTTAACGCTGATGCCGCGTTTGGCGGGCTGGGCATTCTCTATTATGTCGATACACTCTCCAATACGACCATTGCGATGAGCGCAGATGGCGGTACAAGCTGGCGGGTGTTGCCAAATCTAAGCACGATTGGGCAGTTTGTGCCCTTGCTGGCCGGAAGCAATCAATTTCTCTATGGCTATCTCCTGAGCAACGCGCCGATTTCCAGCGATCAGGCGGCGGCTGAGGGGGTCGTCTGGAACATTACCACTGGTGGATGGCAAAGTGTAACGCCGCATCTCGCGCTTTCCATCCTGCTGCGGGTGACGCCCGATTTTGCTGGAGCGCCCTTTGGCTCCTGGTGGGCGCTGGACCTGGGCGGCCCGCCCTCGCTCTTGCGCTTTGCCAGCGCAACCAGCCAGCCAGGCCCATAATGGCGCTGTGGCTTGACTGCCCAGCTTTTCGTGTTATACTAATGGCCGATCAGCCCGACTGGTCACATTTATTTTGTCTGTATGAAGTTCAGGGAGCAGGTATGCGCGCTGACGCTTGGAGCAGAGGGCGGTTCTGGAGTCTCCGCTTGCTGGTAGGGGCTGTGCTGGGCCTGATGGCTGTCGCGTGGGGCGGGCCGGCGTTCTCGCCTGTTGGGCGCGTGGCTCGCGCGGCTGGCACGCCCAGCATTACGGTGGCGAGTCCATCGAGCGCTCAGGGTCCGATTGAGACCCGCCTGCAAATCAACGGTGCCGGCTGGAATCCAGGCGCTAACGTGCAGTTATTTTATAACGCGCCATCAAACAACCAGCCGTGTGGCGACCCGAATGCGTCGCAAACCCTGGCAGCAAAGCAGTCCCTTAGCTCCACTGTCATCGCTGTGCAGGGGGATGGCACCTGGGTACTCAAGACACAGTGGCCCTCGACGAACACCGGCCAGTTTAGCATCTGTGGCTTTGATACGACTACTCCAACGACGGTCATTCAATCGAATCAAAGCTTTAACGTGCTTTCAACCTCGCTGCCCGCGCTTGATCCGCCCCAGCCGGCGTTTCCGAATGTGGGCGACCAGATTACGCTGACCGGGCATGGCTTCCTTCCGGGGAATCAGGCGGTTGATCTGTGGCTCACGTCGAGTCCCAACAATCCAACGCAAGGAACATCGCTCGGCACGGTCACGCCCGATGGCACCGGCCAGTTTACCCAGAAGATTACCCTTCCGATGACGCAGAGCGGCAACCTGACGATTGTTGCACAGTCGCGCCCGTCGGTGAGCGGCGCGCCGGCGCCGCTGGTGGGAACTGTCGATCTGACCATTGGCGCGACGGCTTCTACCGCAACGGCCAGCCCCACCGGCACGGCCACGCCCGATCCAACGGCCACCGTGCCTGCGGCCACGACGCCCACCGGCACGGGAACCGGCGGTTCCTCCGGCTCTTCGGCGTCCAAGACGATTCTGGCCGTGCTGCTGGCGCTGCTGGTGCTGGTCGTCGTGGCGATTTTCGGGGTGTTGATCTGGTATTTTGCCGGCATTCGCCCGCCAGCCGGTGGAGCGCCACCGCCTTCTTCCTCTGGCCGCACGCGCGCGCCCGTTGCGCCCGCGCGGGGGCAGGCAGGCCGGCGGTCACAGCCGAACTGGCAGCAGGAGGATGATTGGGAAGAGCAACAAGGCCCCTGGGAAGAGGACGCGCAGGGCACCTGGGGTGGTGGCGCAGGTCAATGGGGCCAGGGGTCAGGCCCCAATCAGGGGGGGAGCGGGCCGCCGGGCCGGAGCAGGTCATCTTCGAGTTCCTGGGCTGATGACGCGCCGCGCCCACCGCGCCCGCGTCCCTCCAGCCGCGATGAATGGTAGGCCGCTCGCGCCCTGGATGGGATGACGGACGAGCCGGAGAAAACAACAAGCAAGGAGGGTGCGCCTGACCAGGAGCGCCCTCTTGACGATTTACAAAAGAAGAGCTATACTGGCACGAGCAGGCATTTAATTACCTCAGCCAGGGATGTGCGGGGTCGCCTGGGGCAGCGGCGCTGGAAATACTCTCTATCTGCACGGCGCTCACGATCAGTAATTGACGCGGAGCGCCGAATCCGCCCTGGACGGGAGAGATGAGGTACGCAATTGGTTGCACAACGTGGCCGGCCTGGCTGGCGGGGGCTTTTTCTGCGTCGCGGGAGCGCGGCGCAATTGACCATCCTGGCGTTGGTACTCTGCATCCTTCCGGCGTTCATCCTGCTGCTCTTCTACCAAAATGTTGCCGCGCAGGGCGCCGCTTCTGGCATGAGTAATATGGTGCCGTTCGCAGCTTGTCAGTCACCTACACCATCACCGACTGATACCCCTACACCGCTTACACCAACAGCGACTGATACAGCTACGCCGATTCCGCCGACCTGCACTCCTGCTACTGCAACTTCAATTCCGACTAATACCGCAACAGCCACCAATACCGCGACGGCGACGCCGACTGATACGGCGACATCGACTGTGACCCCCACGCCTACCGAGACCTTTACATCGACCACAACGCCGGCATCGTCAGGTGGCGGGGGCGGTGGCCCCAACGGAGGGGGGTCTGGAGGTTCTGGGGG
>CAZFWN010000081.1:10252-22343 GCA_964522745.1 uncultured Ktedonobacterales bacterium
CGCCGGCAGGGGTGGGGTAAGGTGTGGCGCTAGAGGCTAATGACCCACGCCAGAAAAGCCGGCACGGCTTCGATAGAGGGCAGCGCGAGGTCGGCTTCGGCGGCCAGGCTGGCTGGAGCCTCTTCGTGTAATACAGCCACCGAGAGGCCGGCGCATACCCTGGCCTCGCGCAGACGCCGCAGGGCGTGGAAGGCGTCAATGTCGGTGACATCGTCGCCCAGAGAGAGCGCGCTGCGCAGGCCGCGCTCCCGCACCAGGCTTTCTACCGCTGTCCCCTTATCCAGCGCCAGCGGCGGACGCACCTCAGCAACCAGCTTGCCCTGTGTCAGCCGCAGCCCCAACCGCTCGGTGAGCGGGCGCAGCGCTGCCAGAACCGTTGTTAGCGCTTGCTGAGGGTCGGCGCAGCCGCGTGTGTGCAGCGAGCCGCTGGCGCCCTTGCGTTCGACGCGCAGCCCCGGCAGGCGCGGCGCCAGGTCGCGCTCGGCCAGATCAAGCGCCTGGGTAATGGCGGGCAGGAAGGGGGTGGCTTCGGGAATGACCTGTGGCGCGTCTTCGCCGGGCGCCCAGCGCTCCAAACCATGATTGCCGATATAGAGCAGACCGCCGACGCTAACCATACGCCGAGCGTCGGCGGCGGCGCGCCCGGAGATGGCGGCGATCATCTCAAACCGTGTCAAGGCTTGTTCCAGCAGTCCAGCGACCCCTGGCAGCAGCCGCGCCGCCTCTGGTGTGGGAGCGATAGGGCTGAGCGTGCCATCAATATCAAGCAGCAGGCCACGCGGTCTATCAGCCAGCGCCTCGCGCACCATCTGCGCCTGCCCTGCGCTCATCCCTGCCAGTGGCTCTCTTGCTGGTGTTTGCTCTTGCTTGGGTGTCATCTCTTGCCTGAAGCGCCGGCCACTGTGCCGGCGAACGCGCCACCAACTCTGGTGGCGCTGTACGCAAAATGTGTCTCTATCTCCGTATTGAAGATGCTTACAAGAACCGCACCAGCTAGTCCCCAGCCGGTGGCGCAACTGATTCTTCCTCACGCTCTCGTGTCTGCTCAGCCTCCTGGCTCTCTAGTCCATCAGCCGAAATAGGAGGCCCAAATCCCTCCAGTTCACGCTCAGTCAGTTTGGTGGCAGACGGCGCCTCATGTTCGCCATCTGGCGCGCCGCCCTCACCCAGGCTTGCCAGCCCGGCAGCGCCCGCCGCCTTGCGCAGCGGAATCTCCTTGAGGAAGATACAGACTACGAACCCGGCGGCCAGCAAAATCAGAGCAACGGTGAAGACTTCCTGAACGCCAGCGACCAGCGAGAACTTGAGCGCTGTAAAGAGGTGCGTTACCAGATCGTGCGCGAAGGCATTGGCCTGTTGGGTGATCTGGGCAATGGCCGATGGCGGCAGTTGCTTGCCCTGTGTCGCCTGCTGGACGATCTGGTGGCTGATACCGTTCTGAATCTGCTGCTGCGCACCAGGAGCCGTCAGCAAGTTGGGATTGGCATACTGCTGGAACTTCTGCTGAAGGGTGTCCCATTGCGCCTGAGGCACCTGAGCATACTTAGGCTTCAATTGGCTGACCTGGGTACTCAGATTCCCCGTGAAGGCGCTGGTGAACTGATTGGTCAGCAGCGAGCCGAACACTGCTGTGCCCACAGTTCCGGCAATCTGGCGGAAGAACGTCAATGCTGCCGTAACCACGCCGATCTTTTGAATGGGGAAGGCATTCTGCACAATAATGGTGAAGAGCGCGATGCCAGTGCCCATGCCCAGTCCCAGGATGACCATATTGCGGAAGACCGCCAGCTCGTCGGTACTGGCATCCATCCGCGACATCAAGAACATGCCAACCATAGCGAACGCCAGACCGACCAGCGCCAGGACGCGATAGCGTCCGGTGCGTGAGAGGATCTGGCCGGAGATGATACTAGCGACGACCCAGCCAACCATCAACGGGATGAGCAGTGAGCCAGAGTTCGTTGCGGAGACGCCGGTGACGCCCTGCAAGAAGAGCGGGATGTAGACAATCGAGCCGAACATCGCCGCGCCGAGCATGATGGTTGTGAGAATCGAGACGGTAAAGATGCTATTCTTGAAGAGCCGCAGGTCCAGCACCGGGGCTTTGGTGCCAAACAGTTCCCAGAAGATGAAGGCCAGAATGCCCACAGCGGCGATTGAGAACGAGACGATAATCTGAACCGAATCCCAGGCATATTGTCCAGGGCCACTGCCGACCAGCGAAAAGCCAAGCAGCAATGGCGTAATGCCGACAATCAGTAATACTGTGCCCAAGTAGTCGATCTGGCGTGATGCTTGCGCATTGCGGAAGACCGGCAGGGTCAGGAAGAGTACCACCAGCGCCACCGCACCCAGCGGCAAGTTGATGTAGAAGATCCAGCGCCAGGAGATGTTATCGGTAATATAGCCACCCAGCAGTGGGCCGACGATGCTTGCCAGGCCAAAGACGCCGCTAAACACCCCCTGCCACTTGCCGCGCTCTGCCGGCGTGAAGAGGTCGCCGATGATCGCAAAGGCAATCGGCATGATCGCGCCGGCGCCCAGACCCTGAATACCCCGGAAGATAATCAACTGGGTGATGTTCTGTGAGGCGCCAGATAAGGCCGAGCCAGCCAGGAACAAGACGATGCCACCCATAAAGAACCACTTGCGGCCCCATATGTCGGAGAGTTTGCCGTAGATCGGCACCGTAATGGTCGAGGTGAGCAGATAGGCGGTAACCACCCAGGAATAATTTTGAATGCTGCCGCCCAGTTCGCGGAAGATCGTCGGCATGGCGGTGCCCACAATCGTCTGGTCCAGCGCAGCCAGCAGCATGCCCAGCAGCAGCCCGCTGATGACGACGGCGAGCTGCTTTCCCCGCAGGGATTTGGCGCTGCCGGTGGCCGCGCTGCCGCGCAGCGCGGCTTCTGCCCCTCTAGTTACTGGTTTTGTATCCTCAGAAGCCATCTGTGATGCTCCCTTCACACGCTAAATATTTTAGTTACTTAACTAAGTTACCATGTTTGTGAAGAAAAAGTCAAGAGGAAAAAAAGCCATATTTACAATTCCATGATCTTGACAGGCAATGAGGAGCATGCGATAATCGGGCCACTTATTCATTGGTTGAATACTAAATGAGTGACTATCCAGGGGATACTGGTCTGTAGAAAGGGGACTCCCTCACATGCAACGTGCAACTGGCTTTATTCGGTTCTCCTTCATCGCATTTCTGCTCCTGCTGGTCGGCGCTCTGAGCGCCTGTGGCAATTCAGCGCAAGGTAACAGCCCAACTCCTCCCCCAAAGATTACGCTCAACGTCTTTGCCGCCGCCTCGCTCAACGGCGTCTTTACCCAGATCGGCAAACAGTTCGATCAAGCCCACCCCGGCAACACCACTGTCTTCAACTTTGCCGGCTCGCAGCAGCTTGCGCAGCAAATTTCGCAGGGCGCTACCACTGACGTTTTTGCCTCGGCCAACCAGACTCAGATGAATGTGGTTGTGCAGTCCGGCGAGGTCGATGCCAGCACCAGTAAAGTCTTTGTCCATAACCTGCTTACGGTGGTTTTTCCACAGAGCAACCCAGGACAGATCACCACACTGCAAGACCTGGCAAAGCCTGGCCTCAAAATTGTACTCGCGGCTAAGACCGTCCCTGCCGGGCAGTATGCCCTCGATTTCTTGAGCAAAGCGAGTAAAGACCCCAGCTTTGCCCCTAACTATCAGGCCAACGTCCTCAAGAATGTCGTGTCCTACGAGACCGATGTTGAGTCGGTGCTAACGAAGGTTTCTCTGGGCGAGGCGGATGCCGGCATTGTCTATACCTCGGACGCCGCCAGCACCACCGGCAAGCAGCTTGGCAAGTTGAGCATTCCCACCAACCTGCAAACTGAAGCCTCCTACCCGATTGCGCCCATCAAGGGGTCCAAAAATGCCGCTCGCGCCCAGCAATTTGTTGACTATGTGCTATCATCTGCTGGACAGCAGGCGCTGGGCCAATTTGGGTTCATTCCTCTGAGTGCCTCCACCAGCCTGATCGCCCCAGCAGTGGCGGAGACGCGCGGCTCACGCAACGCCTGACTGGGTTGGGGTGAATGCTTCCAGTACGCCGGCAAGGATGCTAGCGCTACAGGCGGACGAAGCACCAGTTGGAAGCTAGCGCTGCAAGTAGCTGCCTCCCAAAACCCTTGAGAGGCCAGCGCAGAAGAGTGAGGGAGTGCGTGCAAGCATCTTCCAGAGCGGAGACAGACCTTTCGCGTGAGCAGCAGGAAGCACAACCACTCAAGTTGGTACGGACCCACTGGCCGCAGCGCTGGCGGCAGCTCGCGCTTATCCTGGCGAGCCTGCCGATGTTGCTGTTCTTTCTGCTGCCGATTGTGGCGCTGGTGCTGCGTGTCTCTGTTGCTGACCTGCTGACCAATCTAGTCAACCCAACCGTTGCTCAAGCGGTCCAATTGAGCTTGACGACCACGCTGATTACAACCGGGCTGACCTTGCTGGCCGGCACGCCGGTGGCCTACCTGCTGGCGCGCCGCCGCTTTGTGGGCCGCACAGTGGTTGATACCCTCATCGACGTGCCGATGCTGCTGCCGCCCGCCGTCGCTGGCATTGCTTTGCTGCTGGCCTTCGGGCGGCGCGGACTCTTTGGCCCGCTGCTCGACAACGCCGGCATCGAACTGGCCTTTTCAACGGCGGCGGTGGTGCTGGCGCAGACCTTTGTGGCCGGACCGTTCTATATCAAGACGGCCATTACTGCCTTTCGGCAAGTGGATCGAGAGGTTGAGCAGGCGGCGGCAGTGGATGGCGCTGGTGCGTTTGGCATCTTCCGCTTGATTACCTTACCACTCTCCTGGGCGGCCCTCTTCAGCGGCGCAGTAATGACCTGGGCACGCGCGCTGGGCGAGTTTGGCGCAACCATCCTCTTTGCCGGCAATTTCCCTGGCAGCACCCAGACAATGCCCCTTGCCATCTACGTGGGCTTCGAGATCGATCTGCGTATTGCCATTACCCTCGCCGTCATTCTGCTTGCTACCTCATTCCTGGTACTAGGGATCGTGAAGGGCGTGCTGCGCCAGCGAGTAGGAACTGTGTAATGCTCTTTGTGTAGCTCTTGCCATTGGAGCAGGAGTCTGATGCAGTGCAGCAGATGAGCGCCGCGCTGCACCAGGATGCCCGCTCCAAAGACGGCGCCTGATAGAGAGTTAGCCCTGCAATTTGTCCAACGCCTGGCGGATACGCGCCAGCGTCCTATCTCGCCCCAGCACCTCCATTGTCTCAAACAGCGGCGGCGAGACGGTGCGGCCAGAGATGGCAACGCGGGCGGCCATGAAGAGCTGCCCTGGCTTCAGCTTGAGCGCATCGGCAAGGGCGCGCATCGGCTCCTCCATCGCCTGCGCGTCCCAGGTTTCCAGCCCCTCCAGCAGCGCTAGTGTCTGGCGCAGGCCGTTTTCCGTCTTCTCGCGGTCCATGCCCTTGCCGATGAGCAAATCGGCGCTGTAATGCAGATCATCGGTGAAGAAGAAGGTAGTCATCTGCGCCGCCTCGCCCAGCGTCTTCATGCGCTCCTGCTCCAGCGTGAGGACACGCGCTGCGTAGCTTTTGTCGAGCGGGCGCGGCACGCTGTTGGGCAGACCGCCCTCTGCCTCTGGCCGCTCCAGAAAAGGCAGGGTGCGCTCGGCCAGTTGCTCAGGCGTCAGGGCGCGAATATAGACGCCGTTCATCCACAGCAGCCGCTCCGGGTCAAACATGGCATCTGAAGTGCTAATACGGTCTAGTGAGAACGAAGCCATCAACTGCTCGCGGCTGAGAATATCGGTCTTATCATCATAGGACCAGCCGAGCAGCGCGAGGTAATTGATAATGGCCTCCGGCAGATAGCCGGCCTGCTGATAAAAGCTCAGCGGTTCGGCCCCCTGCCGCTTGCTCAGCTTCTTGCGGTCTTTGCCCAATACTACCGGATAATGGACCCAGATGGGCTGCTGCCAGCCGAGAAATTGGTAGATCAGGACATGATAGGGAGCGCTGGGCAGCCAGTCGTTGGCGCCGCGTGTCACATGCGTAATGCCCATCAGATGATCGTCCACCATTGCGCCCAGGTGATAGGTGGGCAGGCCATTGGATTTGAGCAAGATGATGTCCTGAAGTTCTGTATGCTCAAAGAGCACATCGCCGCGCAGCAGGTCTTTCACAACGGTCTGACCCTCCAGCGGTACGGCCAGCCGGACCACAAAGGGTTCGCCGTTCTGCTCGTGCTGCTGGCGCTCCTCTGGGGTGAGATAGCGGCAGCGGCGGTCATAGCGCACGGATTTGATGCCACGCGCCTCCTGCTCGCGGCGCATCTCGTCCAGGCGCTCTGGCGTGCAATAGCAGCGATAGGCGCCGCCGCGCTGGATCAACTCTTGAGCATGAGCGTGGTAGATGGCGGCGCGCTGGGTCTGAAAGTAGGGGCCGACAGGGCCGCCGACCACTGGCCCTTCGTCGGGCAGCACATCGAGCCAGCGCAAGCCATCCAGTATCGCGTCAACGGCGGCGGGATTGTAGCGCTCGGTATCGGTATCTTCAATGCGCAGCAAGAATTGACCGCCGTAGCGGCGCGCAAACAACCAGATAAAAATGGCGGTGCGATAGCCGCCGATATGCAGAATGCCCGTTGGGCTGGGGGCGAAGCGCACCCGCACGGTGCCAGTGCCCGGCGGTGTGGAGGCGCTCGCCGCGTCCGAAAGGTTGGTCTGAGCCATATGATGCTCCTTTATAAGATACGATTTTGTGAGCTATTTCACACTCTTTTTGTGTCACACTGCGCACTGTCGTGCGTCTCTATAGTAGAGGTCTGACATGGGGTGGAATGTGTCTCTGCGCGTTGCTCCTCAGACCAGAAGCGTCATTCTTGTAGCATAGCCGATTGGCTGGGGGCGTGTCAAGCTGAAATGCACCCGGCCAAAGCAACCCTTTTGGGCTACGAGCCTGGCTCTTCACAGACCTTCGATTCTTTCCCTGGTATCTTATCTATCAGATGCTTTATAGCCTGCTGTATCGTGGTAATGATAGCGTCTTATCACGCACTCTTATAAAGAATACTTCCTATATAAAATGCTGCTTGCTAAGCTGTATTGCGGATGGAAAGGGCGTCCCGCGCGCCCCTGTATGACGGAAGGCCGGAAGTTCAGTGCAAAAACATGCTCCTCCTCTCAATACACCCTCAGAACCCGATGAAGAAGGCCAAGGCTCAGCAGATGCGGCTGAGCAAGGCGCTGGCCCCAGCGGCGATCAGAACGGGTCGGTCAATTCACCGCCGGGCGTAGCTCAGGCTGGCGCCCGCAGCGCTGCCGATGATGAGCCGACGACGCCGCTCAAAGATTCGATAGAGCGCGCCAGGCAAGTGTCGGCTGCTCGCAAGAGCAATTCCGGCGTGCTGCCCGCGCTCACGCCAGAGGTGGTGCGTGCCCATCTGGAGCGACAGGCCGAGAGCGCGAACGGCGAGGAAGCCAGCAATGGCACGCGGGTGCGCGAACGCCGGCGCTCCAGGGCCGCGCGCGTCTTAGGCCAGGCCGAGAAAGAGTCGGCTCTTAGGTCCGCCGAGGAGATGCAGGCAGAGCCGGAAGCGGCGGTTGATCCCGTTGCCGAAGTCGCTCAGGAAGCACCAGCCGCAGAAGAACCATCGCTGGTGGAAGAGGTTGAGCCAGTCGCCGAAGTGACGTCGGAAGCGCCAGCAGCGATGCAAGTGGCCGAAATACCAGCACTGGTAGACACACCTGAGCCGGATAGCTCTATCGACACTGTTCCTGCCGGCAATGGAACCCCAGATGAGGTGCCAACGTTGGCTGGGGCCGGCCTCGATGAAGCGCCAACCTTGCCGCAGGCCCAAGCTGACTCGCCTGCCTCCCCAGCGCCAGCAGTCAGCGCGGTTCCTGAGCCATTTCCGCGAAGAAGGCGCGAGCGCAAGGCCACCCCTGTTCCCCCAAACGATGAGGACGAGCAGCATGGCAGCAATGGTCAGAAGCCGCCAACAGAGCCGGCTCCGGTTCGCACCAGACGGCTGCCTGAAACAACCAGAAGGCTTCCTGAGGAAGAAGAGGTGGCCGAGAGCCGCGCGCTAGTGCTGGTGGGGGAACGCTCCAGGACGGAGCCGGTGCCAGCGATAGGGATTAGTCGAAAGCGGCTGGTGAGTGAAGAGGCCCGACGCGAGCAGACGCAGCGGCTCCGCCGCGATGCAAATCTGCGCTGGCGGCGCCGGCGGCGCTACGCGCTCTACCGGATGGAGCATAACCGCAAGCGCGAAGAACGCTATAATAGCCTGCTGCGGCGGGCGGTGCTGAGCGCGGCCTCACTGGTGGCGCTGGCGCTGCTGGTGGTGGTTGGCTACACCATTGGCGATGCCTATGCCTATTATCAGAGCCAATCGGCGCTGCTGAACAATCTGCCCAGCACCGTTTCCCGCGATAATGTCCAGATTTTTGATTCTACGGGCACCCTGCTCTACACCCTGACCACCGGCGGCATTAAGCACTATGTCCCGCTCAAGCAAATGTCGATCAATGTGATTAACGCGACGATTGCAGTGGAGGATAAAGGCTTCTGGACAAACCAGGGCGTCGATTTTACCGCCATTGTCCGCGCCGCCACCGATAATCTGCGCTATGGGCGGACGGTAGAAGGTGGCAGCGGCATCACCCAGCAGTTGGTTAAGAATACGGTGCTTAACAACGATCCTACCTTTGATCGCAAGATCAAAGAAGCTATTCTGGCGGTTGGCATCACCCAGAATTACAGCAAGCAGCAGATTCTAGAAATGTACCTCAATTCGATTGGCTATGGCCTGAGCGCCTATAATGAAAGCCTTTATGGCGTCGATGCTGCTGCGGAAGCGTATTTTGGTCTGCACGATCATGGCAATGTCACCGCCGCCTCGCAGTTGGACCTGGCGCAAGCAGCCATGCTGGCCGGTATTCCCAACGATCCACCGAACCTGGACCCGTTCTATCACCCCAAGGCCGCGCTGGCTCGCCAGAAAGCGGTGCTGAATGCGATGGTTTCGGAAGGATATATTAGTGCCGAAGAGGCGGTGCAGGCCGAGGATGAGGCCGCCTCGCCCACCTTCTTGAAGCCTCCGGCGGAGCAGCTGGCCCAGGCGCCACATTTCGTCGATTGGATCGAAGGACAACTGGCCGATATGATTGACTCCGGCCAGCTTGATGCGTCGCTGACGGGTCTGAGGGTCTATACGACGCTCGACCTGAACCTGCAGAATCAGGTACAGCAGATTCTCCAGCAGCATGTACAGTCTCTGAACGGAGCGAATGTAGATGATGGGGCCGCCGTGATCATCGATCAGCATACCGGCGCGATCTTAACGATGATCGGCAGTGTAAACTATTATGACCAGTCCATTGGTGGCAATTACAACGTAGCCACTCAAGGCTGGCGCGAGATGGGGTCGTCCTTCAAACCAATCACCTATGTGACGGCGTTTGAAAAGGGCTGGTTCCCGGCTCAGACCATTTTCGATGGGCCGACGGCCTTTGACTATAACCCTGGGACGCCAGGCTACAAGCCGCTGGACTATTCGCGCACCTTTACCGGCCAGCAGACGGTGCGCTCGGCCTTGCAGCTCTCGCTGAATGTGCCGGCAGTCAAAGCACTGGAGTTTGCCGGCATTGATGATACGCTGAATATGGCCGAGCGGCTGGGGTTGACCATCAGCCCGCAACATAGCGGTACACCGGGCCTGTCGATGACCCTTGGCAGCCTCGACGTGCATATGATGGACCTGGCCTCGGCCTACAGCACCTTTGCCAACTACGGGGTGCGCAACCAGCCATTTGGCATCTGGCGCATCACCGATCAAAAAGGCAATAGCGTCTTTCAATACACGCCGCATGGTCAGCAGGTGATTAGCCCGCAACTGGCCTACCTGATTACGAGCATCCTGAGCGATAATCGCTCCCGCGCTCCGGAGTTTGGCTCGTGCAGCCCGTTGTACCTCTATGCCAATAACCAGGAATGTTATAGCCAGTCGGCGCGCCCGGCGGCTGCCAAGACTGGCACCACCGAAGACTTTAGGGATGATCTGACGATGGGCTATACAATGGACCTGACGATGGGCGTCTGGGTAGGCAACGACAAGGATCAGCCAACCAACGAAGCCAATGGTATTGTCGGCGCCGCACCAATCTGGCATGATGCCATGCTCGTCGCAGAGAACGGACGACCGTATCAGGATTTTTCGGTGCCCTCAGGGGTGGAGAAGCAGAACTACTGCTCCAACGGCAGATGCAACTATGACTGGTTTATCACCGGCTCGGAGCCGCAGAGCAATAACCTGGGCAATGGTGGCACCCTGCCGCCTTGCTTGAAGATTCAGCCGGGCCGCTCCGATGGAGATAACTGGAAGGTTGAGTGCCAGCCGCAGCCTCCAACCGGCGGAGGTGGCGGTGGCGGTGGTGGTGGTGGCTGCCCGCATCCACCCTGCCGGCCAGGTGGCTATGCGTCGCTAGGAACGACGATATACGGCCCGCCGAGCCAGTCGGGGTTGCTGTTTGTGCCGCTGGCTCCAGACCAGCAGCCACAGCACGGGATGGTAGTGCGTGATCTCAGTGCCGATGTGTCGCCCTCGCGGCGCTGAGGAGCGCTCTGAAAGGTGCTACTTCTTCCCATTGCCCCATTCGTTGGCAGTCTATTAGGCTTCAGTTTCCCACCAGAGTATGACACACACACCACAGAGGGCCGGCCTCCACGGGAGGCCGGCCCGCGGTGGCAGCCGCGGGGAGTATGGCCCGCAGCTTACCAGTGCGCGGGCTTACAACGATTTGGCGGAGTAGTCACCCGCGTTCCAGGTATTGCCAAAGGAGGTCGGGTTGGGGAAGAAGTTGCCAAAGCGGTTGTCTACCAGGTTGATGTTGGGCCGCTCGTAGAGGGGCAGCTCGTACATCTGCTGCGAAACATACTGCAACATCTGCTTGAAGATGTCCGCCCGCTTGTTGAAGTCCAACGTCTGGTTGCCGGTGTTGATGTAGTTGTCAATGGTGGGATCATTGACCCGCTCGTAGTTGCCCCCCGCCTGGTTCGTGGCCGTGGGAATCTGGGTACTCTGGAAATAGCCCAGCGCCCCGTAGAAGTCCAGCGGATACGAATAGGCGAAGATCGCCAGGTCATACTGCCCGGTCGCCAACACGCCCTGGGCCGAGTACGGCCCGAAGAACGCGCCGCCCGGATAGACCGAGGTGGTCACCGGAATGCCCACGTCGGCCAGGTTCTTCTGAATCAGCGCCATCTCATCGGCGCGCACCTGATTGCCCTTGGTCGTCGAGAGCCGCAGGTTGGGGAAGGCGGCCCCGCCCTTGGTGCAGGGACTGGTCGGCGCCTTGGAGCAATCCCAGCCGGAGGTTTGCAGGTCGGCCTTGGCGGCACTGGCATCGAAGGTGTAGCCCTTGAGGCTGGCGTTAAACAGCGGCGAGGGCGAGGGCGTGATGTTATCGGTATAGAGCTTGCTGCACGTCTGATGCAGCACATTCTGGATGATCGAGCAGCGGTCAATGGCCTGAGCAATGGCCTTGCGGACATTGACATCTTGCAGCACGGGGGTCTGCTGGTTGAAGTCGAGATGCTCGCTCTCAATGGCTGGGGTGATGGAGAGGCCCGGCAAGCCATTCACCTTGGCGAGATCCCCGACCGTGAAGTCGGTGGCGTAGTCGGTCTCGCTGGCGCGGTAGCCGGCAATGAGGGCATCCTTGGCGGAGTAGCCCTTGAAGATCAGCTTGTCCAGCACCGCCGGGTGCAGGGTGGTGGAGACATAGTGCGTATTGGGCACCAGCGTGAAGCTCTGCTGGCTGGCGTAGTCGGAGACCATGTAGGGGCCGCTGGTCACGTTGGGCGTCAGGTTGACTTCCTGCTTGTTTTGCAGTTGGGCATTGGGGATGGACCCCCAGGCATGCTGCGGCAGCGGATAGGGCAGGAAGAAGAGGAAGGAGGCGAAGACTTGCTTGTACTGCAACACCACCGTGTAATTATCGGGGGCGGTGTAGGAAGCAATCGTGCCGGGATCAAAGCCCTGGGTGCTGGCCGCGCCGGTGGCCGGGTCGTTGACGGTCTTGAGCATATAGAGGAAGTCTGCCG